>CAYRMO010000020.1:0-32308 GCA_964425355.1 uncultured Algimonas sp. | reverse complement strand
AATTTGAGGGTCATCCGATCGCTTTCACCAATGGCTTCGCGTTCGGCCTTTAGGGCTTCATTATCTCTTGCGCCGCTTAAAGACGGTGGAAGACGCCAAACCCCGTCGGCTTCTCCTGGAATATCTTTAGGGTTCGCATTAATTTCTGATGTGTCGACTAATTCAAATCCAGCTGCTTCAAATATAGAAATCACCCGACTTTGTTTCAGATATCCATTCGAACCATTGGCCCAGTCATCACTTGCGCTTTCTGGCGCACGGTGTTGCACCACACCCACAATGCCGCCTGATTTTAGCATATTATGGGCAAGTGAGACAGCGTCCGTCATATAGCCACCGTCGCTCTCAAAGCGATTGAAATTATGAAGGGCGCGGATGAATAAAACGGCGTCTAATTCACCTTTGGGCGCGCCTTCGCCTGAAAATGTCATGGCCGAAATCGGGGCGCCGCCGTCGACCCATTCATTGGCCTTGGCCGTCCAGTCTTCTGGCCAGGTTGATTTTGTTTCGATAAATTCTGGGGTTGCGAAACTGAACTCGCTCCACATCTCCATCGCATAATCCACGCCAATGAGTTGTCCGTCTTTTCCGAGATATGGGATGAGAATTTTTGAATACCATCCCCCGCCTGGTAAGGCTTCGGCAACAGACATACCTGGCGTAATATCAAAAAATTCTAACGTGTCATGGGGGTTACGATATTTGTAGCGGGCCTTTGCCTTATCTTCCTGGTTGGTCAGAATAGAGTCCAGGGAGACAGAGTCGAATTGCGCGGATGGCGCCGTAGCGCTGTTATTCGAGCAAGCGGCCAACATCAAAATCGTTAATGTTGTTGCTAGGGTATTTTTGAGTGAAACAAGCATTGAAGCTCCTATCCTTAAAACCAGAAACGTTTTTTAAAAATTGCGAAAGCGATATTTCAAGCAATCACTACTGGACAATATTCCTTGAGGTTAAAGCGGAGGCTGCCTTTTGATTATCAATAATCCTTCGAAAACCAATTTCTTGACAATCATTCATCATGATACGCCTGACGTCCGCAGCTGATGAAGCACGCCCTTCCATTAACAAGCCAACGCCAACTTCGCCTGCCGCTTCTCCGACAAAATGTGATTCGTCGCCTAATCTTAACATTGTCGAAAGACTATCTCCATCCAGGCCTTTTATAAGCGCCGACGTCATATCTTCCATGAGTTTTGGCTCTTTACCGGTCATCATATCCACGAATTCTTGCATCGTAAGCGGCAACATAAATTCTACCATGACGCCGCCAATCTTGCTGTAAACTTCACAATTGGCTTTGTCTGCATTGTCTGATGCATAAACAGGTGATGCGAATGAAAGGCTGAATAGTGCCAGTGTAATTGCTGCAAGTCTCATAATTTTGTCTTCCCTTAATTAGTCTTCGACGACGTCTCGTTTCTCGTAAAATTCGCCATATTTCCGATATTTTGACAAATAATCCGGAACAATGGCTTCAATAGTCTTGGGTTTAATCCCGAAAGCCTCAAATCCAACTGCGTCATCTGAGACAAGATTGTCAACTTTCAAATTTTTCACCTGATCACGTGTCAAGAAAGGTTTGACAAAAGGCAGAGCGCCCGAGAGCTCGCCCATGACACCCATAATATTTGCGGCAAACCAAGGCACGGGCAGTAAGAGGCGCTTCTTATCGATTATGCCCAGTATGAATTTCAAGAGCTCTTTAAAACTATAGCCTCGCGGGCCACCTAATTCGTAAATTTGACCTGTGGTACCGCGACTAACACTCTCTGAAATGGCTTTGGCAACATCGTCGACGTAAACGGGTTGGAGCTTTGTTTGTCCACCACCAATTAAAGGCAAGGCAGGTGCAAAAGCGGCCAGAGATGCAAATCGATTGAAAAATTCATCCTCGATCCCGAAGATAATAGAGGGCCGATGGATATCGGCAGACAGCACATGTTCTAATAGGCGGTGTTCACCTTCACCTTTAGTGCGGGCGTAATCACTTTCGCTATCAACATCCGCACCAATGGCAGAGACGTGAACCAAGTTTGTTACGCCGGCTTCGGCGCATGCAGCACCAATAATGTCTGGTCCATCTACATTAATGGCCTCAAAGGTTTGGCGACCAGATTCGAATAAGACACTCACCAGATTAATCACAGCATCTGCGCCTTCAATGGCTTGCGCCACAGACTCCGGGAACCTTAAATTGGCTTGAACCATTTGGACTTGGCCAACATTCCCGATAACTTTGAGTTCTGGCACGATATGCGGGTTTCTAACGGCGGCCCTAACGCGCCAGCCTTTTGCGACCATAGCGCGGATTACATAACGACCGAGAAAACCAGAGGCACCAAAGACCGTAACAAGTTTAGAATTGGATGTCATGAATCGTGACCTTATCTCGAAAACATTCTGGGTGCCGATTAAGCTTTCCCATCCCTTGTGTCCACCTCGTCTTGCAATATACGCAGCCAGTGATCTGCGGCATTTTCGATGAGGTCGACAACGTTGCGAAACCCGTCCGGCCCACCATAATAGGGGTCAGGGACATCCTTGCCGCTGGGTAAGAAAAGTGAAAGCTTGGCGTGCACATTGCCTGGCGCTATCGCATTTAGAGCTATTAGGTTTGAGCGGTCCATCGCCAGAATATAGTCAAATTCCATGAAATCATCGAGGCGGACTTTGCGCGCCGCTTGTCCAGCAAAACTATAGCCGCGTCTTTCACCTTCCGCGCGGCTTCGTGGATCAGGTGGCTCGCCCGCATGCCAGGCTCCGGTGCCTGCACTATCAATTAGGATTTTATCGCCAAGGGCCAAACTTTTCGCTCTTGCGCGAAACACGGCCTCCGCTGTCGGGGACCTGCAAATATTACCGAGACAAACAAAGAGAATTGATGGCATAAGAGCCTTATGACACATCCAAATCATATCGTCATCCTCACTGGCGCAGGAATTTCGGCCGAAAGTGGCATTGATACCTTTCGGGATGCGGGTGGCTTGTGGGAAAATCATCCCATTTCACAAGTCGCAACTCCGCAAGGCTATGCGGCGGACCCGGCTCTGGTTCACCGTTTTTACAATCTCAGACGTGCCGCGTTAAAAACGGTTGAGGCCAATGCCGCGCATAAAGCCATTGGTCGCTTGCAATCTGAATTTGCCGGCGAGGTGACTTTGGTGACGCAAAATGTGGACGACCTCCATGAGCGAGGCGGATCCCCTCATGTCATACATATGCATGGGCAATTACTATCCGCGCTTTGCGGCTCTTGTGGGCACCGTTGGGACCATAAAGAGGATTTATCGGTTTCATCCATTTGCCCCTCTTGCGGATCTAAAGGTTCTCCACGTCCGGATATTGTTTGGTTTGGCGAAATGCCATATGCTATGCATACGATAGAAAAAGCCCTGAAAACATGTGATCTCTTTGTTTCAATTGGCACCTCAGGTGCCGTTTATCCGGCCGCTGGTTTTGTTCAACGGGCCAAATCAAAAGGCGCGCGGACCTTAGAGCTTAATCTCGAGCCATCAGAAGGTTCTGCTATTTTCAAAGAAAGTCGATTGGGACCCGCGACCCAACTCGTCCCGGAATGGGTGGATGAGATTTTGGGTTAAGGTGCAGGCCCAAACGTCTATGTCACAGATCCAAATCAGGCGCTTCGAGTTTCCTGATTTGTGACATTTTTGGAAAGAGAAAGCGCCAACTCGCGGCTATGCCGATGGCAGCAATACCACCGATTGTAACGGTAAAGATGGCGCCAAAAAGCCCGGCCATCGCGCCTGCGCGAAATTCACCGACCTCATTACTGGCGCCAATAAATATGCCGTTCACCGCATTGACGCGTCCTCTTACGCGATCAGGTGTCCAGAACTGGACAAGGATTTCACGAATATAGACGCTGACCATGTCAAAAGCCCCGACCAGAGCAAGGGCAAGTATAGAGACCCAGGCGATTTTTGAAATCCCAAACACGGCCGTTGCCGCGCCAAAAGCTGCGACCGTGAAAAGTAATATGGGGCCCGCATGGTTTCGGATCGGAAATCGCACAAGCAGGATAACCGTGATAATGGCTCCAATCCCAGGCGCGGCGCGCAATAGCCCATTTCCGATGGCCCCAACATTTAAAATATCTTCGGCATAGATCGGCAGGAGGGCAACAGCACCGCCGAGTAAAACCGCGAATAGATCGAGCGTCATCGCACCCAGAATAATTTTTTCTTTCAGGATATATTGAAAGCCACCCACAATTGTGTCCCAATTTGTTGGGTCGGTCTCTTTTTGTTGATCGGGCTTTTCAAGCGAGAAAATCAAAAGCGCTGCGAAGCAAAATACTATGGCTGAGCTACTATAGGCGATTGTTCCGGAAATCGCGATTAAAAGCCCACCTAATGAGGGTCCAGCAATAGAGGCTAATTGCCAGGACGATGTGACCCATCCAACGGCATTGGGGAAATCTGCTTTCGGCACGACATTGACAACCAATGAACTTGATGCAGGTGTATGAAAGGCGCGTGCAACACCGAGGATAGTCAATAAAATCAGCACATATGCGGGCTGGAAATTCCCACTAAAGGATAATATCAAAATCCCTAAGGCACAGACCATCATCAATAAAATGGCAAACCCCATAACGCGTCTTCGACCTAGAACATCCGAGGCCAGCCCTGTTATCAAAACCAGAATGAGTGCCGGCAGGAATTGCACCAACCCAATTAACCCGAGCAACCAGGCATTTTTCGTCTCGATCCAGATCTGCCACCCGACAGAGGTTGCAAGAATTTGAATGGCGGTTGCCGTTAAAAACCGTGCCCAGAAAAATCGTTTAAAGGCAGAATGTCGAAAGGCCGCGAAGCTGTCTTCCTTTGATGTGTCACGCTTGGACATATTTATGCAATATCAGGCGACATGGTCGCGACAAGTCGTTATCTATTCTTTTGTGAGATTAAAAATTTATATCGATGCGGATGCGTGCCCCGTCCGCGACGAAACCTTTAAAGTCGCGAGACGGCATGGGGTGCCAGTCGCCGTTGTCGCCAATAGTTTTATCAGGGTTCCAAAGGAAGCTGGGTTTTCCTTTCATTTGGTCAATGATAGTTTTGACGCTGCGGACGATTTTATTGCCGAGGCTGCGGATGAAAATGCAATCGTCATTACCTCTGATATATTACTGGCCGAACGCGTCTTGAAATCTGACGGGCATGTGCTTGGGTCCAATGGTAAGCCCATGACGCTGGATACAATTGGGTCCCAGATAGCAGTGCGCGCCATAATGGCGGATTTACGGGCAGGCGCTGAGCAGCCTAATATTGGCGGGCCGCCCCCTTTTACAGCGCGTGATCGCTCAAGGTTTCTGGAAGCGTTACACCTATTGGTCGAAACGATGAAACGCGCGGGATAAAAATTGAATAAGCGATTTAAGTTTCTGATATTTGTTGGGTTTGCTTTTTTTCTTAGCGCCTGTACGGTGACCGACTGGGTGACAGTCGATGATTTTGAAAGCTCTGACGCGATAGAGGCCTGGCATCGCTTGGATGTAGACAACCAGGCTGATCCCTTTTTTGAATCACCTCAGGTCAGCGAAATTAGAGTGGTGGACGGAAATCATTTTATGATCCGGAAGCCGGCGGCCGAGGGCGTGATTGGAAATCGTAAAGCCATTGGTCTTCGCCAATTGCCTGCTCCAATTCAAACCGGAGACGCGGCGACACTTTATCTGCGGTTCAACGTCGAGGCTTTTCCGAATAATCATTCCTTCGGCCTAACCAATCAAGCCGCAGGCGATATGGAGTCATTGGGTTATAATGCGTTTGAGCCAATGTTCAGGATCACAGATAAAGCCGAGAGTGACGGCACCAAAAATGACGGTACCTTTATGGTGCTGACTGGCCCCAAGACCTATTCCAAAATCCGGAACCCGAAAACCGGCGAGGCAGCAAAGCCACTTGCGACAAATATTTGGTATGAGATGTGGGGCGTCATAAATAACGCATCTATCTCTGAAGGTGGTCAGAGCTATGATCTTTATATGCGTGGTGGAGAATTCACGACGCAGACCAGAGTTTTTGCAGGCGCGCAGTTTCGGATGAAACGCGAAGAGGTTTTGACCGGCTTTATGGCGATCTCAAATACGGGGCCGGCGCGCGCCCCTTATGGAAATGGCGGCGTGCGCTATGATGATATTTATCTGGCAGAGGGGCACGTTCTGAGTACGCCTTAAAGTCATGGTTGACGCGACGCGTTGCGGGCCTATGTTGCGCGCGATTTAAAAAATGCCTTTGGGCCAATAGGACGCTGACATGACACTCGATACACTCCAATCCGCCATTGAATCCGCTTGGGAAGACCGGGCCGCCTTATCACCTGATACAAAGGGCGAAGCGCGCGACGCGATCGAAACTGCGATCGGAAAACTTGATGATGGAAGCCTCCGTGTTGCCTCCAAGTCTGGGAATGGGGATTGGGTTGTTCATCAATGGTTAAAAAAAGCCGTTTTATTGGGCTTCCGCATTCACCCAAATGCGATGATGACAGGTGGTCCGCAAGATGGTCATTTCTTTGATAAGGTCCCGTCCAAATTTGAAGGCTGGACGGAAGATGATTTTGCCAAAGCCGCCTTTCGTGTCGTCCCGCCTGCGACTGTGAGACGCGGAAGTTTTATCGCGCCCAATGCTGTGCTCATGCCGTCTTATGTCAATATTGGCGCCCATGTCGGATCGGGCACAATGGTAGATACCTGGGCAACGGTTGGGTCTTGCGCGCAGATCGGTGAAAATGTTCATCTTTCCGGCGGTGTCGGCATTGGCGGTGTGTTGGAACCGCTTCAGGCCAATCCGACTATAATCGAAGATAATTGCTTTATTGGCGCGCGCTCCGAAGTCGTTGAGGGCGTGATTGTCAGAGAAGGTGCCGTCCTAGCCATGGGTGTGTTTATTTCGCAATCCACGAAAATCTTTAACCGCGCGACAGGTGAGATCAGTTTTGGTGAAGTGCCTGCTTTTTCCGTTGTTGTACCTGGAACGCTGCCATCAAAAGACGGAAGCCACAGCTTGGCCTGCGCAGTAATCGTCAAAACAGTAGATGCAAAAACACGCGCCAAGACGGGTGTAAATGAATTACTGAGGGATTAACCAGCTAAAGCTCTACTATCAAATATTAGGGCTTTATAACTTGCCTTTCCGGCGATCTCGGGCAGAAGACCCCTATGGAACCTAAACCGCCAATCCCCTTTATCGACTTGGCTTCGCAATATAAGCGTCTCAAGTCGGATATTGATGCGCGTATTCAGACTGTTTTAGATCACAATCGATATATTTTGGGCGATGAAGTTCTTGAGCTGGAAGCCGCCTTGTCCGCCTATTGTGGGGCAAAAGAGACGATTTCTTGCGCCAATGGGACCGACGCTTTGATCTTGCCGCTCAAAGCCTGGGAGGTTGGGCAAGGGGATGCGGTTTTTGTCCCGAGTTGGAGCTATTGCGCCAGCGCGGAAGCCATTGCGCTTTTGGGCGCGACGCCGATCTTTGTCGATGTGGATGCGCAGACTTATAATATGGACCCGAAAAATCTGAAGGCAGCCATTGAAAATTGTCCTAAAGGCCTGATGCCAAAAGTCGTGATGAGTGTGGACCTATTTGGCCAATGCGCAAATTATGATGAACTTGCTCCGATCACAAAAGAACTTGGTCTCAAGTTATTGGCGGATTCTGCGCAAGGTTTTGGCTCCACACTTAATGGACATCACCCCATTCATTGGGCCGATGTAGCAACAACCAGCTTTTTTCCGGCCAAGCCTTTAGGGTGTTACGGCGATGGCGGCGCCGTTTTTACAAATGACGCAGAGCTTGCCGATATAATTCGTTCGCTGCGAATGCATGGGGCTGGTACGGATAAATATGACAATGTACGGATCGGCTTAAACTCTCGATTAGATACGATCCAAGCCACAATATTACTGTCCAAACTCTCTATTTTTGAAGACGAAATTAAGGCCCGCAATAAAATTGCTGATCGTTATAATAAGGCGCTGTCCCAATATGTGCAGACGCCTTTTGTAATGGATGGCGTCAGGCCTATCTGGGCGATTTATACGATTGAAACCGAAGCGCCTGATGCTTTGCAAAAAGCCTTAGGGGATCAAGGCATTCCGACGCCGAGATATTATCCCAAACCCATTCATCGCCAGACGGCCTATGCGGATTATCCGATAGGATCAGGCGGTTTGGCCGTGACTGAAGCGGCAAGTGCACGTTCGATTAGCCTGCCTATGCACCCTTATTTGGATGAAGAGATGCAGGACCGGATTATTAGTGCCGTTAAAGACGCCCTTCACTAAGGCGCAGCCAGTCACGTTTTGAAACGCCGTAAAGCTGATCTAGGAATTCCATTTGTAGACCGATGGGTCTTGTATGGGGTGAATTCCACATTAAGGCGATACCGGCTTTAGCTTCTGGATCAAAAAGAACGAGCGAACGATAACCTTCCACGCCGCCGCGATGACCCACAACTTTATGTCCGTGAAAATCATAGACCCGCCACCCCAAACCATAATGGGCGCGCTGTAAATCTCTGAAACGTCTATTCATAAAACGTTGTTCAGATGTGGTTTGGATTACAGGCGTTTGCATAGCTGCTAGGCGATCGGAAGGAATTTGCTCGCTATCTGGGAATTGGGCGATCATCCATTTCGCCATATCTTTGACAGAAGAGTTTACACCAGCCGCCGCCGGAATGCGGTAATAGGTGGGTTTAACCGCGCTGATACGTTGACCATAACGATTATGAGGTCGCGCCCAGCTCTTATTTCGTGTCAGACCCTCAAGGGTCGCAGAGGCGGTGTCCATGCCTAATGGATCAAAGACACGGTCTTTCAAAACCGTTTTATAGGGCAAGCCTGTTTTGACTTCGACAATTTCCGAGATCGCATCATAGGCGACATTTTGATAGGTATGACACGTTCCAGGTTCACACAATGTCCCAAGACTTTGCAAGGCACTTCGGGTTGGTTTCGCGGCTTTTCCAGCTTCAATACGATTATCATAGGCATTTCGAACAATGCCCGTTTGATGCGATAAGAGATGGAGAAGATTGACCGTTTTCTCGTCGCCAGGGAGGTCAAGCGATGGCGCGAGGTCTTCGGCTTTATCTGCGAGAGAGGTTTCACCCTCTTCGACAATTGACAATAAGGTATTGGCAGCAACCCCTTTTGATACAGAAGCCCATCGAAAGACTGTATCAGCTGTCACTTGGCGTCCGCTATCGCGCAATTCTTCGCCATATCCTTTAGCAAAAGCGATCTCACCTTTTTCGACAATGGCCATAGCCAGACCTGTCATTTCGAGTTGTTGCATAAGAAGTGAAGCGCGGCGATCTAATTCTTCAAGATCCAGCTCTTGCGTCGTGTCTAGCTCGGTCTGAACGTCTTGAGATGGTGGAACATTTGGAAGCACAGAATCTTGTGCATGCGTAGCCAAGCTAAAAGATAGCGAGAGACATATGGCAGAAATAGCTTTCACGACAGGCGCTTTAGTGAAATTTGAAACCGGCAACAATTGCGCAAAACATGAAAAATGCCTCATGTAAACATCCAGATCAGAAGGCCTGCGCCTAGCGCAAGTCGGTAGAGCATGAAGGGGAAGAACCCGATGCGTCCGACCCATTTCATAAAGAGGGCAATACAGGCATAGGCCGTTACAAAAGATAGGCCTGCGACAACCAATCCATTGGAAAGCGTTGCCGTTTGTTCAGATGCGTCGACCGACATTAATTTTAATATGGCGTATAATCCACTCGCTGCAATAATGGGTAAGCTCATCAACATAGAAAATCGGGCTGCCGCCTCTCGAGAAAGCCCCATAAATCGTCCTGCGGTCATGGTGATACCAGATCGCGAGGTTCCCGGAATAAGGGCCAGGGCTTGAGCAAGACCTAAGGTTATGGCCCCTTTCCAGGTTAAGTCTGAGACCGGTTTATCGGCTTTCGCCCATATATCTGATAACCACAATAAAATACCAAATGTGATCGTCGTAAAGGCAATGATGCCAGGGGAGCGGATCGCTTGATCCAACTCAGTTTTAGCTAAAATAAAGCCGAAGAGTAAGGCAGGTGGGGTCGAAATAATGAGATTGAGAGCTAGGGCGGAATTCACATTCAACTTTCGTCCGAGCAAATCTATAAATCCTTTTAAGATGTCGACGACGTCTTTTCTGAAATAGGCGAGGACTGCGAAGAGCGAGCCAAAATGCGCCATAACATCAATGAGGGGGCCTTGATCTGGCCATCCAAAAATTTGTGCAGGCAAAATCAAATGGGCTGAAGAACTGATCGGCAGAAACTCCGTCAATCCTTGAATAATAGCCAATAGAATCAAATGTAACCAAGACATGAGACTGCCCTAGAGAAACAGGGTTAATGTAAAGTTTGGTTGAGCATAAAGCGCTGCTTTTTTTAAGGTCTATTTCGGGTTTATGGCCATTTCACGACGGGTGGCATAGAGCTCAATATGGTTTTGACATTTCCACCTGTTTTAAGACCAAAGGTCGTGCCGCGATCCCAGAGTAGGTTAAATTCAACATAACGTCCCCGGATTATCAGCTGTTCTTCGCGTTCGGCGTCGTTCCAAGGCTCAACCATACGGCGGCGGACAATGTCAGAATATGTCGTCAAAAAATGCCGCCCGACATCTTGTGTGAAGGCAAAATCTGCTGACCAATCGCCACTATTGAGGCGGTCATAAAATATCCCGCCAATGCCGCGCGGCTCATCTCGATGTTTGAGGTGGAAATACTCATCGCACCAATCTTTATAGCGAGGATAATCTGCAACCGCATGGGGTTTGCAAGCGCCTGCCATACCGGCATGAAAAGCTTTTGCGTCCGGCGTGTCCTGATTACGATCACTTGCAAGGGTCGGGGTGAGGTCAGCGCCCCCACCAAACCAATCTCGTGTCGTCACAATATAGCGCGTATTCATATGAACGGCTGGCACGCGCGGATTGCGCATATGGGCGATCAGGGAAATACCGGCGGCCCAAAAGCGGGGATCTTTATCCGCGCCCGGTGTGCGGGCCGCCATGTCTGGCGTAAATTCGCCTTTGACCACACTGATATGGACGCCGCATTTTTCAAAGAGGCGCCCGCGCATCATACCGCCTGTCCCGCCGCCGCCATTTTTGACTTTGCGCAGCCAATCTTCAAATTCAAATTTGCCGGGCTCGCCCGGATAAAGATCAGCGGGCGCCTCATGTTCTAGCGCTTCAAACTCGGCGCAAATTTTATCGCGTAATGCGCGGAACCAGGCTGTAGCCTGCGCTTTATTATCTGCGAATTTATCCGTCATTCCAGCCTCGATCTGTCATCAGATAAGTCGCGAAACTGGCGAGCCAATGTGAGCCTGAGTAATGTTCAGCTGTTACAGCCGCAACACCGGACTCTTGATGGATTTTTGCGGCGGCAACAAGGCTCGCCCGCCTCGCATCATTTTCGGGCAGGGCGCGCGCAATATTGTAAAGGTTCCAGGCGCGAGACGAGTTCACGCCATCAAGATGCACGAGCTTTCCGTCGCTGGCATCTTTGACAATGGCGGGCGCTAGCCAATCAGATGATCCGTCATTCGGGATTTCCGGCAAGAACGCGTTTAACCAACTTTCAAATTCTTTTGCGGGAAGCACGCGCCGCATCAAATCCGCTGTCATGAGGCACGGCGAGAGGAAATCTTCCCCTGAGGGCTCATAAGCCATGGGGCAATTCACATCTGCTTTATGAAATTCAAGGCTCTTGCTTTTTATCAAATCGGCAAAAGCTTGATCACCAGATGTATCAGCCCAATCCAGCATAAGGGTAAAGGCAAATGAACTTTGATTATGTGTGCCCAGACGAATGGGATAGGCAAGTTTTGGCAGCCAGTCTTTTGTGGCTTGTACAATATCGGCCTCAAGCGGTTCGAGTGTTTCCAGCCAGGCTTTAGCCTTTGGATCATCCCATTCCCTAAGTTCTGCTGTTAATTGAAGATACCAGGCCCAGCCATAAGGGCGTTCCCAGGAGCCGCGCGCGGCCCGTCTGAAATTGGCAAGTTCACCGGCCATATTTTCTGGGGAGAAATTCTGATCCAGTTTTGCGATGGCTTCCGCGCGCCAGGCGGCATCTTCCGGCGCTTCGCGTAAAAGGCGCACGAGTAACCAATGGCCGTGAACAGCGCTATGCCAATCAAAACAGCCATAAAAGATCGGGAAGATTTCTTGCGGGGCGCCTATGGCTTCGGCTGTGTGAGTTGTGCGCGAAATTTTATTGGGAAATTCTTTTTGCACGCAATCCAGAGCCAAGCGCGAAAAGCGTGTGCTAAGCTCGGGCGAAATTTGTGCTGGGAAATCAATCGCAACTGGTAATGCAATCGGTGGTGTCGCGGTTTCGGCTTTTTCAGCGCCGCAAGTGCTAAGCAAGGTCGAGGCGAAAATAAAGGAGAGGAGATAATTTTTCATGGAAAGCCTTATGGCAGGTCTCGCATTTGTCGCAAGGCCTCGAAGACGGTGATGGCGACAGAATTTGACAGATTGAGGGATCTGGCCCCTTCCGCCATCGGAATGACAATCCGCGCATCAACGCTTTGATGGACAAAGTCCGGCACGCCTGAGCCTTCGGCGCCAAAGACAAGATTGTCATCACGCTGGAATTTGAAATCCTGCATAGGGGTCGCGCCTTTGGTTGTCATAAGAACAAGTCGCCCTTTGGCCAACGCGCGGACCTCATCCCAATTTTGATGAGTTTTTAGGCCGCCCGGGACATCATAATCCATAGCGGCTCTGCGCATACGTTTGTCGCCTAACGGAAATCCGCAAGGCTCGACGACCGAGAGCCTGACGCCAAAACAGGCGCATGACCGCATGATAGAGCCCAAATTGCCCGCAATTTCCGGCTGGTAGAGTGTAACTTCCATATCTGACGCTTATTAGGACGTAGAAAATTATGCAAAACTTTACGTTCGAATATGCAGTTAACTGTATTCTTTATGAAAATTGCGTCGCAATGCCGCGAATAGGCTCTGGCAATCCTGATTATATCCATATAAACACCGCCCGATTCATGAATCTTGCCGTGATATCACGGTTTAAAGGGAGTGGCCGAAAGACATGTCTGATCATCCTGGGACCCATGAGGGTTTAGAAGACGAGTCCAAACGTGATTTTATCTATTTGGCAACAGGCGCAACAGCGGCAGCTGGTGCAGCAGCTATTGGGTGGCCTTTGGTTGCGCAAATGGGAAAGGCTGCTGACACCCTATCCGCGGGATCGATTGAAATTGATATTTCAAGAGTTGAAGAAGGCCAGCAATTAAAGATGTTATGGCGCGGAAAACCCGTCTTTGTCCGTCACCGCACGGCGGCTGAAATTGCCGAAGCGGAAAATACAGATATTTCAAACTGTCCTGACCCTCAAACTGATAATGAGCGCCTTGTGCCGGACTTAGATGGCAATTTGCGCCCGCAATTTTTGGTTATGGTAGGGGTGTGTACACATTTCGGCTGCGTACCTGTTGGTGAGAGAGGAGATTTCGGGGGCTGGTATTGCCCATGTCATGCCTCTCACTACGATACCTCGGGACGCATCCGTAAGGGACCGGCGCCAAAGAATATGGCGATCCCGCCTTATGAATATATCTCCGACAACGTAATCAAGGTAGGATAATCTCATGGCCGGACATCCTTCGACCTATGAACCTAAATATGCCGCCACGAAATGGATGGATCAGCGTCTGCCGATCATTCGCATGGGCGCGGACTATATGACATTTCCGTCTCCGCGGAATTTGAATTATTGGTATACATTTGGCGGAATTCTGGCGCTTTGCCTCATGATCCAGATCATTTCTGGAGTTATATTGGCCATGCACTATGTGGCTGATGTAGATAGTGCCTTTGCCTCGGTTCAGCGCATTCGCCGTGATGTACCTTTTGGCTGGTTGTTACAATCTATGCATGCGGTCGGGGCTTCAATGTTCTTCCTGGCGGTTTATATGCATATTTTCCGGGGGCTTTATTATGGCTCCTACAAGGCACCGCGTGAAGTCATCTGGATAATAGGCGTATTGATCTATCTTGTTATGATGGCAACAGCGTTCCTTGGATATACATTGCCTTGGGGACAAATGTCGTTCTGGGGTGCGACTGTGATTACAGGCTTTTTTGGAGCTGTACCTGTTGTCGGTGAAAGTCTGCAAGAATGGCTTTTAGGTGGATATTCTGTTGGTGGACCGACGCTCAATCGATTTTTTGCACTGCATTATCTCTTGCCTTTCGTGATCGCAGCTCTTGTTGGTCTTCATCTCTGGGCGTTGCATCATGTCGGGCAAAATAACCCAATCGGGATTTCGGAAAAAACCAAAGAAGACACATTAGCTTTCCATCCCTTCTATACTGTTAAGGATGCCTTCGCGATTGCAGTCTTTTTGATTATATTCGCAATCTTCTTGTTCTATTTGCCCGACGCCCTTGGGCATGCGGATAACTATATTGAGGCGGACCCGGTTGTGACACCTTCTCATATTGTCCCTGAATGGTATTTCTTACCGTTTTACGCAATTTTGCGCGCTGTTCCCAACAAGCTTTTGGGGCTTGGGCTAATGATTGGTGCTATCGTTGTATTGTTTGTTCTTCCCTGGTTGGATACACATAAAGTCCGGTCCATGCGGTTCCGCCCGATTGCACGTGGCTTCTTCATTCTATTTATCATCTGTTGCTTCTTACTGGGATGGTGCGGGGCTGAGTCACCTGAAAATTTGCTGATCAAATTTGGTGAAAAGATCGTTAATGAAGAAACCGTTGAATATGGGTTCGATTTCCTACTACTGGGACGGATCACCACATTCTATTACTTCGCATATTTCTTGATAATCTTACCTGTTCTGGGGCTGGTTGAAAAACCGCTCAAACGCCCGGATTCGATTACCAAGGCTGTACTGGGTGAAACCAAATCTGCCGCTGCATAGCGGTCGGGTTACGAGAATTTTGACTAATCGGAGAGCGTAACACATGACGTTCAAGACATTAAAAACAGTCCTACTCGGCGGTGTTATAACCATGGCATCGGTGACCGGGATCGCTTTTGCTGCGGGCGGTGGTCCCGTTAGTGATTATAAGATGAAACATCCGGATTGGTCATTTAACGGGGTCTTTGGACAGTTTGATCGCGAGTCTGCTCAGCGTGGCTACCAGGTTTACAGGGAAGTTTGCGCTGCCTGTCATGGTATGAATTATGTGGCGTTCCGCCACCTTGGCGATAAAGGCGGGCCATATTATCTCGAAGAATTTAAAAACCCCAATGATAATCCTTATGTGAAGAGTTTCGCGTCAGAAGCGCAAATTTCGGATATAGACTCTGAAACCGGTGACCCCATTGATAGACCAGGTATTCCAGGGGACTATTTCCCGAACCCGTTTCCAAACCCGGCTGCAGCGCAAGCTTCTAATGGCGGGTCATTACCGCCCGATTTGTCCAATATGGTCAAAGCTAGAACAGGTGGTGCAGACTATCTCTATAACCTACTGATTGCCTATACCGATGCTCCAAAAGGTACGGAGCTCGCCTCTGGGCAACATTGGAACCCGGTGTTTACAAATGGCGAAGGCAAAATCGCAATGGCGCCGCCTCTATCCGATGGTCTACTGGAATATGAAACCGTCGAATATGAAGATCACGGCGAGATCAAGACGGTCCCGGCGCCTGAAGCGACCGTCGAGCAGATGGCGAAAGATGTCACGCAATTTCTGGCATGGTCAGCAGATCCTAAAATGGCCGAGCGGAAATCAACTGGCCTGATGACATTGATCTATCTTCTAATTTTATCGATTCTTTTGTACTTCTCGTACAAACGTGTCTGGAGAAATGTGAAGCATTAGACTTTGCACGAAAATTTGACGTGAAAACCCGGTTGAAAGATCGGGTTTTTTCATATCATCCAGTGTAATTTGCGTTTATTTGGATTCAGAAATTGGGCCTTTTTGCCCATTTTCTGAGGCTTCTACGCTTCTATTTTAACGCAAAATGCACTAGGGTTCAAAACGGAGATTGAAGATGACGCAATGGACTTTAGGCATTTTAGGCGGATCAGGGCTATATGATATCCCTGGGCTGGAGAACCCGGAATGGGTGTCTGTTTCCTCGCCTTGGGGTGATGTGTCAGATGAGGTTCTTTTTGCTGAAATGAATGGTGTGAAATTGCGGTTCTTGCCGCGTCATGGACGCGGCCATGCTTTGTCACCTTCAGACGTAAATTACCGCGCCAATATTGATGCCCTTAAACGTGCGGGCTGTACGGATATCCTATCTGTTTCCGCGGTTGGCAGTCTCAAAGAGGAATATGTCCCAGGTCATTTTGTTATGGTGGATCAGTTCATCGACCGGACCTTCAAACGTGAAAAAAGCTTTTTTGGCAAAGGCTGTGTAGCGCATGTCAGTGTTGCCGATCCAATTTGTAACCGGCTTTCAACCTTGGCAGGCGAAGCGGCACAAGCGGCGGGTGCCACTGTCCATAAAGGCGGAACATATCTCGCTATGGAAGGTCCGCAATTCTCAACCAAGGCCGAGTCGCATATGTACCGCGCCTGGGGCTGTGATGTGATTGGTATGACAAATATGCCTGAAGCTAAGCTCGCCAGAGAAGCGGAATTGCCTTACGCGACTATGGCCATGGTGACAGATTATGATTGCTGGCATGACGGGCATGGAAGTGTGGATGTGGCCAGCGTTATCGCGATCCTACAACAAAATTCTGCAACAGCGGCCAAGGCAGTTCTTGAATTGACGAAATCACTCGGATCAAAAGATCGCACATCTTGTCCAAGTGGGATAGATACCAATCTGGATGTCGCGATTATTACGCCTCCTGAGGCCAGAGACCCAAAATTAATGGCAAAATTGGATGCGGTCGCTGGACGCGTTTTAAAGCCTTAGCGCTATTTTTAAAGACCTGCGCCCCATAAATCTATTTTGCGGGTCCAGCCTTTGAGCCCGTTTTCTGACTTCACTTCGCACCAGCCTTTATCATTACAGTTTTCAAGTTTTAGAACTGTGTTTACTTCTGTTCGTGCTATCTCTCTGGAATCGCCTTGAGGCTTTTTTCGAAGGCTTGTTGAATTGAGAGTGATTACGGTTCTTGATCCTGAGAGAGCAGGCTTTCTGACCCAGGCTTCATCCCCTGAAATATCGCGTATCTTTCGCCACATTTCGGTTTCGGCGACGATCATGACAGGCAAACCCCGACGTTGATATTGATAGGCTATGGGGTGGTCGCGGCTTGGCCCTGTTCGCGCATTGACCTTGGAAAATTTCAAAGACACAAATCGAGGCACAGCAAATCCAGAGGGTGTTCGATCAGCACTTACGCGGTAGATATTTTGTGCGTTAGATTGTGGAACAGGTTCAACGACTCGCTTCGTTTCCACCTGAGCCCAAGCGGGAGTTGAAGCTAGGGCCGATAAACAAACTATAAAATAAAGACTGCGCATATCGTTATATTTGCAATGGTTTTGGTTAATCCATTCCTAATTCTAGGCGGTCTACGCATTGCTTTTCTAACATTATTCCCGCATTATTACATGATGAAGAAAAGCCCCAAGGTTGTTGTAACGCGTAAACTCCCCTCGGAGGTTGAGGCGCGTATGAGCGATTTATTCGATACAGTATTGCGCTTGGATGATACGCCGATGACCCAAGAGGAATTAGCGGACGCGATTTCGGATTGTGATGTCTTTGTCCCGACGGTCACGGATAATATCGATGCTAAGGTTATTGCATCAGCTTCATCTCGATTACGGCTCATTGCAAATTTTGGAGCCGGAACGGATCATATCGATGTCAAAGCCGCTTATGAAAAAAATATCCCCGTTTCAAACACGCCCGGTGTTTTAACAGAAGACACGGCTGATCTTGCAATGGCGCTTATCTTGGCCGTGCCACGTCGTTTGGTCGAAGGCGATCGTTTGATGCGTCGGGGTGAATTTGAAGGGTGGGGTCCCACCCATATGTTAGGTCATCGGGTTCGCGGAGGAAATCTTGGGATTGTCGGGATGGGGCGCATTGGTCAGGCCTTGGCACGGCGTGCAAATGCTTTCGGATTAAAAGTCCATTATCATAATCGTCGTCGCCTCCCCAAGGGTATTGAGGACTCGGTCGGTGCGACATGGCATGAAAATTTGGACGAGATGCTTGGCCAGGTAAATATTTTGTCGCTACATTGTCCGGCCACACCCCATACCTATCACTTAATCAATGCGGATCGTCTGGCGCTTATGCGGCCTGATAGCTATATTATTAATACGGCGAGGGGTGAAATAATCGATGAGAACGCTTTGGCTGAGGCCTTGAAATCGGGCACGATTTCCGGTGCAGGTCTGGATGTTTATGAGCATAAAGCCAAACCACAAGCCTGTCTTGTTGATTTGCCAAATGTCATCCTCGCGCCTCATATCGCATCGGCAACCCATGAATCGCGTCGTGAAATGGGCGAATTAGTGTTGATCAATATTCGCGCCATGATGGATCATCATGCCTGCCCCAATCGGGTTTTACCGCCGGGCGCGAGTTTTCAAATAGCTTCATAGCTAAACAGCCTCATAGAAAGGGCGCTTCTGATGAAGAAAATCCTATTATTAACTGCCGTAATTCTTGCAGCTTGTTCTCAAGCCGAAACAACGACGGAGCAAACATCACAGGCTGAGCTCTCTGCCAAGGCTGAGCCGCAATCTAAGCCTGAAACCAAAGCGACCGCTGCCGAGACGCCTGCCAAGCCGAATATTACGTCCCAGGACTTGGGTGGCGGATTTTATATGTTGCTGGGTCCAGGCGGAAATATTGGCGTGAGTACAGGCGAAGACGGCGTCTATATGATAGACGATAAATTTGCGCGTTTTGGCCAGGAAATTATCGATGTTGTGGCAACGCTCTCGGACAAGCCGATCACCTATGTCTTGAATACGCATCACCATGGTGATCATTCAGGCGCCAATGTTGAAATGAAAGAGGTGGGCGCAACAATCGTCGCCCATGATAATGTTCGCGAAAGAATGGGTACAAGCTATATGAATAAGGCTTTTGGTCGACAGCAAGATGCGCGTGACCCTGCGCTTTGGCCGACATTGACCTTTTCTGATCAAATGACATTGCATTTCAATGGCGATGAGGTGCGCGCTATTCATATTCCGCATGGTCATACGGATGGGGATTCAATTGTTCATTTTGTCGGAGCCAATATTATCCATCTCGGTGATAATTATTTCCGTGGCATGTTGCCTTTTGTTGATGTTGATTCCGGTGGGGCCATTCAGGGTATGATCAAAGCGCAACAAACCGCTTATGATCTGGCGGATGAAAATACCAAAATTATACCGGGTCATGGTCCGCTTTCAACCAAGGCAGATCTGGGCAAAAGCATAGCGCGTCTGCAGGCCATTCATGACCGCGTCAAAGCCCGCAAAGAGGCAGGTGAAAGCCTGGAGGATATTATTGCAGCCGACCCATTGGCGGATATGACAGAGCTGGAAAGTTTTATCACCAAGCCTGCCATGATTACCGCGACCTGGCGGTCTCTGGGCGGGGATATTTAAGATCTTTATACTATGAGTTATGGATCTCACGCCTATATTCCTGATGAAAGAAATGCGTCTGTTTTATTTAATGTAAATGGCGCATTACTTCGCCGCGACAAGGCCGTGGTAAATGTATTTGACTCTGGCTTTATGTTGGGGGACGGCGTGTGGGAGGGCCTTCGGGTCCATCACGGCCGGATTGCATTTCTCGCGGATCACCTGGACCGATTATGGGAAGGAGCTGCGGCCCTGGATATTGATATCGGGATAAGCCAGTCAGCGCTGGAAACGCAACTTTATGAGACGCTTGCAGCCAATGACATGGAAGACGATGTCCATATTCGCCTTATGGTGACACGAGGCTTGCGGTCTACGCCTTATCAAGACCCGCGCGTCGTTATATCAGAAACAACAATCGTAATCGCACCTGAATTTAAGAAAGCAAACCCGGAAACGGCAGTTAACCCGTTACGCCTCTATACCGTTAGCGTGCGGCGCGGACGATCGGATGTTCAAGACCCCGGGCTTAATTCACATTCCAAAATTAATTGTATTACGGCCTGTATTCAGGCCATTAAAGCGGGGGCCGATGAAGGTTTAATGCTCGACCCGCAAGGCTTTGTGGCGACATGCAATTCCACGCATTTTTTCATTGTTCGCAAGGGAGAGGTATGGACATCATCCGGCGATTATTGTCTGGGCGGCATTACGCGAGGGAAAATCATAGATCTATGTCACACCAACGACATTCCCGTATTCGAAAAGAACTTTAGCTTGATGAAATGCTATAGTGCGGATGAAGCCTTTACCACGGGAACCTTTGCAGGTCTTG
The DNA here is from genome assembly GCA_964425355.1 of uncultured Algimonas sp. Lineage (GTDB taxonomy): Bacteria > Pseudomonadota > Alphaproteobacteria > Caulobacterales > Maricaulaceae > Litorimonas. Next base: position 11,919 of record CAYRMO010000020.1, on the reverse strand, counting down.
CGCCTGTGGGAGACATTGACGGGCGACAAATAGGGGAGGGTGCGCGCGGACCGGTCACAGAACGTCTCCAGCAACTCTATCTGGCGCTGATTGATCAAGACACATCCGCATGATCATAGCGATGTGGTCAGGGCCTAGGAACCTATCCACGGCTATGATGCGTAGTTTTGGGTCGCGAGCGGATTGTTCGGTCTTTGATGAGCCGTTCTTTGCACCTTTTTTACAGCACTCAGGCAAAAACCACCCGGGACGTCAAGAAACATTGGCGCTATGCGAGACGGATCCATTGCGTGTGGCAGAGCTTTGCGCTCAACTTGGTCAAGCTGGACATTATTCATTTCAAAAACATATGCCGCATCACATGTTGGACGGATTTCCACTAGAGTGGTGTGAAGGGGCTAAACACTTTTTTTTAATCCGAGAGCCTTCGCGCGTGATCGCAAGCTATGCGAAAGGTCGTGATCATTTTGATCTGGATGATCTGGGTTTTGCGTCGCAACGCCGGTTCTGGGATTTATTGGGTCGGCCTCCCATCATCCATAGCGAAACAATATTGGAAAACCCCAAAAAGGCACTCAAGGTACTTTGTAAGGCCATAGATATTCTTTTTGATCCGGCCATGCTCTCATGGGAAGCGGGACAACATGTGGAGGACGGTCCCTGGGCCCCCTGGTGGTATAAGTCGGTTTGGGCCTCGACGGGGTTTGCAAGGCCTTCGGAGATCAATCCGGACATTTCACCTGATCATTTTGACCTATTAGAAGCTTGTCGAGATGACTATAAAATAATGGCGGATCATGCGCTTAAAATTGACGGGTAGATCGTGTCTAAGATTCGCGCCTGACTTGCAATGGGTTGCAAAATAGCTGTGGTTAAGAAAGTCTTAATTCCAAATAGGAGACATATTATGATCCGTGCAGGAATTATAGCCATAGCGCTAATGACATTACCGACAACAGCCTTCGCGCATTGTGCAAATGGCGCTGATGGAAACTTCTCTGTGAACTGCGAAAGCGGTGTGAAAGTGTTTCGTCACAATGCGCCATCTGCCATCCCCGTTGGACGCTCTGCGGCGTCTACCCAATTAGAGATTGCCAAAATTCGTCAGGAAACAGAGTTAAGACGCATTCAGGCGCAGCGTCGCTCACAGGCTGAACTGGCAGAATTAAGACGTCTCGAAATTGAAAATGAACGGTTTAGAAACCGCATTATTCAACATCGCGGCGTGAACCGGACAAGATTTATCAATCAAGGTTTTGGGTTCTCGAATTTCAATAGGATCAGACCCGGACGGCCCGTTACTGTACGTAAGATCGATTAGATCTTTAACCGCAAACAGGACAATTTGGGTCCTGTCTAATTTTAAGCGTTCGACCTTCTGACGTTAAGGCATCAAAGATATAAAGTTTGGATGTCAGGAGGGTGCCCGTTTGCGTAATGAGTTTGATGGCTTCCATGGCCATCATTGATCCACACATGCCCGCAATCGCTCCCAAAACACCTTCGCTTGCGCAATTTCTATCTGTGTCTTCAATATCGCCGACAAAGCACTGATAACAGGGCGCGGTGTTTGAGGTGTTGAACACGCCTAACTGCATCTCAAACCGTCCAATGGCTCCTGATATGAGGGGGATGCCTAACGCCCGAGCGGCCTTATTGATTCCTAATCGCGTCGCAAAATTATCGGTTCCGTCTAAAATGACATCATGGTCTTGCAGAAGGGTGGTCGCATTTTCTGATGTCAGGCGCAGCTGATGTGTTGTGATTTTGGTGTGGGGAGCTCTTGCAGAAAGCCTTTGCGCCATGGCCTCAGATTTATCTTTATCGATATCATCATCCGTGAATTGTATTTGGCGCTGTAGATTAGAAAGCTCGACGACATCATCGTCAATCAAAGTGACTTCGCCAATACCTGCTGCGGCCAAATAAAGGCCGGCCGGCCCGCCCAAACCTCCGGCGCCAATGATCGCAACTTTTGCAGAGAGGAGTGCGTTTTGCCCCCCACCGCCAATTTCACGCAATACAATATGCCTAGCATATCGCGCAGTTTGCTCCGGCGTAAGGGCCATATCTATAGCCTAACTCTCATATTTTCGACGGATATCCGTTATTTCTTCGTCATCAAAAAGTGGTGTCGAAAGGTAGCGTTCTGCAAAACTTGGAATGATCGTCACAATACGCTTGCCGTGCATGTCGGGCCTCGCACCAACGATCAATGCCGCCGCGACAGCTGCACCAGAAGAAATACCAATGGGTACGCCGTCAAGCGCCGCAACATGTTTAGCTGTACCATAGGCGGCATCGCTTGAAATGGTGACGACATCATCAATGAGGTCCGTGTCTAGATTGTCCGGAATAAAGCCGGCGCCAATACCTTGGATTTTATGTGGCCCTTTTTCGCCCTTTGAAATCATGGGAGATCCTACAGGTTCAACCGCGAATATCTGACACTCCGGATTTTTTTCTTTTAAAAAACGTCCAGCGCCAGACAATGTGCCACCCGTACCAACACCCGAAACAAAGGCATCAATCTCTCCTGCGCAATCATTCCAGATTTCGGGACCCGTCGTGTCATAGTGGATTTGCGGATTGGCGGGATTTGAAAACTGCCCAGCCTGTACGGCGCCGGGGGTTTGTTCAACAATTTCATTCGCCACCTGCATCGCGAGCGGAATTCCACCAGAGGCTTCCGTGAGAACGAGTTCAGCGCCAAAGAGCTTCATCATTTTGCGCCGCTCAATTGACATTTGTTCTGGCATAACGAGGATGGCTTTATAGCCTTTTGCAGCAGCGGCGAACGCGATGCCAATACCGGTGTTACCAGACGTTGGTTCAACAATCGTGCCGCCCGGTTTTAACGCACCAGTTTTTTCCATTGCCTCGATCATAGCTATGCTGATCCGATCTTTGACAGACGCAACGGGGTTGAAAAATTCTAGCTTAAAACAAAGATCAGCTTTCAAACCTTCGCTAACCCCGGGGAACCGAACAAGAGGCGTATTTCCCATGGTTTGGGCGATATTGTCATAAATTCGCCCTCTCAATAAGTCTGTCATATGATTTACCTTAATATCTTGTTCGATCTTAAACAAAGACCTTGAATTGCGTGTCCTCAAACTATGAGGGGAATTTACTATGCAGTTCCTGTCGATCCAAAGCCGCCTGCACCACGTTCTGTATCTGATAATTCTGTGACGAGTTCAAATGCGGGTTGCGTGATGGGCGCAATGATCATTTGCGCTATTCTTTCACCGCGTTGAATTGTGAAATCCTTCTCCCCGTGATTGATCAGCAAAACTTTCACTTCGCCGCGATAATCAGCATCAATCGTTCCAGGCGTGTTCAGACAGGTGATCCCGTGTTTATAGGCAAGCCCAGATCGAGGTCTGATTTGAACCTCATATCCCGCTGGAATGGCCATACAGAGACCCGTTGGGACAAGCGCTCGCTCTTTAGGCGAAAGCGTAAGAGGGGCAGAATCTGCGACGGCAGCGCGAAGATCTGCTCCAGCCGCAAGTTCAGTTTCAAAGCTTGGTAGTGCCAAGCCTTCAAAATGCGAAAGCGCTTTAAATTGCAATGTGAGTGTCATATTTGCCGCTTATCTTTTTATCTATCTAATTTGGTTGTCTTCGAACATTTGTGCTCAATATTTCTGGTGCTTGTTCTTTTTCTTTATTGAGGCCGTGATCCCGATTTGTATAATCTTTCAATTGGGACTTTAGCAACGCCTCTGTCTCGTCTGATAAAGGGTAGCCTTTATAGACATAGTCGAAATAGGTTTTACGCCAAAAAATGGTCAGGCTATCTGTATCCGTGTCATCAAAATCTTGCGACAAGACGAAGGGTACACCCGTGATTAGAAGCGGATAGTCCGCTTCAATGGGTAAGATGTTATTGCGTTCGCAAAGCAAGGCGCGAATACGGTCTCCAAGGATGGTTGTCACATGGCCTTCTTCATTATCATAGACAGAATTTATATAATCTGTTGCGGGCGCATAAGTCGTCAAATCCATTCCACCCTGACTGGTTTCATCGGGAATAAAGCGCATCGTCAAAACTTCGCAACTTGAAAACCGTTCGGGGAGTTCGGGCACGTCATCACTCGCCCATGCCGGTCGGGCGAGCATTGCCCCTAAAATCGTTAGTACAAGAAAACCAGATCTTATCATGAAAATGCCTTTCCAATCTCCCGGACTAAGCGACGGGCAATTGAGACTTTACTAGCCTGAGGCAGAGTTGTTTCACCTTTTTGCATTACAATTGTGACAGCATTTTTATCGCCCCCCATCACGTCTCCAGAGACATCATTGGCAACAATCCAATCACATCCTTTTCGTTTTCGCTTTTCTCGGGCCAATTTAATGACGTCATGTGTTTGCGCGGCAAAGCCGATACAGAGTTCGGGTTTTTGATCTGATTTACATATTGTGGCCAAAATATCTGGATTTTCGGCCATCTCGAGCTTCGGTGCGCCAGCTTTGGGTTTGGGCGCTTTTTTATCGTGACAAATGGCGGGACGCCAATCCGCGACAGCGGCGACGGATACAAAAATATCGGCGGGGAGCTTGTTTTCGACTGTAGCTAACATCTCTTGGGCCGTTTCAATATCAATCCGGTCTACCCCAATAGGCGAGGGGAGAGCTGTCGGGCCAGAGACTAGCGTAACGCTCGCGCCTTGATCGGCAAGGGCTTGCGCAATGGCATAGCCTTGTTTGCCGCTTGAGTGATTTGAAATATAGCGCACGGGATCAATCGGTTCGCGTGTTGGTCCCGCTGTCACAATTGCTGATTTTCCTTGAAGCGATTTTTCAGCTCGTAGCCCGTCTAATGTCATATCCCCCATAAGGGCACCCGCAACGGCCTCGGCAATTGCATCGGGTTCTGCCATGCGGCCTTCGCCAAATTCGCCGCATGCCATTTCGCCAGCATCGGGTCCGATAAACAAAGCTCCACTTTCCGCAAGGGTTTTGACATTGCGTTGCGTAGCATCAGCTTCCCACATACGCACATTCATAGCTGGCGCATATAGCACGCGCTTATCTGTCGCGAGGAGTGTCGTTGTTGCAAGATCATCTGCGACGCCATGGGCCGCGCGCGACATAAGATTAGCTGTGGCGGGCGCAACAATAATCATATCGGCCGAGCGAGATAATTCTATATGGCCCATATCTGATTGTTCATCGAGTTCCCAAAGATCTGTGTAAACAGGCTTTCCTGAAAGTGCGCCCGCGGACAGCGACGTCACAAATTCTGACCCGCCCTTGGTCAGAATAACCTGTGTTTCAATGCCCTTTCGCGCGAGTTCCCGGATCAAGAGCAAAGATTTATAAGCGGCAATGCCACCGCCAATAATGAGGAGAACTTTTTTGGTCATGATATCCTCCTAGAGCTGCGCCGCTGCCCAGCTTGCGCCGAGTGCAATCGCCGCGCCCAAGCTTGCATAGGCAATCGGGCGAAGAATGTTTTGTTTTTTCTGATCAACGTCTGAAGACCGGTTAGGGGACAGGTCGATTTCTCCGTCAGCCCAAGCTTGCGCCAGCTTAGCAATATTATCTGTCGCGTCCGGTAAAATAGATAGGGTGCGACGCGTCCTGCCCAGTCCATAAAGAAAATCATTCAGATAGCGTTCTGGTCCTAATTCCCGACGAACCGCTTTCTCAACAATGGGTCGTGAGGCTTCCCACATATCAAATCCGGGATCGAGGCGTCTGGCAACGCCTTCTGTTTGCATCATCGTCTTTTGCAAAAGAATAAGTTGGGGTTGAAGTTCCATATCAAAAATTTCTGTAATTTCTAGCAATTGTAAAAGGACTTTGGACATGGAGACATCCTCTGCCTTCTTCCCAAATATAGGTTCGCCGACGGCACGAAGTGCGCTGGCAAATTCTTCGACACTATGGTGAGGCGGAACATATCCAATATCGAAATGAACCTGCGCGATTTTGTAATAATCGCGTTGTAAGAACCCGAATAAAGTATCAATTTCGAACCGTATTTCTTCTTCACCTAGGCGGCCCAGAATGCCGAAATCTAACAAGATCAATTCACCTTGTTCATCAACGAAAAGATTGCCTTCATGCATATCTGCGTGAAACACGCCATATTCAAATGTAGAGGCCAGGAAGGATTGAATGATTTTCGCGGCAAGGTTTTTGCGTTCAGCTTCGGGCAGGTCTAAGACTTCATCAGAGGAGAGGGCGAGACCGTCTATCCACTCACTTACGAGCACGTCTTTTCCAACGAGATCCCAATTTAAGCTCGGAACTCGAAAAAGGCCCGTATCTTCGGCGATCTCGGAAAGTTCACTTTGGGCAGACGCCTCTAAGCGAAGATCGAGTTCTAACATGACAGCCCGCCTGGCTTCAGCGACAAAATCTTTTGGGCGTAATCTGCGTAAGTTAGGAACGACGCCATGAGCCAAATTTGCGACCATAGCGATCGTGTCCATATCGCGTGTCATGCGTTTGACAATATTGGGTCTTAAAACTTTAACCGCGACGATTTCGCCAGAATGTAGGACGCCCTTATGGACCTGTGCAACAGATGCGGCTGCAACGGGTTCGGACAGGCTTTTAAAATGGCTTGTCCAGGGTTGACCCCATTCCCGTTCAAGCATGGCTTCCGCCTTTTTCATCGAGAAAGGCGGAACTTTATCCTTTAAAACCGACAGTCCTTGCGCAAATTCATGGTCAAACATGTCTCCACGTGTTGCCAGGATTTGCCCAAATTTTATATAGGCAGGACCGAGGTTTTGTAAGGCCCGGGCAAAGCGTTCGCCCGCATTTCCACGTCGATTGCCCAGAGCAAAAATCCGGCTGATCCCACCGACGAAGCGCACGGGCCATGGGACCAAGGGCGCATATTCCTTTGGGATGAGCGCATCATGCCTGATCAGCACCCAGGCAGTGCGCAGCAGCCGTAAGAATGTCGCTAGGCGTCTAAACATGACGTACTTATAGGGACGAAAAACGAAGGGGTATAGGCGCGATTTCGCAACGCTGGTATGTCGTTAGAGAAATCGCAGCGAGAAATAGAAACGAAAAATCGCGAAAATTGATTAATTCAAAAATTGGGCTTCATGCGGACTGTCTAGCAGGAATGTTGGCACGGCAATATCAAAACATGTGCCATCTTCAGATTCAACACGGTAGGATCCACGCATCATGCCTGAAGGCGCTGTTAGCGGCGCACCGGATGTATACCGGAAGGTCTCACCTGATTTAACAAGCGGGCGTTCGCCGACAACACCTGATCCGCGCACTTCATGAACTTGTCCGCGACTATCGGCTATCTGCCAAAACCGCTCAATAACTGTGAGATCGCTTTCGCTTTGATTGTCTATTTCTACAGTATACGCCCAAATAAAACGCGAGTCAGATGGGCTGGATTGATCGGGCAAAAATTCTGGTTCAACGCGCACAATAATATCATCTGTGCGTTCTTCATAAAATCCAATGTCTTGATTTAAGGGGCTTTTTTTACCCTCTTCGAAATTTTTTTCTTTCACACCCCTCTCCATCATTACGATAGACGGCCCTCAAATTGGGCATTCCACACACTTGTTATGTTATACGTGACGAAAGAATGTCGCACCTGCAAGCCTTTTCACCAGTTGATTTACACATGTGGCGTGCCAAAGTCATAAACAGCTTTGAAAATTCGTATATTGCATAGGCGAATTATAAGTCTAACCTAATACCATGCGGAATGGTGTTTTACCCCAACAAGATATTGAAGCCCTCTTGAAGCAAGGCGCTATTCAAGGGGTGGAATCTGACTCCGCGCATCCCCCTTCTATCCAACCAGCAAGCCTAGATTTAAGCTTGGGTGGCAAGGCTTATAGATTGCGGGCAAGTTTTTTACCGGGCGCGGCGCGTTCGGTCATTGAGGCGTTGGAAGACGTGAAAATGCACGAAATTGATTTGATAGACGGCGCGGTTCTAGAAACGGGATGTGTCTATCTTTTGCCTTTGAATGAGAGTTTGAACCTGCCTTCTGATATTGCGGGTTATGCGAACCCAAAGAGCTCAACCGGTCGACTGGATGTGTTTACGCGTGTCATTTGTGATGGGGGTGAGCTGTTTGACAATATTCCCGCAGGCTATTCCGGCCCCCTTTATGTGGAGGTTGCTCCCCGAACTTTCCCTGTTCTTGTCAGGCCAGGTGACCGCTTGGGTCAAATTCGGTTTCGACGCGGCGATCATCAAGCTTTGAGAACGCAAACCGTGAGTATTGATCTTGAGGGCAGCGGCCCGGGTTCAATTATTGGATATCGGGCACGGAGACATTCTGGCATGGTTGATCTCAGGGGGTTGCGCGCACACCAAGCTGAAGATTTTTGGGCTCCCCTAAAAACCCCAAATGGCCAACTCGTCTTAGATCCTGAGGAGTTTTACATATTGGCCAGCCGCGAATCTGTGGAAATTCCGCATGATGAAGCCGCAGAGATGGCGCCTATTGCGCCAGAAATCGGAGAATTTAGAGCGCATTATGCTGGTTTTTTCGACCCTGGTTTTGGTGTTGCAAAACAAGGGGGCGCGGGCAGTCGAGCTGTGTTAGAGGTTCGCGGTCGAGATGTGCCCTTTATTTTGAGACATGGTCAGGCCGTTGCTAAACTGGTTTTTGAGCCCATGGCCAAAGTCCCTGACGTGCTTTATGGGGATCAAGGCAGTCATTATCAGGCACAAGGCCTACGCCTGTCCAAACACTTTCGGATCGATTAAATAAGTGTAATCGTTAAAAGGTCGCAGATTTTTTCTTTTGTGTATTGCGATTTTATGCAAATTAATTAACTATATTCATAAGTAAAAGGGGACTTTACGATGAAAAATTTATTTAATTTTAAAACTTTCGCTTCGTCATTAGTGTTGATTTTGAGTGCTGCACTGACGTTGCCGGCACACGCAGCTCCGCCGGCCAAGGCTTTCGGTGAACTACCCGTCGCGTTTGATGCTGATATTTCACCCGATGGAAAACGCATCGCGGTAATCCTCAATAATAAAGGGAATTATGTGGTTTATACCGCGCTTGCGCGTGATGTTAGAGAAGAGACAAACTTGATATCGCTTGGTGAAGGTATCAATCCAAGTTATATTAAGTGGGTCAATAATGATAGATATGTTGTTTCAATTTCGAAGACTGAAAAATTCGATTCAACACCATTTAATGTTGGTTATATGTTTTCAGATGACGTCTCTGATGATGAAAAGGGACGACTTCTAGTGAAGCCGAAGAACATTTTTCGTCAATGGAATAATGTAGTTGTGGATTGGCTTGATAATGATTCAGATCATATCCTTATGTCTTATTCTAAAGCTGAGTTCGATCCATATCCTTCGATATACAAAGTCAATGTGGCGACGGGACGGGACACACGTATTCAAACCAGTCGAACGGGTGTTCAATATTGGAAAACTGATGCTGCTGCTGTCCCGAGGGTTGGTCGTGGGCAATTAGAAAATGGCAAAGACGTCATGGTTATTTATAATCCGGAAACCGACAAATGGGATAAGCATGAGAAATATCCCGGGATAACACCCAATACTCCCATCTACAGTTTTTTGAAGGATGGTAGCGAAATGGTTATCGGTGATTATAATGGTCGGGATACAGTTGGGCTTTATGTTTACGATCTGAAACAGAAACGAATCACTCGAGATTTGTTTCACAATGATGACTATGATGCGTCTGGCGTAATTATAAGCACTGATGGTGAAACCGTTTTAGGGGCAAAATATATAGGCGATGAGGAAGAAACTGAACTCTTGGGGGATTTCGCGATATTGATAGATGAAGTGCGAGCGAAATATCCCGGTTATTCTGTCCGTTTTGTTGATCAAACAGAGGACGCCAAAACCATAATTGTTCGCTTGAGTCATTCCTCAGATCCTGGCGGTCTCTTTACGTTTAGTCGTGGAGACGAAAAGCTGGCGTTGCTTGGAGCTCAATATAATGGGCTGACGGCTGAGGATATGGGGGTCGTCGTACCTGTCAAATACTCGGCACGTGATGGTCAAAAAATTCAGGCTTATGTAACTATGCCGCCAACTATTGAAACCCAAGAAGATTTTCAAAACTTGCCATTTATAGTCTTACCACATGGTGGACCATATGGCCGTGACTATAAACGGTTCGACTACTTTGCACAATTTTTTGCGACACGTGGGTATGGAGTGATGCAGATGAATTTTCGTGGATCTGACGGTTATGGGAAGTCTTTTGAGGAGGCGGGTCGAAGCAATTGGATTGTCATGCAAGAAGATGTCGAAGATGCGACGAAATACCTATTTGAAAAAGGCTATGCTGATCCTGGAAGAACTTGCATTGCTGGCTGGTCTTACGGGGGTTACGCGGCTCTTATGGGGGGAGCCAAAGATACCGAAAATCGCTATAATTGTGTGGTGGCTATGGCAGCCCTAACCGATATTGCTGATGCGAAACGGGATTTTAGGAGGTATCGTGGCGGCAAACACGTTGCTAATGATTTCTTTGGAGAGGCTATGAAAGATAAGGAAACGCGTAAGGCCAATACACCTGTAGAGCGCGCTGATGATATTAAAGTCCCTGTCTTTCTTGCCCATGGTGACAAAGACATAAATGTCCATTTCGATCAGTATAAAAGAATGAAAAGAGCGCTTGAAAAAGCCGGTGCTGATGGAACATATCTCGCCTTTAAAGATGAAGATCACTTTTTGTCTCGTCAGGAAAACCGGGAAGAGTTTTTCATTGAACTGGAAAAATTTCTGAAGGATGCGAACGGAACATCCGAGTTTATGGCGAAGTAGATGTCTTTGAGGGAAGTCTAAGTCTTGAATAATGTGAAGGCGTTTATGCCTTTCAATTTACGACTAAGAGTTAGAAAAATTCCTCGAAAAGGTGAATGGTCGGTCAGAGTTTATGGCAAAGTAACAAACACCTAAGCTGTGCAGCTTGCCCCGCCAAGGACACAAAATTTTGAGCAATGTGGATGATTAAGCGCCACTGGACCAAGGCTTTCGGTCAGCGTTTTACCCGTCTCGAATTGTTCGTCATCCCATAAAAGCGTGCAGGCCAGGACGACAGCTCTGTCTTCGCCTTTTCGCCGCACAATCATACGCGAGCTACTACACATCATACTATCGGGATGAATATCCAATATGCCCCAACAGGCGACAGTGATTTCTGGCACGTCTACTTTTTCATCCATTTCGGGGAAGAGAATGGTTTGGGCCGGATTATGGGCGTCGATATCCCAACCTTGTTCTTTAATCAGATTATCATAGCCCGCGCGCGCCGTCGCATCATCTTCGGAGAACATAGCGCGACCTGCAATATGGAGGTCAAATTTATGTTCTGTGAGCCAGGCCATGCCTTTTAAGGCGATGTCAAAACTTCCTGTTCCACGTTCCTGATCATGTCCTGCAGGCGAAAAATGATCGAGGCTGACGCGAAGGGTCATTTTTCCTGGAAAGCGTTTTTGCAAGTCAAGCAGACCTTCTTGGACACGTTTGCGCATCATGGGCTTCATCGCATTCGTTAGAACCAAAAGCGTATGTCCGCGCTCAAGCGCCATTTCAGACAGGCGAATGGCATATGGGTTGAGATAAGGCTCGCCACCTGTAAAGGCGATTTCAATTTTGCCCATACCCAATTCATCGATCTCGTCGAGATAGGGCTCCATATCGTCCGGTGTGAGGTAAATGAAATGATCGGCGGTAGGTGAGCTTTTAATATAACAATTCAAGCATTCAATATTGCATTGCGAGCCCGTATTGAACCAGAGCGTTTCCATCTTTTTGAAAAAGACTTGCGCACGCTTTTCCCCCTTCGCTGTGATACGCGGGTCCTGGAACTTCTTGGGATCGATTATAACATTCATGGGCGCCTCTTAGCGACTAAATCGCGCGGTGTCACACACATATGCGTGAGAGATTGGTGAAA
>CAYRMO010000019.1:0-33853 GCA_964425355.1 uncultured Algimonas sp. | reverse complement strand
CTGATATTTCCCGCGTGCCGGTCATGATTGATAGTTCTAAATGGGAAGTTCTCGAGGCGGGTCTGAAATGTGTTCAGGGCAAAGCCGTTGTCAATTCGATTTCAATGAAAGAGGGCGAAGCCGAGTTTCTCGCCCATGCCCGCAAAGTCCGCGATCTGGGCGCAGCCGCGGTGGTTATGGCTTTTGACGAAGAAGGTCAGGCCGAAACCGCCGATCATAAATTCGAGATTTGCGAACGCGCTTATAATCTTCTGGTCAATGAGATTGATTTCCCGCCGGAAGATATCATTTTTGATCCCAATATTTTTGCCGTCGCAACCGGTATCGAAGAACATAATGATTATGCTGTGGCCTTTTTTGAGGCCTGTCGCCGCATCAAAGCCAATCTGCCTTATGCGCGGATTTCAGGCGGGTTATCTAATGTAAGTTTCGCCTTCCGAGGCAATAATCCCGTGCGCGAGGCCATGCATTCGGTCTTTCTCTATCACGCCATTCCGGCCGGCCTGGATATGGCGATTGTCAATGCTGGGCAGCTGACCATTTATGATGATATCCCAGATGAGCTGAAAGAACGGGTTGAGGATGTTATTCTGAACCGTCGTCCGGATGCGACAGACCGCCTGTTGGATGTGGCCGAAAAATATCGCGGCGATGGTAAAGCCAAAGCGCAAAAAGTCGATGATGAATGGCGCAAGCTTCCTGTCAATAAGCGTCTGGAACATGCGCTTGTTCGCGGCATTACAGATCATATTGTCGAAGACACAGAAGAAGCCCGCCTGAATGCGGATCGTCCGCTCCATGTGATTGAAGGCCCATTAATGGACGGGATGAATGTTGTCGGGGATCTATTTGGCTCGGGTAAAATGTTCTTGCCGCAAGTCGTGAAATCAGCTCGCGTCATGAAAGCCTCTGTTGCGCATTTAATGCCCTTTATGGAAGCCGAAAAAGAAGAATTAGGCACGGCCGGAACGTCAAATGGTAAAATCCTCATGGCAACCGTTAAAGGTGACGTTCATGATATTGGCAAAAATATCGTCGGTGTTGTGCTGCAATGTAATGGCTATGATGTTGTTGATCTAGGCGTGATGGTGCCTTGCGATAAAATCCTCGACGCCGCCAAGGAACATGATGTCGATATGATTGGCCTATCAGGTTTGATCACACCAAGTCTGGATGAAATGGTCTATGTAGGTCAGGAAATGCAAAGGCTGAACTTCAATATTCCGCTTTTGATTGGTGGGGCAACGACGTCCAAGACCCATACGGCGGTTAAAATAGAGCCCGCCTATAAAAATGACGCCACAGTCTATGTCACAGATGCGTCCCGCGCTGTCGGCGTGGTCGGGCAACTTCTGGGCGACGGTAAAGCGGATTATGTGTCTGACTTACGCGAGCAATATAGCAAAGCCCGCGCGGCCCATCAAAGAGGCCAATCGGCCAAGGCGCGCCTGACGCTAAAAGAGGCTCAGGATAATCCATGGCAAGGCGATTGGGAGAATTATACCCCGCCCAAGCCGACATTTCTGGGCACGAAAACGCTGACCGATTACCCGCTTGAGAATTTGCGCGACTTTATTGACTGGACGCCTTTCTTTGCGACCTGGGAATTAAAAGGGCGCTATCCTGCCATTTTAGACAATGAACGTTACGGCGAAGCCGCGCGTGATCTCTTCCGCGATGCTAATGAGATGCTTGACCAAATGATCAAAGAGAAATGGGTCAGTGCGAATGCGGTTTACGGGTTCTGGCCAGCGGCACAGGCCGGAGACGACATCAAAGTCTTCAAAGATGAGAGCCGCTCAGACACAGAGGCGACCTTCCATGGATTGCGTCAGCAAATCTCCAAAGGGGATGCGTCAAAGCCCAATTATTCTATCTCTGATTTCTGCGCGCCGGAAGGTGACTATGTTGGCGGTTTTGCCGTTACGGCGGGTCTGGGCGAAGAAGAGAGATCTTTGGCCTTCAAGGCGGCTGGCGATGATTATAATTCAATCCTGTTTAAGGCGCTTTGTGACCGGCTGGCCGAGGCCTTTGCGGAACATCTTCATCAGCGCGTTCGCCGCGAGTTTTGGGGTTATGCGCCGGATGAGGCATTTTCGGGTGAAGATCTGATCGCGGAACGCTATGCGGGTATCCGACCCGCGCCCGGCTATCCAGCCCAGCCGGACCATACAGAAAAGGCAACGCTCTTTCGCTTGCTCGATGTGACCAAAGAAACTGATATCGAGCTTACCCAGAATTTCGCTATGCATCCGGCGTCTTCCGTATCTGGGCTTTATTTCTCACATCCCAAAAGTGTCTATTTTGGCGTGGGTAAGATCGAAAAAGATCAAGTCGAAGACTATGCCCGCCGCAAAGATATGGACCTCTATGACATCGAACGCTGGCTAGCGCCTATCCTAAATTACGATCGGGTTTGATGTTTTCTGTCTTCCTAGGGCTTGTCCCTAGGACCCTCAATGCTCAACTTATAGACAGCAATAAAGACCCTCGGGACAAGCCCGAGGGCGACGAAATATTAAAGTTTGTATTACTTAACCGCCATAAAGACCGAGCGGCCTTGACGTTCGACTTGGAGGGCATAAGGCCCGTCGCCGCGAATGGCGTTTTCAAAATCATCAAGATCACTTATGTCTTTCTTGCCAACTTGACGAATGACGTCACCGCGTCTGAGACCAGCACGCCAAGCCGAAGATCCGCGCTCGATTTGGGCAATATAGACACCTTCATCGCCGCCGCGAAGATCGAGTTCATCTGGAATGTTTGAGACTTCGGCCCCGTCAAAGGCTGCCATCATTTCAAGATCTTCAGGATCAATAGAGGCCTGCTTGGTTGTTTCTTCTTCTTCTGGAGCATCTGCGACGGTGATTTTGGTCGTCCGCCGGCTACCATCACGCAAGAAGGTAATATCGGCGCGTGTTCCGGGTTGTAAAAGGCCAACTAAATTTCTGAGATCTGAGCTGTCTATAATATCTTCGCCGTTAAAAGCGATGACCACGTCGCCGCCTTCAAGCCCGGCTTTTTCGGCAGGTGTGTCTTCGCCAACTTCACTGACGAGGGCGCCGTTCAGGCTTGAGAGGCCCAGTCCAGCGCGAAGTTCGGGGGTTACGTCTTGAATGATGACGCCAATCCGACCGCGCCGGACTTCGCCATTTTCACGTAGTTGTCCGACTACATTTTCAACCGTGCGAACAGGAACCGCAAAGCCGATCCCACTATTTTCGCCGGTTCGCGAGAGAATGGCCGTATTGATACCAATAAGCTCGCCTTTGGAATTGACGAGCGCACCGCCAGAATTTCCCGGATTTATCGAAGCATCGGTCTGGATATAGTTCTCATACCGATTTCCACCGCCTTGCTCACGACCCAAAGCCGAAATAATGCCGGAGGTCACTGTTGATGAGAGACCAAACGGATTGCCCACGGCAATGACGTAATCACCGACTTTGGCTTCGCCAGCCCGGGCAAACCGTAATTCCCGTAAATTGGTCGCATCGACCTTTAACAGTGCAATATCTGTGTCGGGATCGGTTCCGACCAATTCCGCTTCGACCTTACGGCGATCTTCAAAGGTCACCGTAATTTCGTCCGCGCCGTCAATCACGTGATTATTTGTGATGATCAAGCCGGCATTGGCGTCAATAATGACGCCGGATCCCAGTCCCGTGCGCGGCGTGCGATTACTTGGAATTCGACTACCGAAGAAGCGCTCCAGGAGTTCTTCTTCTCTTGATCGGGCTTCGTCATCGTCGTCGTCGACTTCATCCAGCGTGTTGATTGAGACCACAGCCGGGGTCACACGTTCAAGCAAAGGCGCCATCGTCAAGACCCCGCGTTGGGGGTCAATTGTCATCGCATCGGAACGAGAGCTAAATTGCGCCTGAGCTGTGGTTTGAAAGGCGAGGGGGGAAATGATCAGAGCCAAAGTGGCTGATCCTAGGAAAAGCATTTGTTTCATCTTTGATTTTATCCTTTCGTCAAAAGACGTGAGCGGGGGTTGTCTTAGATTTAAGCGGGTTTTTGCATCCCGCAAGATGGAGACACAGAATCTGAACATGAATTAATCGTGACCAGTTCGTAATATTAAAGGCCGCTATTGCCTAATCATGAGCGAGGGAATTGACCTTTACGGGTATAGGCGTCACGTTGAGCTTATGTTTCAAAAAATATCCATCCTATGCGTAGCGCTCGTCCTCTCTGCCTGTAGTCAGGCAAATCCAATGGCGGATTTCAGGTCAAATATGGAAAGCCTATGTGGTGGGACCTTTGAGGGCGCCGTCGTCAGTGATGATCCGGAGGATGAGAGCTGGCGCCGTGAAGCGCTCGTTTTGGGCCCCGTGATATGTGATAGTGACAAAATGGCCATGCCTTTGGCTGTTGGCCAAGACAGATCACGGGTTTGGGTCATCAAACCCAAAGGGGATCAGCTACATTTCTACCACATTCATGGTCATGACGGGGTTGAGGACGCGGTGAGCCGATATGGCGGTCTTTCCGTGATTAAAACGGGCGTGCAAGCCCGCTTCCCGGCGGACAAATTTAGCCAGGACCTTTTTCGGCGCGAAGGTCTTGAGGTCTCTGTCACAAATGTCTGGCGGTTTGATATCGCACCGGGCGAGCTACTGGCTTATGAACTCAATCGTGAGGGGCGACATTTCAGAGCAGAATTTGATTTGACCACTGCACCATAAACTCTGTCATTTCCGTCTTTAAACCGTTGACTTGACGGGTCTGCGGCCTAGTTTGCACCGCAATCTAATCAAGGACGAATATCATGTCATCTGAATGGAATGATCCACGGCCTATGGCGCCGCATTTACAGATCTGGCGCTGGCATGGCGCAATGATGAGTTCTATTGTTCATCGGGCAAGCGCGATTATTTCATATGTCGCGCTTCTTCTGGTTGCGATCGGTGTGTTTACGCTTGCGTTGACAGGGAATTTACCACTCGCAGGTCTGATCTTTTCACCCTTAGGTGCGATTGGATTATTCGTCTTCTTATTTGCCTTTATATTCCTGGCACTGGCGCAATTGCGTCATGCGATCTGGAATACTGGTAAAATGCTTGTGCCTGAGATGAATAATAGCCTCTCATATGGTATGTTGATCCTCTCGCTTGTGGCGTCTCTGGTTCTGACCCTGCTTATTTCAGGAGCCGCATCATGAGTGCATCAACAGCACATCACGGGGCGAAGCACCAAAAAGTTCATTCACTGACCGGGTGGGGGATCATTATTGGTCTTCCCTTCGTCATTTTTTCTGTTGCCCGTGCAGTTTCCGGAGGCGCAGATGGATTAGTGTCATGGCTTTCGACAGCACATGGCGCGATTGGATTTTTAGCCTTTTTCACGGCCGCAATCTGGTATTGCAAGCTTGAGATGGACGAAGTGATTATGGATTATTTCGGGGGAGGGCTGCGCCAATTTGGCCAGTTGATGAATAAAGTCGTCGCCTTCATTCTCTGGGCTGCAATCGCCTTCGCGGTTATTAAATTGGCCTTCCTCTAGGATTTACACATGAGTGATACGCAACCAAAATGGATTGACCATACATTTGACGTGGTCGTAGTGGGTGCGGGTGGATCAGGTCTACGCGCAACCCTCGGTGCTGCACAAGAAGGCCTGAAAACGGCTTGTGTGACCAAAGTCTTCCCAACGCGCTCGCATACGGTTGCGGCTCAAGGCGGGATCGCTGCCAGCCTCGGCAATATGGGTGATGATGACTGGCGCTGGCATATGTATGACACGGTGAAGGGCTCTGACTGGCTGGGTGATCAGGATTCAATTGAATATCTATGTCGCGAAGCCCCGAAAGCCGTTTATGAGCTGGAACATTGGGGCATGCCATTTTCACGGACTGAGGAAGGCAAGATCTATCAGCGCCCATTTGGTGGTATGATGCAAAATATGGGCAAAGGTCCCGAAGCCCAGCGCACATGTGCGGCGGCTGACCGGACAGGTCACGCTATGCTTCATACACTATATGGGCAGTCCCTGCGTCATGATGCAGAGTTCTTTATCGAATATTTCGCGCTCGACCTCATTATGGAAAACGGTGTGTGTCGCGGTTTGACAGCTTGGAAACTGGATGATGGGACCTTGCACCGCTTCCGGGCCCAAACCGTAATTCTGGCAACAGGTGGTTATGGCCGTGTCTTTTTCTCGGCAACCTCTGCTCATACCTGTACAGGTGATGGCAATGCGATGGTTTTGCGCGCTGGTCTGCCTGTCCAGGATATGGAATTTATCCAATTTCATCCAACTGGGATTTACGGCGCGGGCTGTCTGATCACTGAGGGCTCTCGAGGTGAAGGAGGATATCTGACCAATTCCGAGGGCGAGCGATTTATGGAGCGCTACGCCCCATCGGCCAAAGATCTCGCCTCGCGGGATGTTGTGTCGCGTGCCATGACGATTGAAATTCGCGAAGGCCGCGGCGTCGGTCCGAACAAAGATCATATCTTCTTACATCTGGATCATCTGGATCCGGCAGTTTTGGCAGAACGCTTGCCGGGTATTTCTGAGACAGCGAAAATCTTTGCTGGCGTTGATGTTACGAATGAGCCAATCCCGGTTCTGCCGACCTGCCATTATAATATGGGCGGGATTCAAACCAATTATCACGGTGAAGTCTTGACCAAAAAAGGCAAAAACCCGGATGCGGTTGTCAAAGGTCTGATGGCTGTCGGAGAGGCCGCTTGTGTATCGGTTCATGGTGCGAACCGTCTGGGTTCAAACTCTTTGATCGACCTTGTTGTCTTTGGTCGCGCGGCTGGCTTGCGTTGCGGTGAAGTTCTAACGGCCAATGCCGAGCAAAAACCATTGACGGCAGATGCGGGTGCTGACTCATTTGCGCGTCTCGAAAAATTCCGCAATGCGGAAGGCACAAAGAAGACGGCTGATATCAGGCTTGAACTACAAAAAGCTATGCAGGCCCATTGTGCCGTTTTCCGGACCGAAGATAGCTTGGCAGAAGGCGTTGAGAAAGTAACGGCGATTGCCGAACAGATCAAAGATGTCTCGGTGACTGACCGGACTATGGTTTGGAATACGGATCTGATGGAAACCTTAGAGCTTGATAATCTTATTTCTCAAGCGCGCGTAACCATCGCCAGTGCCGATAACCGTAAAGAAAGCCGCGGCGCTCACGCGCATGAAGACTATCCGGATCGGAATGACAAGAAATGGATGAAACATACTTTGGCGTGGTATGATGGTGATAAAAACAAAGTCAAAATCGATTACCGTCCTGTCCATGATTACACCATGACCGACGGAATAGACTATATCGAACCCAAGAAGCGGGTTTATTAAGTCAAGCTACCCCAGCAAAAATTCAGGCCCCCAAACGGGGCCTTTTTTGATTGGGCTAGCCTTGCCCTGAATTCATCTCTCGCCTAACTAGATTCGATGGATACGCCTCAACAGAATTTTGCCTATCGTCCGGATATTGATGGATTACGGGCCATTGCCGTTTTAGCCGTTGTGGCCTTTCATCTCGGCTTTGCCTCCATGGCAGGTGGATTTCTGGGTGTCGACATATTCTTTGTGATTTCGGGCTATCTGATCACCTCAATCATTGCACCCAAAATGGCGGCAGGTACATTTTCGTTTAAAAGCTTTTATCTCAAACGAATTCGCCGTTTAATACCCCCTGCACTTGTTACCATCATTGCAACCTTTATCGCAGCGGCCTTTATATTAGTTCCGACGGATCTCGTCGCCATGGCTAAGTCCGCCATAGCGGCAGTGTTTTCCCTATCCAATTTTTTGTTTTTCACTGAATCCGGCTATTGGGACACTCAATCAGAGTTAAAACCGCTTCTCCATACTTGGTCACTGGGTGTCGAAGAGCAATTTTATATGTTTTGGCCTCTTATCGTCTTTATATTTTGGCGATTGATCAAAGGTAAAGGGGAAGAAGGCGGCTCTCGATTGACGCGTCTATTCTGGCTGTTTGGAATATTTACGTTATTGGGTTTGATCATATCAGAATGGATGTTGAGATTGAGCCCATCCGCCGCTTTCTATTTATTGCCCGCACGCATGTTTCAGTTTTCTATGGGGGCGACGGCAGCTTTTTTTGCGCAGCAATATTTATGGCAAAAATTGGCTGGGCCATATTTGCGCGCTCTAACGGGGATTATTGGCCTCATAGCGATATGCGGGTTTATTTGGCTTTATCGTGGTCATCCACCATTTCCTGGCATGAATGCGCTTTTCCCGTCCATTGCCGTTTGTATGATATTAGTGTCTGGCGCAAAAACGCAGAAATCTGACAAAGCAACTCCTGTATTATGTTTGTTGATTGAAAACCGGCTCATGACCTTGCTGGGACGTATATCTTATTCGGTCTATTTGGTGCATTGGCCGGTTGTCGCCTTACTTCGTTATAAGGTCGGTCTTGACCTCTCTCTGATACACCAGCTCTTCGCGACTGGTTTGATTATTGTCTTGTCGCTATGTCTCTATTTTGGAGTTGAGAGGCGCATCTCCGCGCGTGTTGGACAAAAAACCGCAGACATAATGCCTATAAAACCTCCATCTGACGGACCCTTTATTCGTAGAACGGTCATGATTGGCGCTATCGCCTCACTCATTTTTGGGAATGCGGTTTTGTCGTCTGGTTGGGACTGGCGTTTTTCAAATATTTCTTTGAGTGCAGGCAAGATTGAGGTCGGTAAACAAGCTCGCTTTTCAAATCTGCGAGGGAGTTGCTTTCTTATTAATTATAAGAATAAGAAGAATTGTTCACCTGAGAAACCAATCCAAATTTTGGTTTTTGGGAATTCTATTGAACCTGACGGATATACTTTTCTTGAGGGCGCTCTTGGAAAAAACCCAAATGTAGCGCTGACCCGTTTTAACCAGATTAATCGATGTGATTTTGTTGTCGAAAATGGTCATGTCGCGGTGACAGGTCGACGTAAGGGATGTCAAGAAAGGTTGGATCTTTTGATGTCCCAAGAGGTTACGGAGCATTTTGACGCAATTTTATATGTAGCAAATAATCCTTTTATAAGAAAAAAGACGGCCCTTTTGGAAATGCTAAAATCAGTGAAACGCATAAATCCGGACATCAAAATAATCTCCATGGGGAATTACCTAAATACAACGGTCGACTGTTCGCGTCTTTATAATGAAACGGGAACATTGGCGAGTTGTGCTGACCCGGCGAATATCAGATCATCGCCCTTAAGGGACCTCGAGGGTTCTCTCCGGACAGAATTTCTTGCCCTAAGTGATGTTTATATTGATCGCGGTAAGCTCTTATGTGGTGAAAATATTCCTGAAAATTGTGAGACGGCGACACCGAATGGTATTCCGCTTATGTATGATACACATCATCAGAGTTATGAATTCGCCCTATATTCAGGACAGAAATACGCAAGGGAACATCCAGATGTTCTCAAGGAGATTTTGAGCGTCAAAAAAGATGAGTAATCTTTTTCAATCTGCGGGACTAGAGACCTCGGCGCCGACCCCACTTGCTGAAGCTTTGCGCCCGGCCACACTTGAAGATGTTGTTGGTCAGGATCATTTGATTGGGGCCGAAGGTCCGATCGGGCGCATGCTTGCACAATCGCGTCTATCGTCAATGATTTTATGGGGACCGCCTGGTGTTGGAAAGACAACGATCGCGCGACTTCTTGCAGATAAAGCTGAGCTTGAGTTTGTTCAGCTATCTGCCGTTTTTTCAGGTGTCTCTGATCTGCGCAAAGCCTTTGATGCAGCTCGAGCGCGTCGAGAAATGGGGCGCGGTACACTTTTATTTGTTGATGAAATTCACCGTTTTAATCGTGCGCAACAAGATGGGTTTTTGCCCTATGTGGAAGAGGGTGTTGTAACCCTTGTTGGGGCGACAACTGAGAATCCGAGTTTTGAGTTGAACGGTGCATTACTATCCCGCGCACAAGTCTTTGTTTTAAATCGGCTAGACACTGAAGCTCTGAGCGGCCTTTTACGCAGGGCAGAAAAATATAATGAGAGTATTCTACCTTTAACCGAGGCAGGTCGGGAAACTCTGCTCAATTTTGCCGATGGTGACGGACGTTATCTTTTGACACTCGCGGATGAGTTGTTTTTGTCCGACGAAAAAGAGATGGGACCCGATGAGGTCGCCAAGCTTTTACAAAAACGTGCACCGGCCTATGATAAATCCCGCGAGGAACATTATAACCTGATCTCGGCTTTGCATAAATCTATGCGTGGCTCTGATCCAGACGCGTCGCTCTATTGGTTTGCAAGAATGATCAATGGCGGTGAAGACCCACGCTATATTGCAAGGCGCCTGATCCGGTTTGCCAGTGAAGATATTGGTCTTGCCGACCCGACCGCTTTGATGATCGCGAGTGAGGCAGCCCGGGCTTATGAACGATTGGGAAGTCCGGAAGGGGATTTGAATTTGGCGCACGCCGTTGTGCATATGGCCACATCGCCGAAATCTATTGGCGTTTATGCGGGCTTTAAGGCGGCATTGAAATCAGCGAAATCAACCGGAAGTCTGCCACCGCCTAAACATATTCGAAATGCGCCGACGAAATTAATGAAGGACATCGGCTATGGCGAAGGCTATGCCTATGACCCCGGAACAGAGACAGGCTTTTCTGGTCAGAATTATTTTCCTGACGGCATGGAACGAGAACAGTTCTATCAACCCAAGGGAGAGGGGCGTGAACGCGCGATTAAAGAGCGTCTCGATCATTGGTCTAAGTTAAGGGACGAGCTGAAATAATCTTTTTGCATCCGGCAATATTTATGGATAGGCCCGAATCTCCAGGCAAGGAAGACTGATGCAGGATCGATTTTTAGAGAAATGGGAGCGCCAAAGAAAGGCTGGACGGGTTGTCTATGCCATTAAACACGCCATCATTTTCGCGGGGATTGTCGCTTTGATCGCCTTTGTTTATCATCTTTTAGGCCGGGGCCGTCCCGAAAATCTGACTGTGCAATCCGTAATGTTATTTGCCATTGGCGGATTCGGCTATGGGCTGATAAGATATAGTCTACGTGAACGTTTTTACACTGCCATGAAAGGACAGATAGATGACTGATCGACGTATTTTCCTCATGGGCGCATTATCCTTACCACTTGCAGGACCCCTGGCGGGCTGTGAAACTTTGGATCCGGCTATTCTCGATGGTGTATTGGGCGGTGTACAGGGCGGCGGAGCCTTGACGGCATTTGAGGCCGCTAATGGTATCCGAGCGGCCTTGGGTAACGGCATTGGCAATGCGCTCGGAAATCTGGGCGTTCTAAATGGATTTCTGGGCAATGATATTGTCCGCATACCTTTACCGAGTATCTTACAAGATGTGCAGTCAGTTTTATCGCCTTTGGGCGCAGACGGTATATTGGTTGAACTTCAGACCCAACTAAATAGAGGGGCCGAAGCAGCGGTACCTGTGGCTAAAGATATTTTCTTGGGCGCCGTTCGAGACCTTACAATCACCGATGCGTTTAATATACTACAAGGCCCAGACGATGCAGCGACCACCTATCTGCAAGCTAATACAACAGATCGCTTATCGCAGCTTTTTAACCCGATCATGGGAAATGCGTTGAGTGGAACGGGTGCTTTGAAACTGGTCGATGATGTTTCGTCTCAGCTAAGATCTGTACCCTTTGGACCCAATCTCGGAGTCGATGCCAAACGTGACTTAATCTCACATGGTGTTGATTATGGATTGAATGGGATGTTCCACTTTATTGGCGAAGAAGAGAAAGCCATTCGGGCCAATCCAGTTAAGCGTACATCCGAAATTTTGAGACGTGTTTTTGGAGCTTATGACGCCTAAATTTTAAGCAATCTGCAGTTTTTTAAAAAATTTTACATTTTTTGCTTTTCAGCAGATTTCAGCTGTGGTTCATTATTCTCAAGCTATCCGTAACGCCCCGTAACAAGAGATAGCGTTTTTGAGAGAAGCTGAATGCGCCCCACAAATATGCGGTCCCTCTGCGGCCGTCTAAAAGACATGATATCGAGTCATATGGCAAAGCCTGGAGATGTGGCTACAACAAATCCGCGCGCTGAATTTATCATGTCTGCCTGTCGTGCGGCCAGGGCGGCCGGGCCGTTAGCCAAGCGCAAAATTCTGTCGGACATGGCCGAAGCCATGAATTGTGATGTTGGTGAACTTGAGTTTCTTTTTAAACATCCAGAAAAAACAACCTCATCATCTAAGTCTCTCGATCTTGAGGTTCCGGATTTTCGCCAAGAATTGCTGCTTGCCGCAGAATAGTCCTATAAACGCCCCTTTGGTTGCCTAGACTTGCCATAATTTGAAATAAT
The DNA here is from genome assembly GCA_964425355.1 of uncultured Algimonas sp. Lineage (GTDB taxonomy): Bacteria > Pseudomonadota > Alphaproteobacteria > Caulobacterales > Maricaulaceae > Litorimonas. The sequence continues at coordinate 21,560 of CAYRMO010000019.1, read as the reverse complement.
AGGTCTCGCGACGTCGACATGACAGGAGCGAGAGATGACCGACCAATCCACCCAGCCAGTTGAAAACTGGAATAATAAAATCCCAAAAATCCGCCGATCGGCGGGGCTAAAACTTATCTTGATTTGCGTACTCGTCCTCATCATGTCGATACCGGTCATGTTTATTGGCGCAATCAGCTATGAGAGATCGTCATCGGCCAGACAAGTTGTAAGTGAAGTCAGCGAAAGATATGGAGGCGAGCAAAAAGCGCTTGGCCCAATCCTATCAATTCCTTACCGCATTGAAGGGCGAGACAACAGATCGGGTGAAACCGGATACTATATATTTTACGCCGATGACGGTGTCATTGATGTCTCTGACGTCACCGTCGAAACGAAACAGCAATCTCTTTACAAAGTCCCGGTTTATACGGCGCGAGGAAATTGGAATGCAAATTTCAAAGACATTTTATCCCGATTTGAAAAAACAGGCCTTGAGCTAGATCTTGATAAGGCCAAGCTTTTGGTTTCAGTTTCAAATGTCAGAGGCTTGAAATCAGATATTTACGCAAAAAACAGGGCAGGCTCGAAACGTATATTTGTACCTGCACAGTTTGAAGGATCTGATCAAAATGCGGTTCCAGCCGTAAGAGAATATGATGAAGACGGGACTGTTCGCATTGTTAAACCTGCCATCCCAGCCACAAAGTATAATCACGTCCCTCGGATAGGAACCTGGCTTTCTGTAGATGTTGGAGATTGGTTGCAGGCCGATGGCGATTTTAAGGTTAGCGCAGATATTACTTTGTCTGGAGCCGGATCATTATCTTTACCGCCTTTTGCAAAATCGACACATGTTAAAATGCAATCCAATTGGCCGCACCCGGGATTTACGGGGGAATTCACGCCGCTCACCCGCAATATAACCGAAGACGGATTTTCGGCAGAATGGAATATGCCTTACCTGTCTCGAGGAATTGCGGACCAAGGTCGCGCACATCAAGTATTGAACGGTTTGGAACGTAACCAAGTGAGCGTGAAATTTGTCAATAAGGCCAGTCCCTATCAGACGGTCAATCGAGCCTTGAAATATTCAATCCTCTTTATTGGACTTGTCTTTCTATCCTATTTTCTGTTTGAAATTATTGTCGCTGTTCCCGTTCATCCCGCGCAATATATTCTGATTGGACTGGCGCAGGCCATTTTTTACCTCCTTCTTTTGGCTTTTGCCGAGCGTATAGGCTTTAGTCCTGCCTTTATGATCGCGGCATTTATGACCATATTGATCACCTCTTTTTATGCGGGTGCGGTCTTTAAAGACAAATCATATGCGATCAAATCTGGTGTGGTGTTCACGCTTGTCTATGGATTGCTCTTTGTTTTGATGCGGATTGAGGACTTCGCGCTGATGATTGGAGCCCTTGCAAGTTTTGTCGCTATCGCAGCGACCATGTATCTGACGCGCAACATGGATTGGTATGGCGACAGATCAATCCATCAATCATAGGTCATTTAGGTCAAATAAATTGAGTTTCGTGCGACATTGTCGCGCGGAACCCCCTTTTTTCTTTAGGTTTTTACGTCTATAGAGGCGCGAAGATTAAGAGGATTAAAGTCTAACCCATGGTTCAACTCACACTCCCCAAGAATTCCAAAGTCCGTAAGGGCAAAAGCTGGGCCGCAAAGCCTGGTGCGACGCGGTTAAAGACGTTCAAAATTTACCGGTATGATCCCACCGATGGCGAGAACCCGTATTGGGACACCTATCAGATTGATTTGGATGAATGTGGTCCAATGGTCCTTGATGCTTTGTTCAAAATCAAAAACGAAATTGACCCGACCCTCGCTTTCAGACGCTCCTGTCGTGAAGGGGTTTGCGGATCTTGTGCGATGAATATTGGCGGGCGCAATACGCTTGCCTGTACCAAAGGGATTGATGAGATCAAAGGCTCGACCATTACGATTTCGCCTCTACCACATATGCCCGTTGTGCGCGACCTCGTGCCAGATCTTTCAAACTTCTATAAACAATATGCCTCGATTGAACCGTGGTTACATACCTCAACGCCCCTTCCGACTTCAGAAATCAAGCAGTCTGAAGAGGATAGAGAAAAGCTCAACGGCTATTATGAGTGCATTCTTTGCGCCTCTTGTTCCACATCCTGCCCGTCATATTGGTGGAATGGTGATCGCTACCTTGGACCAGCGGCCCTTTTACAAGCTTATCGTTGGTTGGTTGATAGTCGAGATGACGCCAAGGATGCGCGTTTGGACAAACTAGATGATCCGTTCAAACTGTATCGCTGTCACACCATCATGAATTGCGCCAATGTCTGTCCAAAGGGCTTAAACCCGGCCAAGGCGATTGCGGAAGTCAAAAAAATGATGGTTGAGCGCGCCTAGCACGTTCTCGCTTTAGGGCGTCGTCCTTCGCCTTTTTTCTACATGACTTATCTAAGCTCTGTGATTAGACAGATTTGTCTGCCTGATCATACGGAGTGTATTATGCGAATTGCGAGTTGTCTTGCTTTATCACTGTCCCTAGCCGCGTGTAGCGATATTAAGACGGACCATCATACAGCCGCAAAACCGGCCTCAGAACATTATAACGCCGAGGGATGGACCGCAAAAACCCTTCCGGACCTAGCGACAGCCTTAGAGTCGGGTGATATAACGTCCGCACAGCTTACGGAAAGCTATATAGACCGAATTGAAGCGGTTGATAGAGCCGGACCAAAATTACAATCCGTATTGGCCTTAAATCCGGATGCAATCGCGCAAGCCAAGGCCTCTGACGCAAGGCGGGCTAGCGGCGAGGCGATTGGGCCATTGGATGGTCTCCCTATATTACTCAAAGACAATATTGAAACGCTTGACCCCGTTGCGACAACCGCGGGAGCTTATGCTTTGTCGGAAAATGTAACGGGACGGGACAGCCCACTTGTCGCGGGACTTCGAGACCAAGGCGCGGTTATTTTAGGGAAAACCAATCTCTCCCAATGGGCAAATTTTAGATCCAATGACTCTGTATCTGGCTGGTCAGCGATGGGCGGCCAAGTCCGTAACCCCCATATGCTGGATCGATCGCCTTGCGGGTCTTCTTCTGGCTCTGGCGCTGCCATTGCAGCATCACTCGCCGCCGGTGCAGTTGGCACGGAAACCAATGGATCAATCATATGCCCGTCCAATGTGAACGGGATTGTCGGCTTTAAGCCGACAGTCGGCCTTGTCAGCCAGAAATATATTGTTCCAATAAGCGTCTCCCAAGACACGGCAGGTCCTATGACGAAAACAGTCACAGGCGCAGCCATGATGCTCGCTGCCATGGATAATCAGGACGTTGATTATGTCGCGAGTCTCAACGTAAATGCACTTCAAGGTAAACGGGTTGGCGTGATGCGTTTCTCAGTTGGTGCTAATCAAGATATTCAAAATCGATTTGATACGGCCCTCTCATCTTTGGAAGCGACGGGAGCAATTTTGGTCGAAATCGAGACTTTTGATCTTGGGGTGGAGGGTTACGGGCAGAAAGCCTTGGACGTTCTGCTTTTCGAATTTAAAGATGGTCTAAATACATATCTTTCTGAGAGCGCGCCTGCGGTCGCGACACGAGACCTCGAAAGCTTGATTGAATTCAATCTGAGCAACGCCGCTGAAATGGCAATTTTTGATCAAAGTCTCTTTGACCAAGCACAAGCCAAAGGAGACGTGTCGGAAACAGCCTATATCACCGCTCGCAAAGAAATACAGGCCGGGACAGGTCCAAACGGTATTGATCGGCTCTTATCTGAATTTAATGTGGATATGCTTGTGGGGCCGTCTGGTCCGGTGGCTTCCCGTATTGATCCGATCAACGGAGATGTTTGGCCATCTTGGGCAGGCGCGGGCTATCTTGCAGCTGTCGCGGGTTACCCGAATATCACTGTGCCCATGGGTGATGTTCACGGTATCCCGATTGGCTTTTCAATCATGGGTTCAGCCGGGCAGGATGCTGAAATTCTATCATATGGTTTTGCTTTTGAACAGGCGACAAAATTAAGGGTCGAGCCGAAATATCTGGAAAGCGCTGAGGACAGGGCTGAAATTAAAACGGCGATGACTAAATAACACCTATAAGTCACTGACTATTTTTCGGATTGTCGATGTCGCCTCATCCGCATTTTTGGGCAGGCCTTTAGAGTCTATAGCTTCGCCAAAGGTCAATCTGAAAATCTGACGCTTCTTGTTCAAAAGCTCATGGAATAATGTGATGTCGCGAAGTTCCGAATTCACCCAAGAGAAAAAGTAATAGAGATTAGAATTCCGCGCTTTTATATTGAGCGGGATAACGGGAACCTCGTATTTTTTCGCGATCATGGCGGCGCTACTGGCCCAGGGTTTGTCAACCAGCCCACGCCAGGTCATTTTGGCGAGAGCGCCTGACGGGAAAATAACGATACATTTTTCAGCTTTTATGGCGTCTCTGACTGCCACCAATGTCTCGCGTGTCTTTGTGTGATTGCGCTTATCTTTCACCCATTCTACGGGGATGATAATATCTTCGCCCTGCGGTATGACCCGTAAGGCATCAGCATTGGCGAGGAAAATGTGATCAGGGCGCCGTTCCCGGATGGACTGAAAAACGGCCATACCATCCGCCAATCCTGTGGGGTGATTAGCGATAATAATACACGCCCCGTTGCGCGGCAGGTTAGACAAACCAACAACGGCCGTCCGCGGGTTAATATGGCGCGTGACGCGTTGGAAGGCGTCATGACCGGATAAGGGTCTGATTGTATCGGCTAGGAAGACCGCGGCATCATAGGCCAGCATGCGATAAAGCGCAGGCTTTACCAGTTTAAACAGGCGAGGGCGCGACATGAGCTTTGGCGCGCGTTCCGCAATCAATTCTTCTACAATATGCACAAAAAGATATTGACGAATTCGAAGACAGATTCCAAGGGGACTTCCATGTCCAAACCCATAAATGTTCTTTTTCTTTGCACAGGTAATTCTGCGAGGTCCATTCTGTCAGAAGCCTTGTTAAATGACCTTGGCCAAGGTCGGTTCCTAGCGTGGTCAGCCGGCTCAAAGCCTAGCGGACAGCCGCATCCAGAAGGCTTGGCTGAGCTTAAGAAACAGGGCCATGTAACCGATATTTACCGATCAAAAAGCTGGGATGAGTTTTCACAGGACGGGGCCCCAGAATTCGATATTGTGGTAACGGTTTGTGACAATGCCGCCAATGAGGTCTGTCCGGTCTTTTTTGGGCCTGGACTTAAAGTGCATTGGCCACAGCCCGATCCGGCTCATATTGAACCTTTATCGGCTCGCCAGGCCGCTTTTGCGCGAACCTATAATATCTGCAAAGCCCGAATTGAGGCACTTTTGGCGTTTTCTGATGCGGAGCTGACAGACAAGTCGAAGCTTCAGGATATTTCCAGTATTGAGGCTTAGAACGCGCCCTATTCGGCTCTAAAACCAAGCTATTTATATACCCCATAAAAAAGCCGCCCAATTGGGCGGCTTAATTCGTTTTATCCAAAGCGTTGATTATTTCTTTGGTGGTGGTGCGCGACGTGTCGTTCCACTCATTTTTTGAACGTCAGCTGGTGGAAATGCTTTGTTCAAGATTTTGGATGCCCATTCGCGTCCACCCAGACCGAAGGCGATTGCACCGGCAACAGCGGCAGCAATAACAAAGGCTGAGAAAGCAACAGGAATGATTTGTCCATCTGGGTCAAGTGTTGAGAGACCTAGGAAGATAAACAGAACCATGGCTGTATATTTTACGAAAGATGCAATCTTAGGGCTGATCATTGAACCCATAAAGCGTCCGACGAGGTTCGCCAAGAAGACACCAATGATGATCAGAACGGCCGCACGTAAAAGCTGACCGCCAAATGTCTGAACAGCGCCAAAGGCTTCAGATAGGCTTTCATTTGCGAGGACATTTACAGCTGCAGATACACCGACAACAAGGGTGATCAAGAAGACAAGATATCCTGCTGCCTTAGACGGTGATGTCTTTAGGCCTTCTCCATCGTCAAGGGAGACGATTTCATTGATTGATCTGTCAAAACCGAGCGTTGGCAAGAAGCTCGATAGGAAGTTGCTCGCATAACGACCAATGAAAATCGTCAGACCTAGAATAACAGCGGCTGAGACAAGTTGCGGAATATATTCCAGGAACCCGTTGAGCATGTTAGAAAGAGGCGTGCTAATGGCCTCGATCTTGAGAGCTGAAATCGCCGCAACAAGAACCGGTACAATAATAATAATGAAAACCAAAGTTCCTAACGCCTTCGCAATTGAACCTTTTGATCCAGTTGCGTCATTTAAACCCGACTTATTGGCCAGATTGTCAACTTGAGCAGCCTCAAGAACAGATGTTGTAGCCATGCCGCCAACTTTGGCGATCGCAAAACCGATAACAAGGGTCAAAGCTGCACCGATTAAATTTGGCAAGAAGCTTGTAATGCTTGTGAATAGGTTTTCGATTGGGGCGAAATGATCGCCCATGCCAAGGCGAGACAGTGCAAGGTACAGCGTATAGAGTAGGGCAAGCCAGAACGTAGCTTTACCAAAGGCAGAGCCAATATTCCCGCCAGTTGTTTTGGCACGTTTGCCAATGCCTGTGCGATTGATTGCGCCACTTACGATCATTTTCAAAAAGAGTGAAATGAAGTAACCGACGACAAGGATAATAGCGGCTACAAGATATTTTTGCCAGCCATCACCTTCCATAAATTGATTGATATATTCCATGTTTAAGATTCCCTCCAGAAACGGACAAAGTTATACAGCCAACCTGTATACCTTCCCCAAAGATTAATACTCTTTAACCTATAGCGTTATTAACGATAGATGAACAGCGTGTTTTCTGAGATTCAGCTTTCTGCCTTTTATCGGATTGACCTTACGGGTTGACTGTATCAAATCATCGTCATGGAACCTGCGCCTATCCGCAATAAACCACTTTTTTACGGGCTTGTCCTATTCTCATTCGGGACGTTAGCCTTGGCCGTTATTTTGCTCGCAATATGATATGAACCCCATTCGTCAAAGGCTCGAAACACGGATCGGTGAAGGTGTGCTTGTCGAAGATCCCGAGCAGATCAAGGCGGCTGATGCGCTTGATTCGCGCCTAGACGCGCTTTCCGAATATAATCCTGAAGGCGGATCCGGTTTTCTAACCCGTTTTCTAGGCGGACGAACAACTGTCCCGCGCGGCCTTTATATGTATGGCGGCGTCGGCCGAGGAAAATCTATGTTGATGGACTGGTTTTTTGAATCCGCTGAATTTTCGCCAAAGCGGCGTACGCATTTTCACGCTTTTATGCTGGATGTGCATGCCCGTATTAATGCATGGCGCAAATTGGACCGAGACGGCCGCCGAGCCAGCCCATATCATGTGAAAGGCACAGGCGACGACCCGATCGCGCCCACGGCGCGCGCGATCGCGTCAGAGGCCAAGCTTTTATGCTTTGACGAATTTCACGTCACCGATATTACAGATGCGATGATATTATCTCGTCTGTTTGAGGCCTTGTGGAAAGAAGAAGGTGTCGTTGTCATTGCAACATCAAACCGGGCCCCTGCCGAACTTTATAAAAATGGATTGAATAGGGCCTTATTCGAACCCTTTATTGATATGATGCCGGATCATTTGATTATCCACGATTTTGACGGGGAGACGGATCACCGCTTGCGGGCTTTAAAAGCAGCCCCTGTTTTTCATCAACCCTTAGGCGAGGCGGCCTCTCAGGCCCTAGATGCGGCCTGGACACGTCTGACGCGCCAAGCCCAAGCGGAAGAGACCGAGCTGATTGTTCAAGGACGAAAGCTTGTTTTCTCGCAGACGGCGAGAGGGGTTTTAAAATCAGATTTTGAGACTTTATGTGAAGCCAATCGTGGCTCCGCAGATTATCTCACTATTGCACAGGCCTTTCATACGGTGATTTTAGGGGGCGTTCCGCAAATGGGACCTGAGTCCCGAAATGCGGCCAAGCGCTTTGTGACATTGATTGATGCCCTTTATGAGACACGTACAAAATTGATAATGAGCGCGGCGGTTGAGCCAAACCTTCTATATGATGAAGGTGATGGGGCCTTTGAATTTGAACGGACTGTGTCTCGCTTGATAGAAATGCGAACCGAAGAATATTTGTCGCAGCAACGCGGCTAGAGGCTCAAAAGGGCAATTCTTTTTGCTTATTGCCGAAACTCCAACGATGGATTGGGCTCCGGCCTAGCTTTTGGATGGCGTCTTTATGGGCTTTTGTGGGATAGCCTTTGTGCCGAGACCAGCCATATCCAGAGAATCGCTGATCGGCTTCGGTCATAATCGCGTCGCGTGTGACCTTCGCGACGATCGAGGCCGCCGCAATGGAGAGCGATTTTGCGTCACCTTTCACGATAGCGTGAGCATCACAGGGCAGGCCCAGTGGAACCCTATTACCATCAATAAGGGCGTAATCCACTGAAGTAGATAGGTTTTCTATGGCGCGCTTCATCGCAATCATAGAGGCCCACAAAATATTAATGCGATCGATTTCAGCGGGTTCCGCTATGCCAATCCCGATTTTAGCAGAAATTAATAAATTATTCAGGACTCGTTCACGCGCCCCGTGAGAGAGGGCCTTACTGTCATCGAGGCCGTCCGGAATATTTTCAGGGTCAAGGATGAGAGCTGCAGCGATTACGGGTCCACTTAAAGGTCCGCGCCCAGCCTCGTCGACCCCGCAAATAATCTGGCCGTTAAAGACGCCAGCTTTGGTTTCATGTTCGAAATCAGGCATAAATGGTCGTTTTTTACGTTTATAGGTTGAAAATGGCACAGTGCATGCAAAAAAACGCATGTACAGGGTTTATCAGGAGGAAAAAGGTCTGCTAAAGGCCTTTAACGAATTGTAAAGGAGCAATCCATGTCGAAATCCAAAATTGCAGGCCTCGCCTGTGCTCTCGTTTTCGCGGCCACGGCCCCCGCATTTGCACAAACTGTTGTAGATGAAGAAGCTGCCCGCAAAGCCGAGACGCCTTCAACTGAAGGTATCGTGACAAACGCTGCCTCTTGCCAATATGAGGGCGGTTTCCTCGGAAAAGTTGACGGCGCAAATGTATGTATGTCTCCTGTCCGTGGGGCAGACTTTAATACGCAGGCCTATGATGGTCAAAGTCTTGGCGTAATGGCCTGTTCAGGCAATGGCGTATATACCAATGAATTGTCAGGCAGCTATTGCCGGATATTCCTAGAGCCAAAGCCGCGTAAGAAAACACGTGAAGAGCTCGAAAAAGAGCTAGAAGCGCTTACTCAAGAAGAGCTAGCTAACTCAGCGACAGTCACGAACTAGGATCGATTTTAAATTTGCTTTTGGCAAATTTTACGACCTAACAAGAATTTGAAGCCCGGTCAGCTTTCTGACCGGGCTTTTTCTATGGCCATGAGCGTCTAAACAAGGCAGAGGCTCGATCCATGTTGGCCGTCATCATACCCACATTTAACGCCGAATCCTGTCTGACGTCACTCCTGCCGGATCTATCTGATATGCGTTTTGTCATAAGCGATGGAGGTTCAATAGACCGGACACTTGCAATGTCACTGGCGTCAGGCGCTGTCATTGCGCGCGGCGTGAAAGGACGGGGGGCACAACTTGCAAGAGGCGCAGAGCTTGCAGGGGCTGACCAAGACATCTCTACATATCTATTCCTCCATGCAGATTGTGATCTTTTGCCCGGTTGGCAAGAGGTCGTGACAACGGCCCTCAAAACAGAAAATACGGCTTGGTATTTCCAATATGAACCCAAAGGAACTGGAAAGTCCGTTGGCTGGCTACGGTTCATTGTTTGGCTAAGAGGTTGGGCGTGGCGTTTGCCTTATGGAGATCAAGGTCTTCTGATTCCGAAAGAAATGTATGAAGCGATAGGTGGATATGATCCAGAGAAACCTCTTTTTGAGGACGTCGATATTATTGATCGATTAAAGTCGAAATTTGGCCGAAAGGCACTGCGGCCCCTTCCGATGAAACTTAAGACCGACATTTCAGATCACCTTAATCAGGGCATTTGGACGCGCGGATGGCGCAATTACCGTCTTTTGAAAGCCTATCGCCGCGGCGAGCCCGTATCCGAATTGATCAAAAAATATTGAGAGTTATGACATGAGGCCGACACTTTATATCGTTGCCAAAGCACCGATCATGGGACGGGCTAAAACGCGCTTGGCGCGTGACATAGGCCCCACTCATGCCAAGCGGATTTATAGGGCCATGATGACACGGGTGATCCGGAATGTGCAGGACCCGCGTTGGGACACCATATTGGCGGTCACACCGCCGCATCTTTTGGGGCAGGTTCCGGAATGGGCAGGGCTTCCACAAATCCCGCAAGTCCAGGGGTCCCTCTCGCCGCGATTAGCCGCATTATTTGGTCAAAAAGGCCCCATACTTACGATTGGAACAGATTGTCCGCAGGTCAATACCAATGATATCGCGGCGGCGTTTGAAACGCTCAGACACAAGAAATTTGTATTCGGGCCAGCCGATGATGGCGGGTTCTGGCTCATGGGGGCGATGGCTCCGCTTCATCGCAGGTTTTTCGATGATGTGAGATGGTCGCATGAAAAAACGCTGGAAGACGTGATTGCCAAGACCAATGGGTCTTATGGCAAACTCAGAGTTTTAACGGATGTCGATGATCTTAAGGCGCTTCGTCAGTCTCGTCACTTGCGCTAGCGTCAGACAATAATTTCAGCGTTGCGTCGAATAACGCCAAGTTTGTGCCTTTTCCATGGCCAGGAACAATAAGGACTGCGTCATTATAGGTCGATTTCGTCCATTGAAGGGCGGTTGTCCATGTCTTTAGATTTGCATTTTCGATGTTGCCTAAACTCGTTTCCCCTGCACCTCTGAGGGTAATGCCGGCGTAAAGAATTTTCTCCGACGGGATATAAACCACCAGATTGTCAGTGGTGCGCCCAGGTCCCGGATAGGCCACTTCCAATGACCCGACTTTTATACGCGACCCAGGTTTTAACAAAGCAGCAACTGATGTGTTCGGGGTCGGCCATGCCGATCTTGCAGCCAGAGCCGGCGTATCAGGGTGAGTTATAATTTCAATACCGACATATTCTGCGGCGTCCACGCCCGTCGTCTGATTTGGGAAATGATTTGTTACAACCATTTTTGTAACTGGAAGGCCGGTCTCTGCTTTCACAGTTTCAATCAAGGATAGCGTCGCCAATTCTCCCCAGGCGCCATCAATCAATGTAACCGTGTCCCCATCGACATAGACGAGACCATTGCTGGAAATAGGGGTTTGGCCAGGCAGGCTATAATTTGTTGTATGAACCCAGACTTTGTCACCGACCTTGGACAAAGTCACCGGATAATCAGCCTGTAATTGTGTCAAAAAATTATCTTCCGCCTCGTGCGGACGGTCATGGCTAGAGGGCTCCCCGCAAGCCGAGAGCGCGATGGCCGAAATCAATAGAACTCGCTTTAACATAAAAAAACCTTAGTCAAGTTTTTGGCGATTTTACGCACGTTTCGTGCAATATCCGAGCCGGATATAGACGCAAGCTGCTAAAGGCTCAACAGCTTCTCGCGTAAAAGCAGCAGGTCTCGCCAGGCTTCTTTTTTTAATTCCGGGCGTCTGAGCAAAAAGGCCGGGTGGTAAAGGGGTAGGGCAGGATAATCCTGACCCATTATGGAAACGTTTTGCCATTGCCCGTGATTTTTCATAATCCCGGTTAATCCGGTTAATGTTGTCATAGAAATTCCACCCACTAGGAGCAGGATCTTTGGTTGAACAAGTTCAATGTGCTTTTCCAAAAGCGGACGACACATTTTAATTTCATCAGGGCTTGGATTGCGGTTTTTAGGCGGGCGCCAATTTACAACATTCGTAATATAGGCGTCGTTCTCTGAGTTTATAGCGATGGCGGCGAGCATACGATCCAAGAGTTGACCGGCCCGGCCGATAAAGGGCTTGCCCTCGCGATCTTCATCACGTCCCGGGGCTTCGCCAATCACCATCAATTTCGCCTGCGGATTCCCGCGACAGATAACGGCTTGACGGGCGCCGTCCCCTAAAGCTCCGGCGTCAAATTGCTGGATAGTCAAATAGAGGTCTTCTAGGGATTTGACATGGGTCAAATTTGTGGTTGGGGGCGCAGGTTTAGCTGCGGTCATTTGCTGCGCTGATGGTTTTTCTGTTTTTATAGGACGTCGTCTGGCGGCGGGTCGAGCCGGCGCAATCTTGGGCACGTCGACACCTATCTCGGCATACCAGTCCAGGAGAGACCGAAGCGCCGCATCCATTATTTTGAAACCGTTTTAAAGACGGTGCGAACATTGGCCTCGATACAGGCGATAATTTCTGCGGCAATATCTTTACCCGTGGCTTCGGTAATCCCTTTGAGCCCAGGTGAAGAGTTGACTTCAAGGATTTTGGGGCCGTCTTTTGACCTTAATATATCGACACCCGCGACTTTGAGTTTTAAAATCTTAGCAGCTTTAATGGCACTTCGGCGTTCTTCTTTGGAGAGGCGAACCTTTTTGACACTTCCGCCTTGATGTACATTTGAACGAAATTCACCAGCTTGGGCGGTCCGCATCATGGAGCCGACGACTTTGCCGTCAACAACAAAACAACGCAGATCTGATCCGCCAGCCTCTTTGACAAATTCTTGAACCAGAAAATGCGCATTTAACCCTCTAAAGGCGTCAATGATTGCACTCGCACCTTTGCGATTGTCAGACAGGACGACGCCTTTACCTTGTGTGGATTCCAGTAATTTTACGACAACGGGAGCGCCGCCAACAAGATCCAGAATCCCTTTTGTGTCTGCCGAGGATTTCGCAAAGGCCGTATTGGGCATACCAAGCCCGTGTTGCGAGAGTAACTGATGGGCCAGAAGCTTGTCGCGACTATTTCCGATTGGGGCCGCATTGTTCAGGCAAAAAACGCCCATGGATTCAAACTGTCTGACAACAGCCATGCCGTAAAAGGTCAGGCGCGATCCAATCCGAGGAATGATGGCGTCATAGCGGGGTAAGGGTGCCCCATCATAATAGACTTCGGGTTTATGCGCATTAATCGCCATATAACAGCGCGAGGTATAGATCATATCGATAACATGGCCACGGGACTCTGCTGCGCGAACCATTTGGGTGTTGGAGTAATTCCTGGGTTCCTGTGTCAGGATTCCAATCCGCAAAGGGCGTTTCGGAATCGCCTTTTTGCCCTGTCGTTTCTTGTATATATCATAAGACAGTACGGGTTGCTGGAAAGACAGTGTCGGCGTAACCGTTATATCTTCGGTCAACGCTGAGCGACCCAATAACATGCGATAGCCCATGGTCTCGCGATTTGTCAGTGATATTTCAATTGGCCACGTCTTTTGACCAACTTTTATTTCGGCAATAATGATGAAGCGGAGCTCGGTCGACCCATTGGAAGAGGTAACAGACCGCCGATCTTTGACTTTGGCCGAACAGACCACCTCGATATTAGGATTGGTTGGATCGGGGTGCATAGTGAAGCGGACTTGCGGGTTTTTATCTGTGCCAAAGGGCTCGATGGCGATGGCGTGCAAAGCCGATGTGCGCGCGCCCGTATCTACTTTGGCCTTGATCGCAGGCAAAGAGAGGCCCGGCAGGGATACCCATTCTTCCCACCCTAATGTCTGCATGGGGATAGTTTCTTTATCCTTTGATGACATAAGCTGACTGTGATCCTGTAGCATTGAACAGCCAAACGACTAAAACACACGCTTGTCTAGGCTAGTTTGAGGCTCTAGAGATAAACCAAATCGAAACTGAGCACTAGAGCTGAAAACAAACAATGTACAATCTTGATCAAACTTCCGCCGCTTTTTCCGACACTGATACAACCGTTGAACGGGAGTCCATGGAATATGACGTTGTTATTGTCGGTGCGGGTCCCGCGGGCTTGTCGGCCGCTATCCGATTGAAACAAAAAAATCCGGAAACCTCTGTCGTAGTTCTTGAGAAAGGCTCAGAAGTCGGCGCCCATATATTGTCAGGTGCTGTCCTAGACCCAAAAGGCCTAAGAGAATTATTTCCGGATTTCGAGACGAATAATAGTTGTCCAGTTCGAACGAAAGTTTCGTCCGATAAGTTCCACATTTACGGACCGGCCGGGGCCTTACCTATCCCGCAATTTGTCTTACCACCGCTGATGCATAATCATGGCAATTATATTGTTTCCATGGGCAATGTCTGTCGCTGGCTGGCAGAACAAGCCGAGATGTTAGGGGTTGAAATCTTCCCGGGTATGGCCTGTTCAAATCTGGTTTATCGTGAAGATGGAAGCGTTAAAGGCGTTGTTGCGGGCGAATTTGGCTATCACAAGGATGGTTCTAAGGGTCCTGGATATGAGCCTGGCATGGAACTTCACGGGAAATATGTACTTCTGGCTGAAGGCGCGCGCGGATCACTCTCTAAAATCGCCATTGCAAAGTATGAATTGAATAAAGACTGTGAGCCTCAGAAATTTGGTCTGGGCATGAAAGAAATCTGGGAAATCGATCCGGCTAAACATAATGAAGGCGCGGTTCTTCATTCTTCCGGCTGGCCCTTGGGGTGGAAACAGGGCGGTGGGTCTTTCGTGTATCATGCCGAGAACAATCAGGTTTTTCTGGGTATGATTGTCGATCTGAATTATGAAAACCCATATCTCTATCCCTATCAGGAATTCCAGAAATGGAAGACACATCCGGATATTGCTAACCTGCTTGAAGGCGGAAAACGCGTGGCTTACGGCGCGCGCGTTGTGACCAAAGGCGGGATACAATCTATACCGCAAACGGCCTTCCCGGGCGGCGCCTTGCTGGGATGTTCCGCTGGATTGGTGAACCTGCCGCGCATTAAAGGCAATCACAACGCTATGTTATCAGGTATCCACGCGGCTGATGCGGCGACCAAAGCTCTGGCCAGTGGACGGTCTGGCGATACGCTGGCAGATTATGATCAAATGATACATGACGGTCCGATTGGTGATGACCTCAGACCCGTTCGTAACGTTGCTCCGATAAATAGCCGTTTCGGACCTTTCTTGGGCGGCATGCTTTTGGGTGGTATGGATATGTGGTGTTCTACCCTGCTAAAATTCAATATCCTGGGGACTTTGAAGCACAAAAAAGACGATGCTGGATCAACAAAGAAGGTGTCTAATTTTAAACCGATTGAATATCCTAAACCGGATGGCGTTTTGACATTTGATCGTCTGACCAATGTCTCTTTTTCCGCGACGAATCACGGCGAAGAACAACCCAGCCATTTGAAGCTTGTCGATCCGTCAATTCCGATTACTGTAAACCTTCCTGACTATGATGAACCCGCCGCGCGTTATTGCCCGGCCGGCGTCTATGAGATTGTTGCAGAAGACGATGGGTCTAATCCGCGATTCCAAATCAATGCGCAAAATTGTGTGCATTGTAAGACCTGTGACATAAAAGATCCGTCACGCAATATCGTTTGGACGGTGCCTGAGGGCGGTGGCGGACCGAATTACCCGAATATGTGATAGAAATTTATGTCACGTGGTCTTGTTATCTTAACATTTGCGTTTCAAAACCTCTTTATGAAATTCCAAAAGCATTTTTTAGCATCTTTAGTGGCTATTGGTTTTAGTCTGGGCAGTCTTTCAACTGCGCAGGCCGATAGCGTGTCTGAACTTGGCAGCCTCTATGGCGATTATCTGGCGGCAAGTTATGCTGACGAAATTGACGATATGGCGGCGCGACAGTCTTATTTTTCCAAGGCTTTTGAAACAGCGCCCGAAGATATTCAATTAGGACGACGTGCTATTGTTGCCGCGGTAGAAAACGGGGATATGACGTCTGCTGTAGATTTTGCTGAACGCGTTTATAAGCTCAATAAAAATGAAGCGATGGCCAGAGGCGTATTGGGTGTGAATGCCTATCGTAAAGGCCGAGACAGTCGAGCGATAAAATATTTTGAAGGCTCAAGCGATGACGTAACAATGGTCATTTTAATGCGCCTGGTAAAAGGTTGGATCGAAGTTGATCGCGGCAATTACGACGCCGCACGTGACATATTTGATGGTCTGGAAGCCGCCCCTTATTTCATTGATTTTGGCAAGCTTCAAAGTGCAAAAGTCGATATTCTTGACGGCAAATATGATGCGGCGGAGACCAAGTTAGATCAAGTTGAAGCGTCCGGCGTCGCAGGGGTCGAAGCGGTTCTGACGCGTACGCATCTATTGGTTGAACAAAATAAGTCTGAAGAAGCGCTTTCAGATTTGAACGAAGTTCTCAAAGATAATGAGAGACTATCGATTAGTCCGGTTGCCGATTATAAAACTCGCTTGGAAGACGGGCGCGATCTGCCAAAAATTTCAATTGAGGATCACGCGGCTCGGGCTTTGACAGATCCAAGCTTTGGTTTTTTTCTTCAAAATCGATCCCGGGACGGGGCGCTCCTTTATCTTAGATTTGCGCATTGGTTAGAGTCTGACTATAAAAAATCCGCGCTTTGGTTGGGAACTTTGCTGGAAGAGCGTGGCGAGCTTGGTGAAAATGCGGCCCATAAATTATATAATACCATTCCTGCGGATGATCCCTTTTATCAACGTGGGCAATTGGCATTGGCGCAGCTCTATTTTTCGCAAGAAAAAGACGATGAAGCGATAAAGGTTTTAGAATCCCTAAACACGCGTGTGAATAGTTTGCTGACCCGCGAAAGCCTTGGCCGAGCGCGTTTTTTTCGCGAAAACTATGTTGAAGCATTGCCATTTTACAATGATATTGTAGATTCTATGGGTGATGAGGATATCAGAGCCAATGTGGAGCCGTTACGCTTTCGCGGCATTATTTTTGAACGATTGAAGCGTTGGCCCGAGGCCGAAGCAGATTTTAAGCGCGTTCTCGAATTTGCGCCAGATGATGTCGATACACTCAACTATTTAGGGTATACATGGGTTGATCGCGGCGAAAACCTCGAAGAAGCCTTTGACATGATTGAGCGCGCTTTGGAGCAAACCCCAAATTCGGGTGCGATTACGGACAGCCTGGGGTGGGCGCATTACAAACTTGGGAATTATGTCGAAGCCAAAAATTATCTCGAAGATGCCGTGGCTTTATCACCGTCATCTGCGACTATTATCGATCACCTTGGGGATGCCTATTGGCAATTAGGCCGAAAACGTGAGGCCGGGTTTCAATGGCAGCGAGCTCTTTTATTCGAACCCACAGACGAAGAAAAATCCAATATCGATATTAAGCTAAATGGTGGGCTTGAAGCGCTCGCGCCAGCCTCTCCATCGCCTTTGCCTTAACCTTTCATGCCTGAGGCGCATATTGAAATCGCGCGGGCCAAAGTCAATTTGACCCTTCATATTGGGGCGCTCAGGTCTGATGGATATCACGATCTTGAAAGTCTGGTCGTGTTTGCAGATTTTGGTGATGAAGTTCATTTTTGCCCAGCAGATATGTCTTCTCTAACAATTGAAGGCGCGGACAATCTTTCGACTGGCGCCGATAATCTTATCAATCGAGCCTTGGCATTTTGTGACTCCGAGCCGCACCAAATCCATTTGAAAAAATTATTACCGGTCTCCGCTGGGTTGGGCGGTGGCAGTGCAAATGCAGCCGCCATTATTCGAAAGTTTAAATCCGATAAATCAGATCAAGACCTAGCCATTGAGTTGGGGGCGGACGTGCCAGTGTGTCGATATTCCAAAACGTCAATCATGACGGGTATTGGTGAGGGGATTGAACATCTCCCAGATTTAGGTCGTTTGTCAGCTGTCCTTGTGAATCCAGGTATTTCTGTCTCAACGGGTGAAATTTTCCGATCCATGGATGCCAAGCCTCGGGGCAGGAATATGAAATTGACATCCCGAACAGGGGACCTACTGTCCCGCGCTTTATCGGGTGGGAATGACATGCAAGATTTTGCGATTGCACAAGCGCCAGTCATATCCGATGTTTTGCGGAAATTATCGGGTCAAAATGCGTGTCAGCTCGCCCGAATGTCGGGCTCGGGTGCAACCTGTTTCGGAATTTTTCGGTCCGATTCCCAAGCACAAACTGCCGCTAACAATATCTTCAAGGCCCATCCAGATTGGTGGGTAAAGTCATGCCAATTGGGAGATACGACGTGATCCTCGCCCATAATGCATTGCTATGGCTTCAAATTGCGGCGATTGCTTTTTTTGGAAGTCTCGCTGTAACAGGATTTATGCGTCTAGCGGGGCTTGGTGACCCAGCCGATAATCGTTCGGCGCATTCAGGCGTTATTCCGACATCTGGCGGGGTCGGGATCATAGCGGGTTTGGGCCTCGCGCTCGTGGCGACAGCGCTCATTTTCCAAGACTTGAGGTTGCATGCAGGCTTTGCGACATCGATGTCTTTGATCTTTGCTATGGGCCTTTTGGGGTTGACAGATGATCGGATGACACTGGGGCCAAAACTAAAGTTTGGAATCATGATATTAATTTGCGCTGCTACGGTTCGCGTGGTTGGACCGCCGCAAAGCTTGCCTGGGCTATATGGGGAAATGAAAATTCCGGTCTGGCTTGGCTTTGGCGGAGCGGTTTTATGGCTTTTCGTTGTGACCAATATTGTGAATTTTATGGACGGCGCCAATGGTATGCTGGGACTTTCAATGTCTGTGGCGTTCACCGCGCTTTTTGGTCTTGGTCTTGTCGCCGGTTCAACAGATGTATGCTTGCTTTCGGCCATAATGCTGATGAGTGTGATGGGGTTTTTGCCTTATAATTTACGTCGACAGGCGCAGATTTTTTGTGGGGATGCCGGATCTTTAGTGATCGGATTTTCCTATGCCCTAACGGTCCTATTTCTTATTGCGCAGGATAATGAAATCCAATTTCATTGGGCAAGCGTTGCCTTAATTTTACCCTTCCTCGTCGATACGCTGATGACGATTGTTCAACGTATCATGAAACAGGAAAATATATTAAATGCCCATAATCAACATCTTTATCAGCGTCTGATCAAAAACGGGATAGGGCACCTAAGTGTTAGCTGGCTCTATGCCGTCTTTGCTTTGGCCTGTGCGAATATTGTTTTGCTCGGAATAACGCGAGGCTGGTTTCAAACCCCCCGACTATTTTTCATACTAGCCGGCATGTTTGTTACAGCGTGGTTTATACTGGGTGGACCGTCAAGAAATTCGCGCGACGACAAAACCGGCTAGGCTTTGTAGCGTATCACGCAGCGCTGACGCCTCAAACACGTCCAGAGATTTTGCGGCATCTGCAGAATATTGTTTCGCAAGGTCTATCGTTTTTTCTAATGCCCCTGAGGCTCTGAGCATGGATACGGCTTTTTCCAGATCGACCTCTTGCTGATCATGATCAACAATGACCCGTCGCCAAAAGGCTTTTTCATCCTCAGTGGCCGTTTCCAGACACCGGATAACGGGAAGCGTCATCTTACCTTCGCGGAAATCATCACCGACAGATTTTCCAAGTGCGCTCTCCATGCCGCCATAATCAAGCGCGTCATCGACAAGTTGGAACGCGAGACCCAGTTTAAGACCATATTCGCGCAAGGCCTCGCGCTCGGCCGTGGGTCGCTCTGCGATAACAGGCGCAACTTCGGTGGCAGCGGCAAAAAGGGCTGCTGTTTTGGCTTCGATGACGCGCAGATAATCCGCTTCTGTCATAGCCAGATTTCTGAGCGCGGCCAATTGTTGAACTTCGCCTTCGGCGATCACGGAAGAGGCATGAGATAAAATACCCAAAGCTTCCATGGAATTGGTTTCCACCATAAGATTGAAGGCGCGGGCAAAGAGAAAATCACCGACAAGGATAGAGGCGCTATTTCCCCAAATCAGATTAGCCGGTTTTTTACCGCGTCGAAGATCGCTCTCATCAACCACATCATCATGTAAAAGCGTGGCAGAATGAATGAATTCAACGGCCGCGGCCAATTTGTGGTGGGAGGTGCCTTCATAGCCACAAAGCTGGGCGGCACTGACGGTCAAGAGTGGCCTAAGGCGTTTTCCACCTGCGCCCACCAAATGCTGTGCAAGATTTGGTATCAAGCCTACAGAGGATTGCATGCGGTCCAGGATCAGCACATCGACGGCGGCCATATCATCGCCTGTCAGGTCCCAGAGAGCCTGGGCTGGGGAGAGGGCGGCATCTTGCCGGATTTGGGCGGGTGCATTCACGCGCGTCTAACCACTTCCTTTTGTTCAAACTGAACGTAATGTGCTTGGACGCTTGCCGCAAGGCACTTTGATGTCACAGCTGCGGAAAGCGGCATTGCAGATTTGCAGGAACTCCCTATCTCCATATTATGAAGTGTATTTTGACAACAAATAACCCTGCGACGCTGAATTTTGCCGAGGCTATCCTCTCGGAGGCAGGCATTGATCATTTTGTTATGGACCAAAATATGAGTGTTCTTGAGCCTGGAATAATGATTCCTCGCCGTCTTATGGTCGTGGATGAAGATGAAAGTGCCGCCAGACGGCAATTAAGCCTCGCCGGACTTGAGAAAGAGTTGATGGATTAGCACCCCAATACATTTCGTCGCTTGAAAAAAAACCTGTCTTGCATAAAGACGCCTGCATGACTGATAGCGCTTCTAAACCTCTTTCTTTTCAGGGTCTGATTCTGACACTCCAAACTTATTGGGCGGAACAAGGCTGTGTAATCTTGCAACCTTTTGACGTGGAAGTCGGGGCAGGGACGCTACATCCTGCGACTGTATTGCGCTCGCTCGGGCCAAAGCCATGGAATTGTGCCTATGTCCAACCCTCGCGGCGACCGGCTGATGGTCGCTATGGTGAAAACCCGAACCGTTTGCAGCATTATTACCAGTTTCAGGTCATTATGAAGCCCAATCCTGAGAATTTGCAGGAGCTTTATCTGGGGTCTCTTGACGCGATCGGAATTGATCGGGACTTGCATGATATTCGTTTTGTCGAAGATGATTGGGAAAACCCAACCGTGGGGGCCTGGGGTCTTGGCTGGGAAGTCTGGTGTGATGGTATGGAAGTCAGTCAATATACCTATTTCCAACAAGTGGGTGGGCTTGATCTGAATTTGGTCTCAGGTGAGCTCACCTATGGTCTGGAACGGTTGGCTATGTATGTCCAAGGTGTCGAAAGCGTGTATGATCTTCGCTATAATGATGCGGGCGTGACCTATGGTGAGGTGTTCCACCGCAATGAAGTCGAGCAATCCGCTTATAATTTCGAACATGCAGATGTTGATAAACTCAGAGACAAATTCGCCATGGCGGAAGAAGAATGTAAGTCGCTCCTCGCACTTGATCCGCCACTGCCATTGCCAGCTTATGAGCACGCGCTCAAAGCCTCGCATTTGTTTAACCTTCTAGATGCGCGTGGTGTGGTTAGTCCGACCCAGAGGCAAGAATATATCAAGCGCGTGCGTGATCTCGCCAAAGGCAGTGCGGAAGCCTATGCAGCGAGTGAGAAGGTCGCGTAATTGGGGTTTAATCTGGATATCATGGTGATTGGCGGTGTTTTTGCACTGTCCCCCTCCGCCCCTTCGGGGCACCTCCCCCGAAAATCGGGGGAGGAGATATTTCATGGCGTTTCCTCCACCGCTTTGCGGGG
>CAYRMO010000018.1:0-34010 GCA_964425355.1 uncultured Algimonas sp. | reverse complement strand
GAAGCAAAATGCACGACTGAGCTACGAGATAGCTTTCGCTATTTCGGTGGGATTCGAACCCACGACCCCGATCATTGAAATGTAGTTCCACAGGCATTCGCCAATGTGTATTGAATGACAACAAGTTTGTTAGAGATGCTTTTTTTCGCCACATCATTTCTGATGGAAGGATTTGAACCTTCACCCTTCTGTCGAAGGACCACTTTCGCGGTGCGTCTACCAATGTAATCTCTAAGGCATTCGTCAAAATTCATGAAGCCTTTTGCTCAAGCCATGACGACAAATTGTGTAAAGATGTTTGCTTGCCCAATTTGTAAAAAGAGCCGAGGTATCGAACCTCACTTAGAAGCGTTACCAATGTAATCCTTACGGGCATTCGTCATGAGACTGAAGAAAGAAAGTGGACGCGACAAGGTTGCGCACAGACGGTAACATTATCAGATGTAGTCCGATGCAGCATTCGCGGCCTTGTGTATTTTACGCGACGCGTAATTTACACCTTTCAGTCTTCAAAACTTGAGCCTTAATTTATACTCCTTAATTCCATTGTTTCGATCTCTCCGACCCATTGGTTGGGACCGAGATTTCCTTTGGCAAACCGGCCGATGACATCAAAGACACGGTCGGAAAATCCGCCGATATTTAAGATGTCTGGTCGGTTGACCGCTTGAGTTGTCTTATTCGGCGTGATGTCGATACAGACCATCCGCGCATTTGGATTACGGATTTTCATCCGTTCCCATTCTCGCATCAGTGCCGTTGATCGACCACCCTGAACATCCGCCCAGCTTTCATTGTCTGATACGATGATCAGCAAATCGACCTTGGCGTTTTGCCGGTTCAAATGAACCAAAGGCGCGCTACAATTTGTTCCGCCGCCGCCGATTGACGCTAGCTTTGCAGCATTCATCAAAACGTCAGTGCGTCGGTCCAATTTCAAATCTGCGACGCAGACTTCAAACGGCAGGACTTTGGCTGTTTCGCTATTGCGAAGAACAACTGACGCCATGAGACCAGCAACATCAATACAGCGAACTGCGGATGTTGCGCCAGGACGATAGCCAGACACTGACCAGCCCATAGAGCCAGAAACGTCTGGACAGACAACGACATTGCCATCAAAGCTCGGCACATTTTCAAGGGCAATCTCCAACGCCTCTTTTAGCGCGTCTTTGATTTCAGTTGGCAAATCGGACTTCTGGCTTGCCATATAAGCGGCCATGATCTGATAAGGGAACACTTTGGCCGTGCGGATCGCCTCGACATCAGTCAAACGTTTCGCAATGGCTTTTACGGCGCTACGACGTTTAAAAACGCCGTGACGCGCAAATGTGTTCAAGCTCATTCGAACCATATGCCAACCGCCGCGTTCAGAAATTTGCGTCCAATGATCAGCCGTTAAGTTTAACGACGTCAACATTTGAAACGGCACATCTGGAGCCAACTTGCCACCTCGAGATTTAAAGACTTCAAAGTCTTTGATCTCCTGCGGTAGTTTCGAAAAATCGTGGTCACGACCAATGAAATATCCAAACAGAGCATCGCGCTCTTTCGTCAAGGGCTTTGGGTGAACCATCTTGATAACATCTGCCAAAGACGGGTCATTGCCGACACAAGCATGGATGAGATCACGATCACTCGCCTTTAAAAGCCAGTTTTGAACAAGCCGCTTCGGCGCAGTGCCGAGTGACTTTCGACCGACAACGCCAGACCGCATGATCTGAACGAAGTTACGAAGCATCTTACCAGTATCAATGACTTCATGAAAAACAGGCGCGACGAGATCAGGGCGCATTTCGCCCTTACCGTTCGGTACTGTCAAACAGGCCAGTAAAAGTGCTGGCATATCTTTCATAAAGCCGCTCTTGCGAGCATAGATAGCTGATTTCGCGATAAACTCAGGATCGACCTTACGAGCAAGGTCTAAAACCTCACCTAATTGATCCTGCGCCGTCGCATAAAAGGTTCCGTTCAAACAGCCTGTTACAGCTAATTGAGCCAAAGCTTCGCGGGGATCCAATGTATAGGCTTTACCGCCTGCAGCATTTAGACCGTTCACCGCTGGCAGTAATTTACCGCGCATCGATGCAAACATTGTTTTATTCGCCATTTTCTTTCTCCAATCCTCAATGAGGCGGCCCTGCTCGTGTCAGCAGGGCCGCCCGAATTTTTGCTGTTGATCGCAAACACCAATTTGTTTGCTGCTTTCCGTCATTCAACGAGGATGAAACTGCAGATGGATAGACGTGTTGAAAAATGGAATTTTTTGAAAAAATCATAAGATATTGATTTTACTATATATTTTTTAATACAGCATTGATTTTCGGGCAAATGTTTGAAGTGATTTCTCAAATTAGATATATATTTATATATATATTTATAATAATATATATTTATGAAGAAGAATGTCGCCATCGGATTTCTCGGAATCAACCTTGATAACGGAAAAGGTCCCGCTCGTTGGGAAAGGTGGCGACCAAGTGTTGATCTTTGCCGCCAAGATGATTTTGTCATTCATCGCTTTGAGCTTTTAACAGATCCACAACATCTAACGATCGCTCAGCAGGTCAAAGCTGATATTGCTTTGATTTCGCCCGACACAATTGTCGTGATCAATGAAATGGAATTGCATAATCCTTGGGATCTCGAGGAAGTCTATGAGGCTTTGTTCGATTTCGCCGCGCTTTACCGGTTCAACACGGATGAAGAAGACTATCTTTTGCATATTACAACGGGGACGCATGTCGCCCAAATTTGTCTCTTCCTGCTCAATGAAGCGCGTTATCTACCTGGGAAGATATTGCAGCTCTCCCCGCCGCGCCGCAAAGACCATGGTGGTCCAGGTAAAGTGTCCGTTATTGACCTCGACCTCTCAAAATATGACCGTCTTGCAGAACGTTTCGAGACAGAACGCGAAAGCGATACGTCATTTCTAAAATCTGGCATCCCAACACGCAGCCCTACCTTTAACGCGATGATTGACGAAATCGAGCAAGTCGCCATCCGCACAACCAACCCTGTTTTGATTTCTGGGCCTACGGGCGCAGGGAAATCGCTTTTGGCGAAGCGCATTTTTGAGCTCAAAAAACGTCGTCATCAAGTTGAGGGTGATTTTGTTAGCGTGAATTGCGCGACCCTTCGCGGCGATACGGCCATGTCGTCCCTGTTTGGCCATAAGCGCGGCGCCTATGCAGGTGCCATTAAAGACCGCGCGGGCTTGCTGCGTATGGCCCATAACGGGCTTATCTTTCTCGATGAGATTGAAGCGCTTGGCTTGGATGAGCAAGCTATGATCCTAAGCGCGCTTGAATCTCAAAAATTTTATCCTGTCGGCGGAGACCAAGAAGTCAAAAGTGAGTTTCAATTAATCGCTGGCACAACAACAGATTTGACCGAATTGGTGGCACGCGGAGACTTTCGAGAAGACCTTTTGGCACGCATTGATATGTGGAGTTATACTTTGCCGGGCCTCAAAGATCGCCGCGAAGATATTGAGCCAAATCTGAATTACGAATTATCCAAATTTAGTTCTCGGAATAATCGCAAAATGACATTCAACAAAGAGGCGCGGGATGCTTATCTCAAATATGCTTTGTCATCCGACGCAAAATGGGCAGCAAATTTTCGGGATCTCGCGGCGTCAGTCACGCGGCTTTGCACCTTTGCAGAGGGTTCACGTATTCAACTCTCTAGCGTGGAGCGAGAAATCGAGCGCCTTAAGACAGGATGGCGGTTAAAAGCGAGTGACCCGAATGAGGAAATTTTACTGTCGGTTATGGATCAAAATCAACTGAGCCAGATCGACCTCTTTGATCGTCCATCTCTGGCGAATGTCATTTCTATATGTCGCCAATCTGATAATCTTAGCGACGCGGGGAGGGCCTTATTTTCGGTTTCACGCGAACAACGCAAATCAAAAAATGACTCAGACCGGTTGAAGAAATACCTCGCGAAATATGAGTTGAGTTGGACAGAGATTGTCGGGTCCTAGCGATTTCAAACCTTAACAATCTCACGAAACAGATTGTCTGCCGCCTCTCGTAATTTTTGTTTTGGACGTGAGATAGACTTTGCCGCCTCTCGTGCCCACTCAAATTCAGAGACAATAAATGCATCGATAATTTCGATTCGAGGGGCTTTACCGACTTCCTTTGATTTACTTTTTGCAAGCAACAGGGCTTCAAGCGCGGTCGTCAAATCAGCATCCAGATCAATGCCTTTCAAGAGCTCTTGGAAGTTCATAGGAGGAATAATCTCTGGGTGCATTCGCATCCAGCGCACGGCCATCGCTGGGCGTACAATATAAAAATATTTTTTCAGGTTTACATGTTCTTTGCCATCAACGTGAATATCCCATTGTCGTCCTCCAAGATGAAGATAATGATGTATGCAAGCCGGACCATGTGCAACTCTTTCCGCAAAAGCCGTTAATTTTGAACACACTTCTTCATCCCAGAGATAATGGATTGGGCTAGATAGCCACTCAAGCAAAACGGGATTGGGTTTCAGCAAAAGCCCTAGCGCTTTTTTGATGTCCCACCCATTTATATCTAAATCGCCATCAATGGGGAGTTCTATCACGTCACGTCCCGGCATAAGGGAAAGGTACCAATCGCTTGGTCGCGCATATATAAACCGGACATCATAGTCACTATCAGGTGACGGAAATCCCCAAGCACGGCTACCGCTCTCAACGGCAAATAGAATGCGTACATCATTTTTGTTTTCGATAATGTGGAGTTCTTCAATTATCGTTTCCCGCATGCGTTTAGAAATCGCTGGGTTAAAGCTGATGCTCATCTTACAACTCCCTAAAAATCACCGACATCATACTAAAGCGGAATAGCTGTTTCAAATTTCTTACATGACCAAACGACCGACGTATCGTGACGTTGAATAACTGCAATGCTCATGATGTTCTCTTTTGCCCAGTCTTCGTACCATTGCAGGCTCGGACCTTGAACAATCAGAATGTAATCGGTTGCTCCCGAGACGTGGTAGCTTTGCATAACATTTGGGAGATTAGCAATATGAGCGTCAAATTCTGAGTAACCTTCTTGGGTATCCTCACGAAAAGCGATTTGGACGATCAAAGTTACGCCCAGTGTGTCTGGTCTTAGTATAGAAACATCCTTGGATATATGCCCATCTTGCCTAAGTGCAACAAGACGGCGGCGGACGGCAGAGACAGATAATCCAATTTTGTCGCCTATCGCAGCGTGGGTAATTTGATTGTCTTTTTGAACAATGCGCAGGATAGCGAGATCGGCCTTATCAAGTGTGGAAATTCCCGATGTGGTTAAATTGTTCATCATGGACACAATATTGATTAAATTAGTTAAAAATACAATCAAAAAAGGCGAGAATGGTACAGTGATTGGGAGTAATCTTTTTCTGATACGCGAAACTTAGGATCTGGATTATGATTAACCGCTTTCTTATAGGCACCACACTTATGGTTCTCAGCGCTTGTGCTAGCGAAGGAGAGATTGTTTCCGAACGGGATATTTCAAAATTGCAACACTCTGCAAAAGGTGTGTGGGCGTCTGACGGTTATGGATACATAATTGATCTGAATGACGAACAAACTGTCTACAACATTTCCGGTCAGAACTGTGCTGAAATCTTGGCTGACCAAGAAAACCCCATGGATTATTTTGATCGATTTCGCGTAAACAGAAAAAAAACGCAACTCCAACTCTTTAGTGAGTTTGAACGCTATCCCATTTCCTTTGCCAGACTGGAGACGTTACCTGAACTGTGTATGCAACCTCCATCTTCTGCGCCGTTAGATATATATGATAATTTCGTTGATATTTATGATCAGCATTATGGGTTCTTCGATGTGCATGGGGTAAATTGGGAAGAGGCCACACAGGAGATGAGGTTTGGCCTCAATAATGAAAGCGGAGACATGCATCTGGTGGAGCGGTTTATTGGCATGCTCTCACAGTTAAGAGATGGCCATGTTAGCATTGCGGCTGTAGTTGATGGTGATGAAGGCGAATTTATCGCCTACCCAGGCAAGACGAATATAGCGATTCAAGAGAGCAAAACAGACGATAAAAATCCCAAGGCCGCGTTCGGTGAGCAATATCTTCGGAATGATATTGAACGTGATATTTTGGGCGGCCATGGTTTCAACGCTGTGAATGAACGCATAAAATATGGCATTACGTCTGGCGATATCGGCTATATGACTGTCATGTCAGAGGGGGGTTACGCCCAAGGTGAAAACCCCAGTTTCGAGCAAGAAATTGACGCGCTCAAACCTGCAATGGCTCAACTTATTCGAACCTTCAAAGCGGCTAATGTGAAAGCTGTAATAATTGACCTGAGTGTGAACTACGGGGGATATGATTTCCTTGGCCGTGAAATTGCCGGATCCTTCACCGATACACCTGTGCTAGCCTATTCGAAATATGCTAGCGATGCTAAAGATAAAACACCCTACAAAATTCAGATCAAACCAGCCGAGGGTCCGCGTTTTACGGGGCCAGTTTATGTCATGACGAGTGATATGACTGTTAGCGCTGGCGAGGTCACAACGCTGAGTCTTCGAGCTCTACCTAATGTTACGCATGTAGGCATGCCAACGCGGGGCGCTTTTTCTGATGTTCTCACGAAGTATCTACCGAATGGCTGGACGGTCACATTATCTAATGAAGTCTACACCGATAGTGAGGGCATAATCTGGGAAGGCAAAGGCATAGACCCCCAAGTTACGTTTGAAGTGTTTGATTTAGAAAACCCATTGTCAGGACATCTGCCTGCGGTGAATAAATTAATTGATATTATTGATGATCAGCATTCAAATTGAGAAATATTGAGACCTGTATCAATGCCAATTTCAGGCCAAGAGAAAACAATACCGCGCTCATTAATGCATTATGAGAGTCTATCTCTTTTATCATAATATGACGATAATTTTCCTTATCATGACATTTCATTGTCCGCGGTCTTGTAACTGATGTGCCCCAGCTTTTGTGGACATCTTGTTTAGGAGACATGGAGGCAAGGCGTTACATAATGAGATTGAATTTAGGAAAAGGATTGCCTAAGCTAAAAATCCATTACGGAGCGCGCAATCATGAAAAAATTACTCTTATGCACGGCCATGCTATGCCTAATATCTTGCGATTCAAAGACAGATTCCAATGAGACATCAGAAAATAATCCGGTTTCAAATGAACTCAAAACGTCTGCTACAAATCAAGCTTACGACACTATTATTCCCAATTTGAGAGGCGAGTTGCCGGCGGACGTTACGGGGCTGATCTCGTCAGCCACCCCGACGGAAAATCGACCGTTTTTTGATTATTTTTCATGGCAGTCTTTTATTGCACTAAATTGGCCAGCCTCTTTGGACAATCGGGGCGTTCCTATTAATCCGACAAGTCCTGACGCCTTTCGCTCTGTCAATCGAACGGGTGAGGATAGTTCTCTTATTGTCTGGAACACTTATCGGGAAGGCTTTGAACTTATGCCGCCGGACGGTTCCACACCGCCATCATGGAATGGCAATGAGCCGTCATATTCGCCCGCAGGAAAAATCACAGATGGAAAGCTGGTTTTTGCCATGTCGACCAAAGGAGGCTTACTTGATGAAATCAATGAGGCTTTTGGCGGCCCTCTTATTGATCAGAAACGCAATTATGTTCGCTATGATGTGCGTATCAACCAGATCGAATATGATCAAATCAGAGACAATAAATGGTATGATCAAGATGTTTTGCTGGCAGCAATCGACGCGGCGGCGGAAAAAAGTAAGTCTGACGGAATCTCGGAAGGTGTTCAGTTTTTAAATAATTCTATCGAGTTAAAAGGGGCTTGGCGGGTTTTAACCGAAAGTGACGATATTAGCCGATATTATGCTGTTCGGGCCTTGGTAGAAACCGAAGACGGGAGTTACGCCGAAGAAACAATGGGGTTGGTAGGCCTTCATATCATGCAAAAAACGGAAACCTTCCCGCAATGGGTTTGGTCAACATTCGAACATGTAGATAATCTAGACGGCACACACCCATCCTTTAATAATGGAACGGATACACCCAGCACGGGGAGTTTGGGATATAATTGTGAGCCACAAGTCTTGGGAGAAGATGGCTTCCCGGCTCAGGATGACCCGCGCCGTGATCCCATCCAAGTATCGCGTCTGACGGCTATTCCGACAACACCATCCGGCTTTTCGACTGCCGAGTTAAATGCAAAGTATAAAAGTCTTCTGGCCGGGACGGTTTGGGAAAATTATGAGTTGATAGGGACGCAGTGGCCGACAGACCCAGACCTAAAATCGCCCTATGATCCAGAGTTTGAACCTGCGACCTATACAGGTACTCTGGCCGGCGATCCTTTTCCAGATCTATTAGCCAATATCACCATGGAAACCTATTTTCAGACCAATAGCTGTATGCAATGTCATTATCATGCAGCGGCTTATGGCGTGGATTATAGCTGGATCGTGGCGAACCGGGTCTTAAAAGATTATACGAATGAGCCGAGTAAAACGCCCGGGCCGCATCAGTGCCAGACGTCTAATTCTAAGTAGAAGAAAAATATCCGGCCTATACTTCAGACTTTTATTGCAGCTCAAAAAACACTTGGCGAAGATCGTAAATTTGTGCTATTCCAAATTTGTACCCACGGGGCGCGGGTGCGATAAATTATTTTAAGTCTGTAGTTCTGGATCATTTTTCCCTGAGCCTATTTCGATAATATAATGTGGATTAACGCCCCCAATTCATGGAGGTCTTTATGTCCAACCCAACCAATCTTGCCAGTTTTTATGAAGCAAACCCGAAAGCGCGGGCTTGGGCCGCCCTTGACGCGGCGACAAATGCCCAAAAAAAAATTACGCCTGGCGCTATTCGCCTAAAACCCAATCAGTTTTCACGGAAACGGGTTGTCATTATTGGTGCGGGTATCTCAGGGCTGACAACCGCCTATGAGCTTCTGTCGCAAGAGAGTGGTGTGGAGGTCACTATTCTTGAAGCACAAAACCGCACGGGTGGACGGTGTCTGAGTTTAAGGACTGGCGATACACTCACTGAGGATATAAATAGTGATTTATTTGACTCTCCGCGCGGTGAAACCCAGACCGTTCGATTTAAACATCCGCTTGGCGATGAACAGCCCTATCTCAATGCAGGGCCTGGACGAATTCCGTCCCATCATAAACATCTCTTGAATTATTTACGAGATTTTGGCGTCGCCGTAGAAGTTTACGTCATGAACTCTGAATCTAATCTTGTTCACAAAAAAGACTGGGTTTTTGGGGATGATGCTATGGTATACAGGCAGTTGAACCACAACATTCGAGGCTGGATCGCCCAGATGGTTCACAATAATGCGGACACGCTACTCAAAGAGTCGTCTTTAAATATTCCGGACAAAATACAAGAGACAAGAGCGACGCAATTGCGACAGCTTATGATTAGTTTTGGCGAATTGGCACCTAATGGGAAATATGCGCCGACTGCAGGCCAGGATGGTTTTGAGAATGCGCGCGCACGGGCAGGGTTTGACGTGTTACCGGCGATTGAAGCGGGGGCTGTTGCTGATGCAATCAATCTCGACACATTGCTTCAATCGAAATTTTGGGATGATACGCGGTTTTATCAACCCTCCGATTTCCTCTGGCAGCCAACATTATTCCAACCCGTTGGTGGCATGGACCAGGTCCAGCACGCATTTGCCAGAGAAGTGGCCGAGCGCGGGGGAACC
Organism: uncultured Algimonas sp.; assembly: GCA_964425355.1. Classification (GTDB taxonomy): domain Bacteria; phylum Pseudomonadota; class Alphaproteobacteria; order Caulobacterales; family Maricaulaceae; genus Litorimonas. Next base: position 24,287 of record CAYRMO010000018.1, on the reverse strand, counting down.
ATTCATTTGAACTGTCCCGTTCGCTCTATTGATTGGGATGCGGAAAAGAGTGAATTTGTTATTCACGCCGAGCAGATTGGTACGGATAAAACCATAGAGCACCGCGCTGATTATTGTTTTTCTAATATGGCAATCCCGTTTTTGAGCCGAATTTTATCCCCCGAATTGCAAATGAAAAAGGGAGAGAGCGGATTTAATAACGACTTTAAACGGGCATTGCACGCCGTCTATGATCATCAATTTGAAAACCCAGATCCCGGTGCTCGGTATCTAGCCCCCACAACAAAAGTAGGATGGCAGGCAGATCGTCGTCTCTGGCAGGGAGATGACCTTCAACTTGAAGACTGTGATGAATGCGGTGAAAGCTATTATGCCATTCCCAACTCGGAAAAAGGGGTTGTGCCAATTTTCGGGGGGATTTCATGGACTGATAATCCTATTCAACAAATTTGGTATCCCTCTACGGGCTATCACGACAAGCTCGGGATTCTGACAGGGGCTTATAATTTTGGAAAACACGCTTTGTCTTTTGGTGGAATGAGCGTCGAGGATCGCCTTAGGACAGCAAAAGAGGGCGCTGCAGTCTTTGGTCAGGCCTTTGCAGATGGTCTGAATGAGGGTGTCACCATTGCCTGGCAAAATATACCCTATATTAAAGGCGGCTGGGCACAGTGGAATGATCTAAAAGACGCGAAAACGCATTTTAACGTGCTCACACAAGGTACTGGAGTCCGTAAACCATCCGGCGAGATGTCAAAGCCAATTTTCTTTATTATTGGCGATCAATTATCGTCTCTTCCCGGTTGGCAGGAGGGCGCAATCGCGGCTGCCCTGAATGCTATATCGCGTATGGCGCGCCCTGACCTTGAAATTCCACATTTGGCTAGCCTGCCCGATACACGCCTTATGGTTGAAGGTGTCTAGCTGCCACATATTTGGAACAAACGCTCAATCCGGATTTATCAAATTGTCTGGATAATACCAAGTCGAGATAAAGCGTTTATCCCGGAATATCTGGATCAGTCTTTTGACCAACAGTCTGGATGGCTGCATGCCTTTGGAGCCTTATCGACAATCCGATTAAGCTGCTCAATTGCCCCTTCAAACCCGCTACCAATCTCACCTTTTTGCCAGGCGGCTTCAATAACGGCGTGCGCTAACGCGATGTCCCGATCCGTGCGATAAATGGAATGCGCGTGATCTGGGCAACGGGCAAGAACACCAGCTTCCAGGGCATAGGAAATGAGGCGTTTCGTAAAACCCCCTCGTGTTTTATTGCGTGTCATTTTCATTGAATTCGCCCTTTTCATATACTGTTCTTTTATAGCTTATATTGAGCCGTTTCTATGAGTTTATTGACGCCGCGCCTTTGATACGGCGCTGCTGGTTTCAATTTCTTAACCTTAAAGCACGACCTAATTTTAAGCTATTTATGAGACCTTCTGCCTTTAGGTGGGAGCAAATCGTGTTATCTTTGCTTATCGGAACAAGTGCGGCGGCCGTCTCATTTATTTTGGGATATGGCTTACGACGTCTGAACCTGAAATGGGAAAAACAGGCCATTAAAGCTGAAAGACGGGCCGAAATTCAGGCGGCTCGATTACAAGCGACCGTGTCAGCCTCTCTGGATGGTATTATCGTTGTCAATTCGGACGGCGCTGTCATTGACTTTAGTGAGTCTGCGGAACGCATTTTTGGATATAAACGAGAAGATGTTCTAGGACAGAACATGGCGGAATTGATCGTGCCGGAACGCTATCGAGAAGCGCATATAAATGGCATGAAGCGCATGCGTGAGACCGGTCAAAGTAAAATCCTGGGACAGCGTATCGAGATTGAGGCGATGCGCGCGGATGGCAGTGAGTTTATGTCCGAACTCGCAATATCTTCCAGCTCCGGCGAAGCAGGCGACATTTTCATCGCTTATATTCGCGATATTTCAGCTCGAAAAGCCGCACAACAAGAACTGATAGAAGCCAAAGACGCCGCTGAAGCGGCGAGCGAAGCCAAGTCCCGTTTCCTGGCAACTATGAGTCATGAGATCAGAACACCTTTTAATGCGGTTCTAGGTATCCTTGATATTTTGAGCGATTCTGAATTGGATAAAGAACAACGCGATTTGGTTAAAACCGCAGAGTCATCTTCAATCGCCTTATTGCGTATTATCAATGATGTTTTAGATTATGCTCGGATGTCATCCGGACAGGCGAAACTATTGTCAAACCCGTTTAGAGCGAATGCATTATTCGAGGACGTCATCCAGCTCTTTAAATCCCAAATTGAAGAAAAGGGATTGAAAGTCGAACTTATTAAAAATCCTGACTATGACGATATCCATCTGTCAGGCGATATTGGACGTATCCGGCAAGTCCTACTTAATTTCGTTAGCAATGCGATTAAGTTCACATCCGAGGGACAACTCACCCTATCCATTGATCTTGAGCCCAGCGCTAATGATCAGTTTCTTTTGACATGTTCCGTATCAGATACGGGCATCGGGATTGACGAGGCGCAATTAGACCATGTCTTTGACGAATTTTTCATGGCTGACGATTCCGAGACGCGTGAATATGAAGGCACCGGGATCGGCTTGACAATATCCAGAGGTCTGGCTGAGTTAATGGGCGGGACTCTGGGCTGCGAAAGCAAAAAAGGTGAGGGGTCAAAATTCTGGGTGTCTGTCCTATTACCGGTTACGGCAGCCCAAGATCTTACGGATCGATATGAAAGAACGGCGTATGATTTAGAGAATTGCCGGATTCTTGTCGCCGAAGATATCGCTACAAACCAAATGGTCATTCGTCATATTCTGGAACGTTGTTGCGCAGAGCTGGTCGTCGTTAATAACGGAGCCGAAGCCCTTGATGTAATGGAGCGAAAAGATTTCGATGTAATTCTGATGGACATATTTATGCCCAAGCTGAATGGCAAGGAAACCACAAAAATTATCCGTGCGTCTAACAATGCGAATAAAGATATACCGATCATTGCCTTAACGGCGATGGGGAATTTTCAGGACCTTGATGCCCTGCGCGCGATCGGTGTCAATGAAGTCGTCACCAAACCTTTTAAAAAAGAGAGCCTATTTGCAGCGATCAGCAGTGTGATGGGGCAAGACGCAACGGTCCAGACTGACGAGACTTTAGAGTTTTCCGGCTATATTGACAAATTAGACGCTGACGAAATCCCCATCTTTCGTGAACAATTGCGAAAAGACCTCGAGACGATTTGCACGGATTATGAAGACGCTTTAAAAAATGAAACCTGGCAGGACCTGTCGATGTCTAGCCATGCGCTAAAGGGGTTAGCGGGAACCTATGGTATGGAGACATTGTCGCAACTCGCTGCGACGACCAATCAATATTTAAATGAAAATGATGTTGTAGAGTCCGGCGTGGCACCGCCTCAGGAAAACATAATTCAAGACACACTCATTTTGCTCAAAGATTACATTAGTAATCTCGATAGCTTGTTTGAATGTAAAAAAGACGCGGCTTAAGGAGCTTAAAATGGCTGGTAAAAGCAAAATACTGATCGTCGAAGATACATTATCCATGGCGCTTATGTATGAGAAAATGCTCAAGCGGGAGGGCATTAAAGCCGAGCTTTGTCAAAATGGACGCACAGCGCTGGAAATGTGCAAAACCGGTGAATTTTCAACTGTGCTGCTGGACCTCCAGCTACCAGAGATGAGTGGTCTGGAGATTTTACAAGAGATGCGTAATTCGTCTCACGACGTCACATTTATTGTCATCACGGCCAATGGCTCCGTAAATGCAGCCGTGGATGCGATGCGGTTAGGGGCTTATGATTTCCTGATTAAACCCTTTACAGAAGAGCGCATGGTGACCTCTGTCAAAAACGGTTTGGAACGGTCGAAATTAAAACGTGACGTCGACAAATTTTCAAAAACGTCAAGGGGCGAACTGGCGGGTTTCATTGGCCAATCCGAACCCATGCAAACCGTTTATGCGACGATTACCAGCCTCGCAAATTCAAAGGCGCCGGTTTTCATTACTGGCGAGTCTGGAACAGGCAAAGAAGTTACGGCGCGGGCTTTGCACGATTCTGGGTCCCGCGCGAAAAAGCCCTTCATTGCCATAAATTGCGCCGCGATTCCGGAAAATCTCATGGAATCAGAAATCTTCGGCCATATTAAAGGTGCTTTTACTGGCGCCAATGAGGCCCGCAAAGGTGCGGCGAGCATGGCCAATGGCGGGACGCTATTTCTGGATGAAATTTGCGAGATGGAAATTAGCCTCCAGGCCAAATTACTACGCTTTTTACAAACGGGACAAATCAAACGTGTCGGGAGTGATTGGCAGGAAGATGTGGATGTGCGGATCGTCTGTGCCACAAATCGTGACCCAATGGTGGAAGTGTCTGAGAAACGCTTCCGCGAGGATTTGCTCTATCGGTTGAATGTTCTGACGGTTGATTTGCCACCTTTGCGCGCGCGAGGAGAGGACATTGTTCTGCTTGCAGAGACGTTCTTGCAAAAATTCGCAAAAGAAGAAGGCAAGAATTTTGATCAAATTTCAGACCAAACAAAATTATCTCTGATGCAACATGATTGGCCCGGGAATGTCCGTGAGTTGCAAAATTCCATGCGCAAGGTTGCTGTCTTATTTGATGGTCCTGTTTTAGAAGACGAGATGGTAAAATTACAAAAACGGGTTGTGCCGCAGTCGGGAGAATTCGCGCTCGTTCAGGCTGTTGAACCCGAAGTCATTTCATTGTCCGCGAAGAATTTGACAATCGACCTGGATCGTCCATTTGCTGTAATCGAACGCGAAATCATAGAAGAAGCCATAGAGCTTTGCGGAGGGAGTATTCCGAAAGCGGCGGATATGTTGTCGCTCAGCCCGTCCACCATCTATCGTAAAAAAGAAGGTTGGGTTGAGACAAGCGAAAGCGACATAACGGATGCTATCGCTGTCTAGATTTCATTACCCGTCCATATCACAGGCCTTCATAACACCGAGGCTTTGAGACAAGCGGGCTTCACTCGCACGAAGTTCGGCTTGGGCTATGTGTTCGCGTAAAACCGACAATTCGCGTAATAGCTCTTCTTTGATCAAATAGATCTCACGGTTGTTTCCTGACTTCACATCGGCATCGAGTTTTCCAGTAATGCCAGCCTGTATAGATTTGGCTTTCCAGGCGAGTTCCATTTCGGCCTTGAGGTTTTTAACATCTTCGCTTGCCAATGCGACCTGAGCCATAATTGACGTTGCAACGACATCAAGGTTATCTTGTTCTAATAAGAGGCGGGTTTCACCCTGTCGTTTTGTTTTGCCGAGTGTGACCAAACCCATTACATCCCAAGACAGATTAACGCCGGCCGTGAGAAAGTCCTTGTTCAAGGCGAAACTATTCGTGTCATTATTTTGGGATAGGAAAAGGCTTAGGCCCGGTAGGCGCCGCAATAAGTCTTTTTCATTTTTTAGCTTGGTCTTGTCGATCGTGTAAAGAGCCTGTCGTAATTCGGGCCTGTGTTCAAAGGCATAGACAAACATGTCTTCCATAGAATCCCCGGCGGACAGATCGAATTTTATATCAGCGCTGGCGGTATTGGGTTCGACTTTGAAGGTCGTATTGTGCGGAATATTGATCAATTTTTTTAGATCAGATTCTGCCGATGCCAATCCTCGATACATGCTTTCATACCAACGTTTGATGTCGATTAATTCGCGTTGATACATCCACTCATCTAATTCCTTATCTTCGGCTTTGGACGCTTCCTGATTTGAAAGGTCCAAAGCATAATCGATCCGGTCATTCAGCCAATCGCGTCTTTCATTGGCGCGATCATAGGCTAGTTTTCTCCAATAGGCGCGCTCAACATCGACCATAAGTTGATGACATCCGGCTCGATTATTTTCGATTGAGTCATATCCCTGGATCGCCGTTTCCGCTTTGTCGTGACTGGACAAGGCAATATCGAGCATATTCCAAGTTAGGGTTATATTGGAATTTGCATAGGATTGATCCTGGGCCGTATAAAAGTCTTGTGGGAAGTTTGAGCCAAGTTCATCGACCCTAACACCAATGGATGCGTTGGTATTATTGCGCCAGCGCCCAAAACTCTGCGCATAGACCTTTGGTAATAGAGATTTAGCAGAGCCGTTCTGGCTATCCAGTTGAACAAGAAGTTGATTGATACGCTGGCGGTAATCCAGATTCCGTTTGATGGCCATTTCACGGGTTTTTTCCAGGCTCAGAACCGAGGTCTCAAACCCTTCTGGTAGTGGCGCTGATTGCAGCAGGTCTTGTGTCAGGGCCGAAACATTGTCCTCGGTATATTGAACAGGCGAGCTTGCACAGGCGGCCAGAATTGACGTTGAGCCGACAAGAATAAGTTTGATAAAGTTACGCATAAATAGGTCCTTTCTTAGAGGAAAGGTTGCAAGCCATAGGCCAGTCAGTGTGCCAATAAAAACAAGGGTTTAGATGGTTAATTTGCCCTTAATCTTTGAGATTATTTGCGCATTGCAAAGAAACCATTGCACAATGCAAATCTAGTCGAAAAACTCTAGCGCAAGATATCATAGGTCATGCCGTCATAGGTGATGTCGACCGAAACACCGTTTTGAACAAACTGGCCCTCAGATAACGGAAAACTTGTCTTTTCAATGCCATTCACCCGTACCTGATCCGTTGAGGTTATTGTCGGAATAAGGGCTGGGCGCGCAATACGGATAAGGCGGCGCTCGCCAGGTTTCAGGCTTTCCTGAATATAAAAGGGAACGACCCTGAATTGATCGCTTTCTGACAGCGTTAGTTTTAGCTGCAATGTGTTGATGCTGGCAGTGCCCCGATTGCTCAAGGTGAAGGTAATATTATTTTCATTGATAGATAGCGCTTCAATATTGAGGGATTTATAGATATCAGGCGAGCAGACCGTTGATTGAATATCGACAGATAGACTTTCCGGGTTTTCCAAAAATTCCGGGACAGAAAATTGATCAGGGTCATAAGGACTATTGAAACTGGCATCCTGGATTTTCAGAAAGCCTTCAAATGCCACAAGATAGGGCGATGTTTCACCCGGTAAAAGTCGATGTGCCCCGAGCCGTCCCATATTTTGGGTGGCCAATATTTTTCCTTCTGCATCCCGAGCCTTGGCAATTAATTGAACACAGGCGGTGAAAGGGGAGGTGTTTCTAACTTGACCCATTACGTAGAATCGACCCTCTTCTTCATAGAGCCTCGCTTGGGAGGCCTCGATACGGGGGCGTTGTAGCTTTGCGGTTTTTTCCCGCGTGGGTCGGATTATGTTTCTACTGGTTTGGTCTAGAAATTTCTGCGATGTTTCAAAGGTCACCATATCATTGCTAAACTGGGGTGCAGGGCTTTGATAGCGAAGGCGTCCCGCATAAATTTCGTGAGAGACTTGTATAGATTTATATCCAATCGCCGTCAGATAGGTCAGCTGCGCGGCAATTTTATTGTCTGTATCGCTGGTAATGTTTGTGTCTATTAGTTTTCCATATGACGGTAAAAGCCCACCACGCAGACGCTGGTCACGCAAGAAGTCCGAATAGCTAATATCCGTTTCCAAAAGCCCGTAAGCCTTGTCATATTCGCGAAAATCCAGATGTCCGTAATATTGCAATATCAAATCTTGTGCGGCCAAAGGCGCGTTAGACGTCTTTAATCGGGCGTTGGTAAAAACGAGTGCAATGATCAGACCAGCCATTGGGACCGCCCTGACACTCCAGAGCAAAAATTTAGACGGCGAATTACGCGTCGGAACATTATCCGGCTGATACCCTATATGGGTTTGAGAAATTAACCTGCCGCTTACCGCGAGATATAATAAAGCAAACCCCGCCAAGCCAACGCCAAAAATAGGAATGACGCCCCACCAATAAACCTGATAACGTGGCAATTGTCGTTTTGCGCGAATATCCGGCAAAGGCGGTATATTGGCTTTTTCCCAGACCATCATGCCATTGCCGAGGCGAACAACCGGATTCCACCCCGTATAATGCAAAAGGGGATCATAATATTCGTCATTGGAAAACACATATTTCAAATGAAACCCATCCGCATTTGTCAGAAATTGGTTTAAGGATGCGAGACCCGGCACACCGGTAAATTTCGAATTTTCCAAGCGTTCGACGGCATAATTTGTCAAAGCGGGTAGGCGGCGTGCCGAATTATAATTGCCATCAACTGACTCGGCATTGATCAGCGCGCTGTGATAGGCAAATTGATCCCCAAGCCCGAGGGTCAGATAGCGCCATTGATTATGGCCATCTTCATCCATGAATTTAACAATAGGTGCGGGGTCAACAAAGTCTGGCTGTGTAGGTCGGATTTGCGGCAATAGCGCAATCGCAATCGGGCCCAATGCATAGAGCGCAAAGAGGCCGACCAATAAGAGACGCGACCCTAATTCTCCAAAGGCTCGTTTCAACAAGACCCTGGCTCGACCTTCCATCAGCGAAATGGCGAACATGCCCGCAATGGGTAAGATCAATAGGCTGGCCCAGAATGTAAACCGGTCCAGCGTCAATATATCAAAGGCACCATGTAAGATCATTTTAGGGAGGGGTGTCGTGCCGCCCGTTCCCAATAATAGGGCAAATAATATTGTAATGCCGAGTGGCCAGAGTGATGATTTCAGTTTTAGCACCACATAGGGCAGGACGAAAAATAATAGCCCCCAAGGGATGACAAAAAACATCAAACCCAGATTTGGCTTTTCAATAAAACTTTCGCGACTGCCATGAGGAATACTGACCTGGGTAATCGGATCGGTAATCGACCAATGCCAATAGGGAAAGACGATCGCGACAATCAAGATCAACAGGCATATTCCAAGAATAATCCCGCGACAGGGCGCAACGACCCAGCGCCAGATTTCACCTATGGAAATATGAATGCCCTGGGGTGGAGCGGTCGTTTTTAAATGGGCAATCCAGGCGGCCAGACCGATCGGGGCCACAAAGAAAATGGTTCCAAATAAAGGGGTCACATGATGGGCCGCCGTTGCGCCAGCGGCAAAACAAAGTGCAAAAAACAGGTCCTTCAAATTTCCTTTTTCGATCCAGCGCGACATATGCGGCAAAGCATTCAAAAAGAGAGCGATTGAAAATATCGTTGGAAGCTGACCAAAAATATGGACGGTCTCAGCAATGGCAGATGAGAAGACCGTCAGCAGCGCGGCCATGGCTGCCGCCTTTTGCGAGACCCAGATCTGGGCAAAGCGGTAAATGCCGATGACGAGCGTTGCAACGGCGCCTGTCATAATCACAACAAAGGCGGCGCGCATATCCATAAATTTCATCAATAGGGCCAGAGTTTGATGAGAGCCTGGCGGATAGGCCGTTACGGTAAATCCCGTATACCAACGGGTCTCCCAGGGATCGAACCATTGGCGATTATAGTGATCGCCGAAAAACATATGAATATAGGCATCATAGGTCTGCCCATAGGTAAAGGGCAGCAAGGCGCCATGGATCAACAACGCTAGGACAATAGCCAGATAAGCAAGATTTCTAGGTTTTAAACTCATGATGTTGATCTTGTGATGCGGTTTAATAAATAGCCGACAACCGCCAAAAGCCCGAAGCCAAAGACGGATAATTTCAATTTCAGAAGCGTCCCATATTCAAGCGCAGGGTCCAGTGTCATCAGAATGACAACACCCATATGATAGAGCAATGCCAAGGCGATCATAATAAATGGCGTCCATTTCAAACCCCGCGCCAGCATGGCAACTATGATGAGTTGCACACCGACCATAGCGGCGCCGATAATGGCCGCCGGCAGAACTAATTCAGCGAGATGGGCATAATTCTCGCCGAGAAAGGCACTGACAAAGAACTCTGGTTTAAAAGATATGACGATCAGGGTTGAGAGGGTGATGAGGCACATCAGTCCCAAGAGCTTCAAAAGCGATTTAAAGGCGTCGCGCTCTGACTTGGCCTGGCTGATAATGAAAGGCTGAAGGATGGTTGCAAATGACAGAAAGGCAAAAAAGAAGATACGCTGGATTAAAAGTAGTCCCGCCGCACCGCCTGCGACCTCATTTGAAAACGCAGCTTTTGCAATAAAGATATCGCCATCCAAGGCCAGGACTTGTGCCAGGAAAATAGCCGCATAGGGTAGGGTGATTTTGACGATGGATTTGTCAGCTCGTCCCTTTACCGACAAGGCTCTGATATCAGCATTGTCTATGGTGAAAAATAGGCCCGCAATAATGGATAGGATCAAAGCCAAGGTAATGCCGATCAATCCAAATCCGGCCGTCCACATTAACCAACATCCGAAAAGACGAATAATCCATTCGGCCTGAAAAGAGCCTACCATTTTGGGGAGATGGATTTGGCCTTGGGCAAAGCCGCGATAGATGATCATGGGCAGAAAAAATGGAATGGCCAAAAAGAGACAAATCAAGGCCGGTATATTTTCGAAATTCAATATATGGCCAATAAGCTCGGCGGCCATGATCAAACCAAAACAAAGCGGGATCGATATCCATAGACTTTGTTTTGTCAATCGGGCCGATAGGGATCTGGCATTTGCCGAATTTGACTTGGCTGTTATCTCCGAAATCCCGAATTGTAGAGCCGAAAAAATTGAGAGTAAGCCGAGCTTTATCGACATCAGCAATGTCAAATCGGCAAATTCTGCCGGGCTCATCAGTCGGGCAAACAACATATTGAAAGCCAGATTGGCAAGGTTGGCGATATTGGCCGAGATAAAAATGATCAAGGCGGGTCCGAAAAAGCTCTGAGGACCCGCGGAAGGTTGAGCAAGGCGGGTCATTTAAACCTCCACCAAATCAAATCGTGCATTTTGAGACATTCTCTCGGGCGAGGGGCTCACACGGGTGCAATTTATTGTGGCGATCAAACCGGTATTTTTAGCGGCTCTTATAATATGGTTTTGATCCGGCAGCTGGATTTTTACATCGAGTCCTTTGGTTTTTAAATGGTCACAGGCGCCGATCAAACCTGTCATGACGGACGGGTCGAATGTCTCGATGGCGCATAAATCGATGACAACGCCGGGGACCTCAGGGTCGACAATGTCCCTCAAATGATTGACAAGGGCAAAAGAGAGATGCGGTCCGGCTCTCAGGATTTGATAATTCGAGGCCAGCTGATCACCTGCAAAGCGGGAATAGGTCTCGCGAATCTTCCACTGATTTGCGATCAACCCCAGCATTTTAAAGCCGCTTTTTACCACATCAGAGGTTTTGATATTTGATCCCGGAATTTCCGTCCATTCTATGACAGGATATTCAAAAAACCTATTGCGTTTCTTTTTATCGGGGCTGGATATACGCAAGAATAATTCCACATCAAATAACCATCCGGCGCTAAATGGATTTTGCAGGGCGCCCCAAAAAGCGGGTGTGTTTCGAAACAGTTTTGCACCGCATTGCGTATCGTGAATGGGCAGGCCCGTCGCTAGTCTTCCCAGGGTTGCGCAGAGCCGAGAGATAATTTTACGATGAAACTCCCGATAGACGCGGTGACCCAGCCCGCCTTTGCGAGAGCCAAACACGACATCAATTTCCGGCATGCGGTCTGCAATCGAGGCAAAATCAACTATCGCATCAATCGGGGTCGCAAGGTCGGCATCCAGAAAGGCAATATATTTATGGCCGCATTTTACAGCAAATTTTAAACCTTCCCGGACGGCTTCTGCCTTTCCGCCATTTTCTTTCATGATCAAAGCATCGACCCGATCTGGCAAAGCCGCGACGGCTCCACATAAAAGACTAATGGTTTGATCCTTTGATCCATCATCGACAAAGATCAATTGCAGGTCATCTCTATGGCGGGCAAATTCGATGAAACTATCCAGAGCGAGTCTTTTCGTTTCATTATAACAGGGAATGACAATCGCCGTTTTTTTCGGCGTCCAGAATATCGATTTTGGCGACATATTATGTGTAGCAGTTGCGAGCATGGCAAATCTCCTTTGCCCCGTACGTCGCAAAAAACGGGCCGCAATTTTTGCCCTGTTTTGAAGGAATTTCTTTGCAAGACGCGAATCTGTTTTGCAAATTTCAAACTCGAACTTGGCAATTTCGGATTTTTTGGCTGAAATCACCCCGAAAATGCGGGCATATGGATTGCAGCGTTAGTGGCGAAAGGACTTCGTCATGAAAGCACTCCCAATTTATATAATTATGTCGCTTGTGAGCGCCATGCCACCCGCCGCAATAGCGCAGGCGCCATGCCTCATATCCCCGCAACAAAACCATTGTGAGACGAAAAATATAAACCTCTATGTGGGACCGCAATCGGTCCAACCCGGTGAGAATATTTTTATTGCCATTGAGACTTTGACAGGATCGCTTGAAAGCAGTTCGGCCGAATTTGTCACAATTATAGATGCGGATTCCGGTCGCCTATATAAAGCCAAAGTCGATCAGGGGCTCGCTTTTTTAGAAATCAAAGCGCCAAGCCAAACCGGACGGCTTGTTTTCATTGCAACAGAAAATGACGTCAAGTCTATGACCGCCGAAGTCTTGGTTCACGCCGGCAAGGCCAGTGCCTTTAATCTGATGATCGAAAAAAACAAAGGGGAGGTGTTTCTGTCCTCATCCCTGATTGCCGATGGATTTGGAAATATCCTCGATGATGGCATGACGGTCAATATAGACCTTGTCAGTGGCAAAAATGTTTATAGCTCGCGTCAAACCCGCACGCAAAATGGCCGGTTTGGATTGCATATTGGATGCGAGGCCTTTCAACATCCGGACACGCGCATTCGCGCGCGGATCGGCGAGGTTTCCGCTGAATTAGAGCTGCCTGCCTATATGTGCGGGGTCGCGTGATCATGCGTCGCCGCTATTTATTCCCAGCCATTTTAGTCGGGGCATCTGTGATCTGGTCCGGATTTATGGGCCTCGCTAATTCGCCAGCCAAACAATATGAATATCTGAACGCTTTGGTCGTGGATGATCGCTATGCCTTTGGCACAGCTTGGATCAAAACAGATATTCCGAATATCGAAAAATTATCCGAGATAGACGAAGTGCTCTTGGTGCAATTGCTCGAAAGTTTCGATAATCCAGTCCATGAATCGACGGGTCGAAAATTATTCCTGGATCAGGCCGAAGTCGATTTCCAGACTCGTCAATGTGATAGCTCTAAAAAGCGATGTGAGCTCCGCTTTCATCTTAATCGAAAGATAGAACCAAGTTACGTTCATGGCGATCTTCGACTGATACAGGCGCGCATAAGCTCTATTGTACAAGAGGTGAGCCTCTCAGAGGAGCAGGTCGAATTCAAATCCAGAACTGAAGAGACGCGTCAGCTTCGCTTTATGTTCACAGATCGGGGATGGATCATACGGGCCGCCGAGGTGATCGCAGAAACGCCTATTGCGCTTCGTCAAACGCGCCCGCTTCAGATCGATAAAATGTCGGGATTAAATTACTATCCAAGGACTGCTCCTTGGGATAAATTCTGGCCCGCATTCCCGGTTGATGTCATCGAAACGGATCTCGATGCCGTAAAAGCGCTGGGCGCCAATTCGGTCCGGATTTTCCTGCAACATGATTATTTTTCCAATCTTGAGACCCAGGCGGATGGCTTGGTCAGACTGAGTCATTTTCTGGAAATGTGTAAAGTCAGAGACATCAAGGTTATTGTCACAATGTTTGACCTGCGGGGCGATTACAGATTTCAAAATTGGAGTCGCGACTCACGCCTTCTTTCGACAATTCTAGATGAGATACAGGATCATCCGGCTTTGCTTGGCATTGATCTCAAAAACCAGCCTGACCTCGATTTCGAAGGCTCAAACCAGCTTCAGGTCACGGCTTGGCTTGAGGCCATGATCCTGAGTGCCAGACAAAGCCACGCTGATGTGCCGCTTACCATTGGCTGGTCAGACCCCAAATATGCCGCTCTTTTATCGGATCATTTAAATTTCGTGTCATTCCACGATTATAATAATCCAGAAGGTTTGTCCGCCCGCTTGGCCAGGGTCAAAGAGAGGGTCGGCGATAAGCCGGTTTTTATAACGGAAATCGGTCATAGCCGTTGGTCTCCATTGGGCGACAAATCCAAGCGACAGGCCGAACGATTAAGCGATCAATTGGATCAACTCGGTGAAGCTAATGGCGTTTTCATTTGGACACTCAATGACTTTGAGCAGATCGGATCCAATATTGTCGGCCGCAGGCCCTGGCGCAAAGCCCAACAAAAAGCCTTCGGTATCACCCAATCTGACGGGTCCTGGCGCGCCTCTGCCCAGGCCTTTCACGACTTCAACCAAACATTCCAAGCCAATCCATAGGAGATTATTATGACAACCCTTGCCCTTATATCCGCTTTCCCACCTGCGCGAAATTCCCTCAATGAATACGGTTTTCATCTCGCCAAAGCCTTTGCACGACGTGAGGATATAGACCGCATTATCATCCTGGCAGATATAGATTATGATCCGGTTGAAGAAATTAGGATCAACCCCAAGATCGAAGTGTGGCGGGTCTGGGAATTTAATAAAATTTCCTCGGTCAAAAATATTCTCAAAGTTCTCAAAGATATTCGCCCGGACTATGCACTATTTAACCTACAGACGGCCTCTTTCGGCGATAAGGAAATTCCAGCAGCGCTCGGCCTTTTGGCACCGATGCTCAGCCAGTCGGCCAATATCCCGACAGGCGTTGTCATGCATAATCTGATTGATGCCGTTGATCTTGCAAAGACTAATTTGGCCGACAATAAATGGCGTCAAAAACTGGTTGGGTTTGCGGGCACGATCATAAATAAGGCGCTTCTGAAATCCGGCTATATGAGCGTGACCCTCGATAGTTTTCTGGATATCCTTCAAGACAAATATAAATCAAGCAATGCCTTTTTGGTGCCGCATGGCTCTTTTAATTGCGAAGACGAGGCCGATATTCCACGCCTTGACGCCCGACCTAATCGCATTGTTACCATGGGAAAATTTGGAACCTATAAAAAGCTCGAACGCATGATCGGGGCCGTTCAGACGTTAAATGCGGGGTCGTTCGCAGCGACCCCAATTGAACTCATTATTGGTGGCTCTGACCACCCCGCTGTCAAAGGCTATATGCAAACCCTTAAGGATCAGCACGCCAGCGATCCCAATATTATCTTCCAAGGCTATGTGGCCGAAAGCGCTGTTCCCGAATTTTTCAAACAAGGCCGCATTGCCGTTTTTGACTATGACAGCACAACCGGCAGCTCGGGCGTCCTCCACCAAGCCGCCACATTCGGCACCCCACCTATATATCCCCTTATGGGCGACTTTATTGATGTGACAGAACGCGAAGGCCTTCGCGGCTTTCACTACACACCTCTGGACGGCGAGAGTTTAAAGGACATGATCGAACACGCCCTAACAGACACACCCAATGCCCAACACATCGCCGACAACAACCAATCTGTTTCCAAAGGCCTCTCCATGGACGTCATCGCATCTATGCATATGGGACTATTAGAACAGGTCGAGAAGAAACGATTTTTCGTTTTGCGAAACTCTAACAAACAAGCACTATGGTTGCGGCCAAGATATGATTTTCAGACGGAGAGGGGAGAAAATAGATAGGACAAGCAGTTTGCAAAAAACAACAACCCTAGACGTCAATAACGAGAGCATGTTGGGAGATAATTCGGGCTTACCCTTGCTGACTGCCTTCAATGATTTCGATAACCTGATTTAAATGGGCGTCCATTTCCGGATCGACCATCGTATCCGAGATAGCTTTTTTAGAAAGCTCTGTCAGGCGTAAAATATCGGCTTGGGTAAAGTTGATCGTCTCGCATTGGAACTGGAATTTTTCGCTTTCCATCATCCACATATCGAGTGAGACTTTATGGACCATATGGTAAAGGATAGGGTTGATGAGTGAGACGGTTTTGGCGGATTTAAATTGCTTCTTTATGTCTTTTTCGGCGCGTTTTATCTGATTTGAAATATCGAGATTGGTTGCGGTTTCGCTGACTTTCTTGAGCCCGTATTTAGACACAACCAGACCAATTGACGGCGCGGCCGCTTTCATGGCTACGGCAGCACCGGCCAAGGGGTTGGCCAAAGCGACAGCAGCTCCCAGCAAGAGGACGCCACTAAAAACCTTGCCTTCGACTTTGTCGATTTCATTGATGAGGTTGTCCAGGTTTTGGCTGATGAAATTGTCAGCCACGGCCTCCGAACTTGCTTGTTCACGCGTTTCTCGCAGAACAATATGTTCTAGCATAGGTAGGCTGTTTTCATCTGGCAGGTGTAACAGGCGACGTTTTTCAAGATCATTTATGGGCGGCACGCCTGTCGGCAAACATCGCATAACGTAAAGCGAATAGCCCTCTGATGAGGTCGCGTCAGGGATCAAAAAATAATGTCGTTCGTCATATTGGGTGTGATCATAGGTTTTTGACGAAAATGTCGATCCTAAAAAGGGGATGCCGCCTAAGGTGGATTTTAAAAGGCCAACGCCCGTATCAAATGTTCCTGTAACCTTATCAAAAGCTCCACTAACGCCAGACAGCAGGGTCTCACCCAACTCCGTCGCCGGATTTAAGATATCTCCAATTTTAGGGACCCGGATTTTAGGGATTATGTTTTTCATTTTATAAACTTAGGGCTTTCTTTAGCCGATACAAGCTCGTGAACTTTTGAAACGAGCGCGTTCAAAAATATGGTTAACTGATTCGTAATTTGACACTTTTATGACAATCTGTGTAATATATCTGTAAAATAAGAGGTAAAACCCGTATGATTGTTTATAAATCGATGATTTCAAGCTCTTTGGCGGAGCGTCAAAAGCCGTTTTCTAGGCCGGTAACCCGCAAATCTATTTTGACAATCGGGTTGGTTGCGCTTGTCGTCATGACTGGCTTGGTTTTGCTGACAGGATGAAATCTGATCTTTGACCTCAGCTCTGGCCTCGAATAAGCGTGGTCTCAGCGGTCCCCGTGCTCACATTATAATAGAAAATCTGCTTCTGATCGACGGTTACGGGGAATCTGCGCCCCTGTCATAAATCTGTCGTAAAAAATTGAAGAAATCATCACAAAACTCTTAACTTCTTGTCACATTAGGAGCGCATAGGCGGCCTCGTTATGAAGCTGGAATCATACCGATTATAGTAGAGTAGAGGTTAGACATGTTAAAAATTCTTGAGAGAGCGGTAGCGCCGCTTGCTGTATCGTTTGCATTATTGGCGGCTGAGGCGGCCAATGCGCAAGATGGATTTACGATTAATGTAGGCGGAAGATTGCACGTGGACTATGCAAATGCGAGTGCTGACAATGCTGATTTCGATCTGAGTGCGACAGCGCTTCGTCGCGGCCGTCTCAAAGGATACGGTAATTTCGGAGATAATCTGAAATATAAAATTGAGTTCAACACAAATTCATCAGGCGAGATAAATCTTGAAGATGCCTATGTTCAATGGACACCGGGCGACGGTTCATTCAGTTTTAAAGCGGGTCAGTTTAAAACGCAGAACTCTCTTGAAGAAGCCAATTCGTCCCTAGATGCCGCTATGATTGAGCGTGCGGCTTTGACAGACACATTCCAATTAGACCGACGTGCAGGTGTCGAAATTGCGACAAAATCTGACAATTACCTCTTACAATTTGGTGTTTTCGGGGAAAATCTCGAAGTCATCGAACAAAATGGAAATGAAGGTTTCGCTGTTGCGGGTCGCGGTGTTTATAAGATTGATCTCGCGGATAAAAACCTGATCCATCTTGGTGCATCATTCCGGTATCGCGACCAAAATGACTCTGATGATCTACGGTATCGTCAGCGTCCATTTGCTGAAAATTCGGGACGTATTATCTCAACGGGTCGAATTGCCGATAGTGATACATTTTTGGGTGGTGAGCTTGCCGGATTATTTGGTCAAGCATGGGCATCGGGTGAATATGTCATTGTAAATGCAAATTGTGCCGATGGGTCGACAGTCTGTACCGACGACCCAAGTTTTTCGGGTTGGTCGATAGGAGGTGGCTATTTCTTTGGTGGACGCCGTAATTACTCACTCGGAAAGTTTAAGCGTCCGACAATCGATAATCCGGTCACAGAAGGTGGCTGGGGCGCTGTTTCGATCAATGCTCGATTTGATAATGTAGATCTCACAGATTCTGGCATTCAGGGCGGTGATTTGGATACGCTGGCGCTTGGTGCCAATTGGTGGTTGCACAAACATGTCCGTATTCAGTTCAACTACTTTAATGCTGACGCCACCTTGTCTGGTCCATCGGTTGGACCAAGCTTAGGTCTTCAAGATGTCTTTGCAGCGGCCGTTACAGACCCGACCCTAAATGATGATACGGTGTCTGGATTTATGACGCGTCTGCAATTTGACTTTTAACAATATAATATCGGGGGGCATTGCTCCCCGGTATTTTTTTGATAGGCCCATCGTGAGAATGAGAATCGGTGGGATTAACTGATAAGGGAATGTGATGAAAAAATTACTTTTAAGCGGATTAGCAACAACAGCTCTAATCCTTGGAGCCTGTGGCGGAGAGTCGTCTAAAACCTCTGCACCGTCAAAATCTGATGCGCCAAAAGCGACGAAAGCGGCTGACAACGCCGAAATCCGGATTGTGGGCTCTTCCACAGTCTACCCATTTTCGACCAAGGTTGCTCAGGAATATAAAAACAAGACAGGTCAAAATGTTGTTGTTGAATCGACTGGCTCTGGTGGCGGTCATAAATTATTCTGTGACGGTACCGCCGATACGACACCCAGCATGACAAATTCATCTCGTCGTCAAAAGAAGAGCGAATTTAACCTCTGCGGGAAAAATGGCGTCAGCGATATTATCGAGGTCAAAGTCGGTTTTGACGGTATTGTTCTGGCAAATGCGTTGGACGGCACACAATTTGATTTGACCAGTAAGCAGATATTCCAAGCTTTTGCCAAAGAGGTTCCAGCCAGCGATACAGATTGTACGCTAAGCGCCAACCCATATGAGACTTGGGCCCAAATTGATCCAAGCCTACCAGATACAAATATCGAAGCCTATGGCCCACCCCCAACCTCTGGGACGCGTGATGCCTTTGTTGAAGTTGCGATGGAAGGTGGCGCCAAGAAGTTTGCGTGTCTAAGCGAGATTCGTGGAAATGATAAAAAAGCGTTCCAGAAAATCGCCCATAATATCCGCGAAGACGGAAAATGGATTGATGCGGGTGAAAATGACAATGCGATCGTTAGCACACTTGTGAATACGCCGACGGCCTTGGGAATTTTTGGCTTTTCATTCCTCGATCAAAATGGTGACAAGATCAAAGGCGCCAATGTTGATACGATCGAGCCAACATTCGAGAATATCGCCTCAGGTGATTATGCGATCTCGCGTTCGCTTTTCTTTTATATCAAAAAGGCACATGTTGCGGCCAATCCTGGCATTCAGGATTTTGCGTTGGAATTCACAGCGGATGAAGCCTGGGGACCTGGCGGATATCTTGAAGAAATCGGTCTTGTTCCACTTCCGGATGCAGAACGGGCAAAATATCGCTCGGCTGTGGAAAACCTGACACCTTATTCGCATTAGGCGACTTGCTATTATAGGAATCAGGCGGCTTAATGCCGCTTGAATCATATTAAGGATGGATAGGTGAATACGATCCTCGTCTTGGCTATCATTGTTGCTGCCTTAACGGCGGCTTCTTTCGTATTTGCCCGTCGTAAAGCCCGTGCGCAATTCGCCGTGGGCGATGCGAAGCAAAGACGTCAATTTCATTCCCAGCCTGGCTATCATGGCTGGTTCTCAGCTATCATCTCTGGCCTGGCTGCTTTTCTGTTCATGATATTGGGTATGGTGATGAGCTTAGGCGTTCCCGTCACCATAATTGGCATGATCTTGGTCGCTGTGATTGGCAGCGTTTTGGCCTCAACCCGCATAAGCCGGGATTTTCGCGCCCGCACATATGTCGAATATTTTATCAAAGCCATTTTGGTGATGTGTTCAATGATTGCCGTCTTTACGACAATCGGGATTATCTTTTCGCTGCTTTTTGAAAGCCTGCGCTTTTTCAAAGAAGTGCCGCTCTTTGATTTTCTCTTTGGCACACAATGGTCTCCGCAAACCGCCCTAAGAGAAGATCAAGTTGGACAATCTGGCGCATTTGGGGCTGTGCCTATATTTACGGGTACGTTTTTGATCATGGCGATTGCGATAGCGGTTGCAGCTCCGATCGGATTAATGATCGCCATCTATCTGTCTGAATATGCCAATAGCCGGAGCCGGAAAATCATTAAGCCTGTGATTGAAATCCTCGCGGGCGTGCCAACTGTTGTTTACGGCTTTTTCGCGCTTTTGACCGTGGGCCCGGCGATCCGAAGCCTTGCGGAAAGCATGGGATATTCCGTTCCGACCCAAAGTGCGATCACGGCCGGCCTCGTTATGGGGATTATGATTATCCCCTTTGTGTCGTCTTTATCAAATGATGTGATCAATGCCGTGCCGCAAACCATGCGGGATGGGTCATATGCCTTGGGGGCGACCAAGTCTGAGACCATGACGAAAGTCGTCTTTGCAGGCGCCTTGCCGGGTATTATCGGCGCCTTATTACTGGCGGTCAGTCGCGCCATTGGCGAGACGATGATTGTGGTCCTCGCAGCTGGTCGAGCCGCTAATCTGACGGGTAATCCCTTTGAGTCTGTTACAACCGTAACGGTTCAAATTGTGGCTTTGCTGACAGGTGACCAAGAATTTGATAGCGCCAAGACATTGGCCGCTTTTGCACTGGGCTTAATGCTATTCATTATTACGCTTGTTCTTAATTTCATCGCGCTCATTATTGTTCGCCGTTACCGTGCAAGGTATGATTGATGCAAAGCTCTAACTCCATTCACGCGTCAGACCGCGCCCTAAAGCGGCTTAAAAAGCGTCACGCCAAAGAGAAGCGCTTCAAAGCCTTTGGCGTTCTGGCGATCTCGATCGCAGTCATGGCTTTGGTCTGGCTTCTCTTTAGTGTCCTTGGGTCTGGCTATAAGGCCTTTTACCAACATGAGATGACCATGGAGGTTGAGCTAACAGAGTCTGTTCTGGACCCAACGGGCGCACGTGATGCCGAGGCACTCAGACGAGCAAATTTCCGCAAGATCATCCAGGACACACTCTATGAGCGTTTCCCTGATGTGACGGACCGCAAAGCCAAGCGCGAATTATTTGACGTTATCTCATCTTCTGGTGCGCCAAACCATATCCGGCAAATGGTGTTTAATAATCCGGATCTGGTTGGACAAACTCTGATCATCAAAGTCCCGACATCTGATAATGTTGATCAGCTCTTGAAAGGCAATATTGAACGTGATGTTCCACAAGAGCGTCGGCAGGTGTCTGATCAACAAATCGCATGGGTCGATCAATTGGTCGAAACGGGTGAAATAAAATCGGCGTTTAATGTTCGTTTCTTCACAAGCCCCGATAGTCGAGACGCCGAGCTCGCCGGTATAGGTGGGGCCTTTATTGGGTCTCTTATGACGCTCTTTGTGACCGCCTGTCTGGCCATTCCGATTGGCATTGGCGCGGCGATCTGGCTGGACGAGTTTGCGCCTAAAAACCGCTTTGTTGATTTCATCGAGATCAATATCAATAATTTGGCCGCTGTGCCGTCGATTATTTTTGGTGTGTTGGGTCTCGCCATTTTCATCAACTTTTTTGGCATGCCGCGATCTGCCCCGCTGGTTGGTGGCCTGGTTTTAGGCTTGCGGGCTTTGCCAACGGTTATCATCGCGACACGGGCGACTTTGATGGCCGTGCCGCAATCTATTCGTGACGGGGCCATGAGTGTCGGGGCGTCTCACGTACAAGCCGTTTTCCATCACAAGCTTCCGCATGCGGGACCTGGTATTTTGACAGGATCAATTATTGCGATGGCACAAGCCCTGGGTGAAACGGCCCCGCTCTTGATGATCGGCATGGTCGCCTTCTTAACGGAGATACCAAAAGGCGTCACAGACTCTGCGACCGTTTTACCCGTTCAGATCTTTATCTGGGCCGGAAATGCTGAGCGCGCCTGGGTCGAGAAAACATCGGCTGCAATTATCATATTGCTGTTGGTTCTGGTCTTGATTAATGGGTTTGCAATCTGGCTACGCAACCGTCTTGAGAAACGCTGGTAGGACGGAAATAAGAGAAGATATATGTCTCAGAAAAAGATAAAATTTACCTGCCGCGATGTCCGCGTATCTTACTCGGGCAAGGAAGCGCTTCACGGTGTCGATATCGACATTGAAGATCAAAGCGTAACCGCCTTTATCGGACCGTCAGGTTGTGGGAAATCCTCATTCCTGCGCGTCTTCAACCGGATGAATGATACGATTGCAGGCTGTGAAGTCACGGGCGAAGTCAAAATGGATGGGCAAGATATTTATGACTCTAGTCTTGATCCTGTTTTACTGCGCGCGCGTGTCGGTATGGTGTTTCAAAAGCCCAATCCATTTCCCAAGTCTATTTATGACAATGTCGCCTATGGACCGCGGATTCACGGTCTTGCCAGTAACCGAACAGAACTGGATGAAATTGTCACAAATAGCCTGACCAAGGCAGGGCTTTGGGATGAGGTCAAAGATCGGTTAAAAGAATCCGGCACCAGCCTCTCTGGCGGCCAGCAACAGCGTCTTGTGATTGCACGCGCCATCGCCGTTAGCCCCGAAGTGATCTTGATGGATGAGCCAGCCTCTGCGCTCGACCCCATTGCGACAGCACGTCTTGATGAATTGATTGATGAATTATCCAAGAAATTTTGTATCGTGATTGTGACCCATTCTATGGCGCAAGCGAAACGGATTTCGAATAAGACGGCTTTCTTTCATATGGGGAATTTGGTTGAATTTGATGAGACCTTGAAGATTTTCACCAATCCACAAGATAGCCGGACCAATGACTATATTACCGGACGGATTGGGTAGGGCATAAGGCTCTAAAAGCTGAGTTTGCAACAGCCCAAATCGACTTCTTCGTCTGATGTGCCGCGCACAGAGTCGATCAATGAGTAACATATATTTTTGCCAATGCGCTTGGTTTCAACCAGACCTCCATCCCGTAAAATTCGCAAATGATGGGACATCAGATTTTGTTCAATCGGAATTCTCTTTAATAGATCAGAAACTGTCGCAGACCCTCCCATTAATTCGCGGACAACATTCAACCGTGTCTCGTGAGAGAGAATACTTAATTTAGAAACGCATTTTTCGTTCATCGACATAATAGTTACTTTTTAATCTAATTTTTGATCCCAGATATTCTTATTTGACTTGACGCAAGATAGGATGGCTTTGCGAATTAAGGAAGGGGGCAAAATATCGCAACACGCTTTCATTTTGTTGTAGCGATTTAAAATGCTCCAAACTGCCTTGGGCTTTCAAATCGCCCTTCTCAATAAAGATAATATGGTCCGCAAGCCGTCGCATTTGTTCCAGATCATGGGTTACGATTACAATAGAATAATCGCGCTTTAAGACTAAAAGCGCATCCTCGATTTTGCGAACAGACATAGGATCGAGCGACGCCGTGGGTTCATCTAACAATAGAATTTTCGGTGTCATGGCGAGAACACGCGCCAGACATAATCTTTGCTTTTGTCCCAAAGATAATTTGCTTGCGCGCATGTCCAGGCGGTCTTTTACCTCGTCCCAAAGGGCGGCTTGACGCAGACATTTCTCGGCAATGTTTAGGCGTGCGGAAGTAGACAATTTCCGTTGTCGGTCCAATCCAAAGGTCACATTCTTAAGAATGGATGTCTTGAAAATACAGGCGCTTTGGAAAACCATGCCGACCGTTTTTCTTAGCTCTTCAACATGTTCAAATCCGTCAGTAATATCCGTTCCAAATATATTGATTTGACCGGTTTCTTTATATTTCGGCGTTAGGCGTCCGATCTGATTAAAGCTCCGCAGGAGCGTGGATTTTCCGCCACCTGAGGGTCCGACTATGGCGGTAATGCCATTTCGCGGGATTTGAACATTAATACCTGTCAGGATCGGATGGCTATCAATTGACACATTTAAATTCTGTGTCGCGATTGCATCCGGATGGACCGACGCATCTATGTCCAGATTAAAGCCTTGAATTGTCATGGTGACAACGCCTTTCGTCTAAGAATTCGTAAGGTCTGACCCGCGAGGCTAAAGCCCATAACGATCAGAATAAGAACAAGCGCCGCACCCCAAGCATTTGCAACGGCCTCTGGATTTGTCGCTTGTTGCGCCAGCGCCAGAATATGGGTTGGCAGAGTTGAAACGGGTTCGTGTAAGGCGTTCGGAAATCCAACACCTGAAAAGGCGGTCGCGACAAACATGATGGGCGCCGTTTCACCGA
>CAYRMO010000017.1:3073-34683 GCA_964425355.1 uncultured Algimonas sp. | reverse complement strand
TGATGGATGAGACGCGCAAGCGCACCAACATCGCACCAAATACACTTTTACATTACAGACGCTTTCCAGATCACAGTTTTCGCAAAGTTGTTAGACCCAATGTCGACACGCTTTATTCAACGGTCTGGATGGATCTGAAAGAAGATGCGCTCATATTAGAACTACCCGATAGTGATGAGCGTTACGTTTTAATGGCCTTGCTCGACGGATGGACCAATGTTTTCGCCTCGATTGGCTCACGAACCACGGGGGAAAAGGCGAGCGCCTTTCTAATCGCGGGCCCGGATTGGGACGCCGACGTGCCTGAAGGGTTGGAGCTCTATAAGGCTCCGACAAACCTTGCCTGGATGATCGGCCGGATTTATGCCGATGGTCCAGAAGACCTGTCAGGCGCACATAGCTATCAAGACGGTATGAAAATCCGAACGCTGACGGATTACCTAAACAATAAACCCGCACCCTCACCTATTATTCAAACGCCGGATTCAAATGTCGATGTCAAAGCCATTATTCAATCCATGGACACGCAGATGTTCTTTGATCGAACGAAAAGCTTGCTCATAGATAACCCACCCGCCACCGACGACCAGCCATTTATCAACGATAGTCTGACCCCGATACTCGAAGGCAATCTGGATGGTGAAACGCTTACACGCGGAAAAATAAAGGCTTATGGTCGTTTATTATTTATCCAAGAACTCCTTAGTCGTCGCGGCGGTTGGACGGGAATGGATCGAGACTTGCCTCTCGGGTCCTACGGTACAGACTATCAATTAAGAGCTTATGTCACCCATGTCGGATTTGGCGCCAATCTCGCCGAAGATACGATTTACGGAAACCGATCAAAGGACGCGAAAGGCAAGGCCCTCCATAGCGAAAATAACTATGTCCTCAGATTTGAAAGCGATGCGCTACCCCGCGTCAATGCCTTTTGGTCTCTGACGCTCTACGATCAAGACGGATTTCTAAGTGAAAATGAAATCGCGCGCTATGCATTGGGATCTCAAAGCGATCTTGTTTTGAACCCTGACGGTGCATTAGATATTTTCATTCAATCCGAAACGCCGCCTGCAGACCAACGCGCAAATTGGCTGCCCGCACCAAAAGACGAACCCTTTTCTTTGACGCTCCGCCTTTATTGGCCGGATGAGACCACCCTAAAGGGAGATTGGAACGCTCCTGAGATTTGGAAAGTTGAACGTCGCCAGCCTTAAAACGTTCTTTGATAAGGCGTTACATCCTCAATGAACCCGGGAATATCGGCACGTAATCTAAACGACACCAAATCTTCAGGTTCCATATGCTCAAGAATGCCAAGCTTTCGCATAACTTTCCCCGTAAAGGCTTTGACATATTTTTCTGCCATACCCGCATTTTGCCAGGACGGTGTTCGCCCAAATTTATGCCTTAGGACAGCATTGGTATACATGACCGAGTTTTTAAGCGTACTTTCGGCCGTAGAGTATTCTGTCGTAACTGATACACAATAGCTCACATTTTCGACGCGATGTGGCGCATTTAGCGGCCAGGTCATCATCTCATCATCATGGAGATCAAAAATGGTCGCCGATGCATCCATGTCCGCGTTATAAGGCAAGTAGTCCTCAGTATGGCTAAACATCAGTTTTTCATATTCTTCATCCGGCAGGAATTCTGGCAATTGCGGATAGAGGATCATTCTCTTGTGGCCACGCACATGCCATAGGATCGTTTCTGTGGCGTCAAAATGATAGGGAACTTTTGCTGTCGTCGATGAAATCAAAATCCCGCCATTTGCATTAATGGCCTTCTGACCAGAAATAGCCGCTAGCTCCCCATACATTTCATCCAGAACAGCTTTATATTCTGGATGCATATTCATCGCTTTGCGGAGGTTCATCCAGATTGAACCCGCTTTAGCAGCCTCAATCAGCGTTTTCCCGTCAACATCCTGTGCGTCTCCCGTCCGAAACTTATATTCATAAACAGGGTGATCACTTAGCGTGCAGACATCTAGGAATTTTCGAGGATGTTTATCGAGTAGCTCAGCAAGGGCTTCATCCGTGAACAAACCTGTTTCTGACAGATTGTGCTTCACTTTGAACATCGCCTTTTGGAACTTCGCCGTATGCTCATCTGTCCAGTTGTGCAAAACCATAATATTTTCCTTTATTCGCTAAGGAAAATGCAAAATTCATACCGATTCTAACAATTTGAACTGCAATCGGATAATTTTGTTTAAAACCAATAACTTAAAACTAGTCTGAATGTGTCTTGGGTTTGAGGGTAATCACCACAATTTCCGGTGGGCTACGGAACCTGGCGGGTAAGATCGACGTTCCAACTCCAGCACTTACAAAAAAGTCTACACCACCCAGTTTTGAGAAACCATAACTATGTTCCGGCGCCAATTTCGTCGAATTCACGCGTCGGCCAAAGACCGGCAGATTAATCTGGCCGCCATGGGTATGACCTGCAAAAGCTATAATTGTATCCGATCGAAGGACGTAATAACTATCCGGAGAATGCATCATCGCAAGTGGCGGAAGATGGCTTGGGCAATGCTTATAGGCTTTGCGGTTAGGCCTTCCGGTAAATTCATCCTCTATGCCGACCAAACAAACGTGGTCCAGAGCCATAGCGCTATTATTCAAAACCGAAATATTTGCGGCCTCTAAAGCCTTTTGAACAAAAGCCGCGTCATATAAATTATCATGGTTTCCAATTGTTGCATAGCTTGGCGCCTCAAGCGCCGACAACAAAGAAATGCCCGTCTCCATATCTATGTTGATATCATTCGATCTTTCCGCTCTCGGAACATGTCCATCAATGAAGTCACCTGGGATAAGCACGATGTCTGGATCTAATGTATTCATTCTGTCCACGAGTTTTGAAACCCGTTCTATCGGCACATGCCGTCCCCCCATATGGATATCTGATATGATCCCAATACGAATATCCGGTCCATCATATTTATCCGACACAAACTCAAACTGGCGAATTTTCAGTTGTTTTGGCTCAATGAAAAACCCGTAGATCAGGCAAGCCACGCATAATAAAACTAGACAATAAAATAATCTGACGAGGACATGTTTCATGTCACAAAGCTTACACGGGTTTTAGGCGCTCATATGGCCTATCTGTGGCCATTATATGGATGTCATCTCCCGGTTTAATATCGCCGCCATTTACCACGACGCCCATAATACCCGTTTTTGGCAAGATTGTTCCATCTTCCCATTTTCCTATACAGGCTTTCATCAGACCTGGCGCGATTTGGTTCAGATATTTACAGGGATTACGCAGGCCCGTGACTTCGATAATCGCTTCTCCTATTTGAAGCTGTGTCCCACGCGATAGTCCAAGAACATCTATTCCGCGCGTTGTAATATTTTCGCCCATTTGCCCGGGCTTTACCACCATCCCAAGCTCCGCAACCTCGTCAAACAACTCGGACTGGATCAAATGGACCTGGCGTAAATTCGGAGCATCTGGGGTCCTCGCCTTGTCATATCGATGTTGCACGGTCTTCCCGGCATGCGCGTCACCCTTCACGCCAAGACCCGCAATGAGCGTGATCTTCTCTTGCAGAGGTTTTACAATATTATGGGCTTTGTCGCAGGCGACGGCGACAACTTTAGGATAGGTCATATGTCTTCCTATAAAAAAACCTCCGCCAAAGGACAGAGGTTTGAAAAGCAATATTCATCTTGGCGCGTAGCTAGCCTTGCAGGACAGCCCGCATGCCTTCGAGGTCCTGATTAAGCGCGAGGGCTGCATCGCCTTCCAGATTAGCAAGTTGTGCCTCTGCATCCGCAATACGTGCCGTAAGGTCTTCCTTATCGATGTCAGAGGCCTTAGACGCTTGTTCTGCCAGAAGTGTAAGCCCGGATGGTGTGACGTCCGCAAATCCGCCGCGAACAAAGAACTGTTCCTCGGTTCCGTCATTATAGACGGTTACAAGACCTGTCCGAACGGCTGCCATTAATGGGCTGTGATCTGGGAAAATGCCTAGATCACCTTCTGCCCCGGGCAGATCAACTTGATCGACATCGCCTGAAAAGAGCTCACGCTCAGGAGACACGAGTGAGAATGTGAGTTTGTCAGCCATTTAATGCCTCCAGACAATCATCAAAAGCGGTGATTGCCCTCTCAAATTTATCCCGGCATCCGGGATTACAAAATCCGACAGTCTGATCTTTATAAAGGGTCAGACTGTCAGCCGATATTTCTTTGCCAGACCAAGGACACAGCGAGTTAACCGCATCCTTGATATCAAGCTTATCAGCCAATTAGGCGGCTTCCGCTGCCATTTTAGCCGCTTTCTCAAGCACATCATCAATGCCGCCAACCATATAGAAGGCTTGCTCTGGAATATGATCATACTCACCTTCGACCAGACCTTTGAATGATTTGATCGTATCAGCAAGAGGGACCTGGATGCCCGGAGAACCTGTAAAGATTTCAGCAACGTCGAAAGGTTGTGACAAGAACTTCTCAACCTTACGCGCACGTGCCACAGTTAGCTTATCTTCTTCTGAAAGCTCATCCATACCCAAAATCGCAATGATATCTTGAAGCGACTTATAACGCTGAAGAATTTCCTGCGTACGACGCGCAACTTCATAATGGTCTTCACCAACAGTTTTAGGCTCGAGAATACGCGAGGTACTATCGAGCGGGTCAACCGCAGGATAAATCCCCTTCTCAGAGATCGCACGGTTCAGAACGGTGGTCGCATCCAAATGGGCAAATGATGTCGCTGGCGCCGGGTCGGTCAAGTCATCAGCTGGCACGTAAATCGCCTGTACAGATGTAATGGACCCTTTAGTCGTTGACGTAATACGCTCCTGCATCTGACCCATTTCAGTGGCCAATGTTGGCTGATAGCCCACAGCAGATGGGATACGGCCCAGAAGCGCTGACACTTCGGAGCCAGCCTGGGTAAAGCGGAAGATATTATCTACGAAGAATAGAACGTCTTTGCCTTCTTCGTCGCGGAAATACTCGGCCTGTGATAGACCTGTCAAAGCGACACGAGCACGGGCGCCTGGAGGCTCGTTCATTTGGCCGTAGACCAATGTCGCACGGCTTTCACCTTCAAGGTCGATAACCTTGGATTCGATCATTTCGTGGTACAGATCATTCCCTTCACGGGTCCGTTCGCCAACACCCGCAAAGACGGAATAACCACCAAATAGTTTGGCGATATTATTGATCAATTCCATAATCAAAACGGTCTTACCAACACCGGCACCCCCGAAGAGACCAATCTTACCACCTTTTGAATAGGGGCATAAAAGATCGATAACTTTAATACCTGTCACAAGGACTTCTGTTTCTGTTGCCTGGTCAACAAAGGGGGGCGCTTCTTTATGGATAGACGCCGTCGCTTTGGTCTTGACCGGTCCACGTTCATCAATCGGCTCACCGATAACATTCATGATACGACCCAATGTTTCAGGACCAACAGGAACCGTAATAGGCGCGCCAAGATTTTTCACTTCTTGACCGCGAACAAGACCTTCTGTCGCGTCCATCGCAATCGTCCGAACCGTATTTTGTCCCAGATGCTGCGCAACTTCGAGCACTAGACGTGATCCGTTATTATCTGTTTCCAGAGCGTTCAAAATCGCCGGCAATTCGCCGACAAATTCCACATCAACAACCGCGCCAATAACCTGGCTTATCTTACCGCCTGCAACGGGTGCAGCCGTTTTACGCGGCGCGCGCTTTGCTGTCGTTTTCTTTGCAGCGGGCTTTTTCTTTGCCGCTGGCTTTTTCTTCGCTGGTGTTTTTGCCATGAGTAAGTTCCTCTAGCCTTCTATCCTAAAGCGCTTCTGCGCCTGAAATAATCTCGATAAGTTCAGATGTGATCTTGGCCTGACGTGTCCGGTTAAAGGTCAGTGTCAGCTTGTCGATCATATCGCCTGCATTACGTGTCGCATTATCCATCGCCGCCATTTTTGAGCCCATCTCACCGGCTTGATTTTCAAGCAGAGCTGTAAATATCTGGGTGTTGATGTTGCGTGGCAATAAAACTTGAAGAATGCCTTCTTCATTGGGTTCATAGGTGTAAATCGCGCCGTTTAGATCTTCTTGGGTTTCATCCCCTTCCGGAACATCTGCAATACCGTCTATGGCGGGAATAAGTGTGCGCGAAACGGCCGTCTGGGTCATCACATTGACAAATTCGGCAAAGACAAGTTTGCAAACATCAAATTCACCGGCTTCAAAACGGGCCGTGATATCTTCGCCAATGCCTTGCGCGATTCCTGCATGTAGATTGCGTTCCTCTTTGAGCGAAATAAACTCGATAACTTTATCACCATATAGGCGGTTGAGTTGATCATAGCCTTTTTTGCCGATCAGATAGAGCTTTACCGTCTTACCGGCTTGCTCAAGCGCAACGATTTCTTCGCGCGCCTTTCGGACGAGATTTGTATTAAAACCGCCACATAGGCCACGATCAGCCGTTGCCACGACGAGTAGAACCGTATCAGACTTACCGTTACCAACGAGTAATTCCGGTCCGCCTTCGGTTCCAGCCATAGAGGCGGCCAGATTTCCAATAATCGACCCCATACGCTCTGAATATGGGCGCGATGCTTCCGCGGCTTCTTGCGCTTTGCGCAGTCTTGCAGCCGCAACCATTTGCATGGCTTTGGTGATCTTTTGCGTGTTCTTTACGCTGCCGATCCGGTTTTTGAGCTCTTTGAGAGAGGCCATGAGAGGACGTCCTTAAGCGGCGAAATTATCCGTGAAGCTTTTCAGCACATCTTTAATCTTGCCTTCGACTTCATCAGAGAGTTTCTTTTCCGATGCGATCTGTGACAGAAGCGCAGTTTGATCACCACGTAGATGCGTCAGAAGCTGGGCTTCATATTTCTGAACGTCGCCAACAGCAACATTATCAAGGTAGCCACGCGTACCCGCATAGAGAACAACAACTTGCTCTTCCACTTTGAGCGGTGAGAATTGAGGTTGCTTCAATAGCTCAGTCAAACGCTCGCCACGCGCAAGAAGCGCTTGGGTTGAGGCATCAAGATCTGAACCAAATTGTGCAAAGGCCGCCATTTCACGGTATTGCGCAAGCTCACCCTTAATAGGACCCGCAACCTGTTTCATAGCTTTGATCTGTGCAGATGATCCCACACGAGACACTGATAGACCCACATTCAAGGCCGGTCGAATACCTTGGAAAAAAAGATCCGTTTCAAGGAAGATCTGACCGTCGGTAATAGAGATAACATTTGTCGGAATAAAGGCCGACACATCGTTACCTTGCGTTTCAATAATTGGAAGCGCGGTTAGTGAGCCGGCTCCATTATCTTCATTGAGTTTCGCCGCACGTTCTAGCAAACGGGAGTGAAGATAGAAAACGTCACCTGGATAGGCTTCGCGACCCGGAGGACGACGAAGAAGAAGGGACATTTGGCGATAAGCTACGGCTTGCTTGGAAAGGTCATCATAAATGATCAGACCGTGCATGCCATTATCACGGAAATATTCACCCATCGCACAACCTGCAAAGGGTGCAAGATATTGTAGAGGTGCTGGTTCAGAGGCTGAGGCGACAACGATGATTGAATAATCCATCGCACCGTTTTCTTCGAGCGTCTTGACAAGGCTCGCAACGGTAGAACGCTTTTGACCGATCACGACATAGATACAGTAAAGCTTGTCATTTTCGCGGTCTTCGTCAAAGGCTGGCTTTTGGTTGAGGATCGCATCGACAGCCACAGCCGTTTTACCGGTCTGGCGGTCACCAATGATCAATTCGCGTTGTCCGCGGCCAACGGGGATAAGCGCATCAATCGCTTTAATGCCGGTTTGCACGGGCTCATGCACACCTTTGCGCGGCATAATACCTGGCGCTTTGACGTCCACACGACGACGCTCTTTCGCCTCAATAGGACCCTTGCCATCAATAGGCTCACCAAGCGGGTTTACAACGCGGCCCAGAAGACCTTTTCCGACGGGGACGTCAACAATTTCGCCGAGACGTTTAACTGTGTCGCCTTCTTTAATACCACGGTCATCACCGAAGATAACAACACCAACATTGTCGGTTTCGAGGTTTAAGGCCATGCCTTTAATGCCGCCTGGAAATTCGACCATCTCACCGGCCCGAACATTGTCGAGACCATAGATACGGGCGATACCATCCCCTACGCTTAAAACTTGTCCGACATCGGAGACTTTAGCCTCTTTGCCAAAGCCTTTGATTTGTTTCTTGAGGATCGTGGAGATCTCTGCAGCACGAATGTCCATAATGGGTGTCCTCTATGCTTCTTTAAGGGCGAGACGCATGTCTTCGAGTTTTGTCTTAAGTGAACTGTCATAAAGGCGTGAACCGATATGAACAACGAAACCACCGAGTAATTCGGGGTCAATTGATGTTTCGACATCGACCGGACGGCCAAGTGTCTTTTTAAGCTGTGATTTGATCGATGTCAGTTGAGCCGCCGTCAATTTTGACGCGCTAATCACTTTTGCGACTTGCGACCCACGGCGCTGCGCCAAGATTTCAGTAAAAGCGGAAATGATTCCCGGAAGCTCGGCCGCGCGGCGGTTGGACGCGACTGTGCCGATGAATTGAGTTGTCAACGGAGATAGCTTTGCCTTTTTGGCAATAGCCGTCAGAGCGGCCGCTTTGTCTTCTGTTGCAAAAATCGGGCTTTTCGACATGCGCTGGAGATCGGCACTGGACGCGTATAAAGCCTTGAAAGATTTAAGATCTTTCTCAACACGCGGAATAGATTTTGCCTCTTCGGCCAACTCCAAAAGAGCTTGGGCATAGCGCGTGGGGGCTTCACCGGTGATGACGTCGGTATCAGACAAAGCGGTCGATCCTGATTGACTAAAACGGTGATAGAACCGTTGAAAAATAACACATTTCAAGCAGCTGGGAGCATCCCATCTACCCTCATTCGCGCGGGCCATAGCAGGGAAAAAACGACATGCCAAGCCATGAATCCAATTGGTATACAGTCTATCCGTTTTGTGGGTAAAAAAGCGTTGATCGTGCTTGAAAAAAGCCGGTTAAATCCCATCTCTAGAATCGTGATCGAACCAATTGTCAAACTCTATAAGGCGCGTAAAGACCCAAGACTTGCAGCTCAAATCGCGAGTGAGTTAGCCGTTGATGGCGCTGTGGAATATGCAAGCTGGCCTATTAGATTTGCGAAGTTTTGGATGGCGATAGGCATAGCTATTCTCGCTATCCTATCATTAATATGCCTATGGTCCGCACTCGCCTTCCATTGGAGTATTGCCCTATTCTCACTTCTTTTTGCCGCCATTATTTACGGCCTAATTCGTATATGGAGGGGGCTGAATAGTGGACGAGAGCGCATCACCCAACTCGCGAAAGATCGACTCGCAACGCAGGTCATGAATATCAATATTCCATCCGGTGCGAAAGACATAAGCTAGCTAATATTTTCTCTGTAGAGGCGCGCCAATAATCTGTGAGATCATGTCATAAAAAAAGCGGCCCCGTAGGGCCGCTTAATATTGGTAATTCGAACGTTAGTTTACGGCTAAGCCTAGAACTTAAAGTTCACGCCCGCGAAGAGGAAACGTCCGCCAGCATCAAATACACCAGCTACTGTGTTCGCCTCAACGTTTACGCCTGTAACACCGAATGTTGTTACGATAGGTGGATCATTATCTAGAACGTTATTCGCACCCGCACGAAGTGTGATGGAATCGTTTACATCGTAGAAAAGCGCAAGGTCGATATAGCCAGTTGCATCAATTGCATCATCGATCGCTGCACCACCATCATCAACCACTGAAGTGATAGAACCATCCTGACCAAAGCCGTTATTGATAGTTCCCGCCTGATCTACGCCAGAGAAATAACGCCAAAGACCAGTTGCACGAATCTTCCAAGGGGTTTGCCATCCAAGCTGCAAATTATGACGATATTCAAAGTTTGGATTACCACATGAAGACGCAAAGAAACCAACACAATCGAATGAAGGCGTCCCTGGAAGTGTCGTGGATTCCAAAGATGTTAGAATTGTTGAGTTATAGTTCAACGACACCTCACCAAGACTTCCGATCTCGTGGCTATACTGAGCCTGCAAATCAATACCAGTCGTCGCGAACTCTGCAATATTCTGAGACGTTGCAGTAATGAACGCTAATTCCCTTGGGAAGAATGTAAGCGATCCATCTGGTCCACGTTGAATAAGTGAGCAGAATTCAGTCGCACCCGTAGTCAAACACTGCTGGAGAGTTGTGTCTGTTGGAATTGTCCCAATCGCATCGGAAACCGTGATATCAAAATAATCCGCTGACAACGTCAATCCAGGTATTTGAGAAGGCTGGTATACAACACCTAAAGTGTAAGTATCAGAAGATTCCGGTGTCAAGCCAGGGTTACCACCTGTTAGTACATTCAACTGACCTGAATCAGACGGAACTAGCCCGAATAATGTAGTGTCTAGCCCAGTATTGGCACACTCAGCTGCGGTTGCTGAAGGAGTTGGACCTGAACACGGATCAGAAATGTTCGTCAAACCTGAGTTTTGTGCATTAAACAATTCCAAAACATTTGGTGCCCGGATAGCACGCTGGAATTGACCACGAATTCGCAGATCATCCACAGGAACCCAAGTAAGTCCTAACGCGTAAGTATCTGTGTTAAAATTACCACCACTTATGTTTCTCAGGTTATCACGAGATGTATAATCTGAGACACGGTAAGCACCAGTAAAGTTTAGTTGCTCAATACCAGGAACACCTGAAATGAGCGGTAGTTGCGCCTCAGCGAAAAATTCCAGAACTTCTGTTTGACCATCAGTTGGCTGAGTTGCTCCACCCGCACCAACAAGATTACCAGATGACGCAATGCCATCGGCTTGTTCAAAGAGTGTATCTTCACGATATTCGAAACCTACAACAAGGTTCAAGTTTTCTTCAGCATATGGGCTAGAGAGACCATATTTACCAAGATCACCACCCAACGTACCACCGACTACAGTCTGGGTTGAAGTACCAGTCGTGAGCGTTGGCGTATCGACGAACGCAACTAGTCCTGGATCAGATGGGACGCCATTTTGGAATGCAGATGTAAATGGCAAACAACCATTTGACTGATCACGACAGACTGGCTGCCCTGTCACTGGGTCTGCAACAATATCCAAGGCCTGCTGAAGATTTGGAAGCGTAACTTGGTTAAACTGCACGCGACTCAAACTTGTCTCAGCGTATTGACCAAATATATCCCAATTCAGGTTTTCCTCATCAAGAGTTCCCTTTACGCCGGAAACAATCCGGAAGTTCGTACGTGTACGATCATCCGTTCTACCGCCACCTTCAACAAATCTACGGCGAACCTGAGCCTGAGCAAAGAGGCCAGGATCAACATCTTCACCTGCAAGGTTGGTTGTTAGAAGAGCTCGTGGGAAAGGACCATTGATATCAGCATTACCACAAATTGCTTCTCTAGCCTCATCTGTCAGGACTGGGTTATCACAATTAACAGCATTAATCGTGGAACCAAATGCCGCAGATGGGGCAATCACCTGTGGCGAACTTGAAGACGTAAACCCAAAGTCCAAATAAGCAGTCGCGTGATTTGTGATATCGAAATAGCTGTTAAAACCTAAATTGAAGCGCTCTACTTGACGACGAATTGGGTTATCAGGGTTAAAGTTAAACGCATTATTCAAACCTGAACTTAATGTATCATCAAGCCCAAGAGACGTATCAGAGGAAACAATTGGGTTGAATACTGGGTTTCCTGCTGCATCAAATGCCAAAATAGCACCGTCATCAGTCGGATCAGCAACCGTTCCATCAGCAAGGAACGCAAGCTGTCTATTAGCGGCCGTTTGAAGGAAACCAGTTAGCGGCACATTTTGAATAAATGTTCTACCAACGCCGTCATCATTAGGCAAAAGTGGGTTTCCATCAGCACCGAACAAATCCACTGGGGCTAACGGATCACCATTTGCATCCAATGCTCTTTGAGCTGAGATAACGAATGAAGTTGGGAATGGTCCTTGGTTCGATCCCAAACAAATTAAATCATCGTCACCAATTGGGAAGGTCGCACATTGAGAAAAATCGCGATTGCCTTGCTGAATACCATCGTTTCGTGAGTAATTGAAATAACCAGTTGCGTTACCACGTCCGTCACCCAAGCTCGTCCCGAGGAGGATACTTGCTTGTAGGGTTTCATTATCAGTCACACTACCGGTAACTGGATCAGCGCCGATAGCCTCAAGCCGCTCAGCAAAGAAGTCACTTGAGTTGTTAGATTGGTTGAAACCATATTGAAGATCAACCTCTACACCTTCAAAATCCTTGCGAAGAATAAAGTTGGCAACACCACCGATCGCATCAGAACCGTAGACGGCGGATGCACCACCAGTAACGATTTCTACGCGTTCAACAAGTTGAGGCGCGATAA
Source organism: uncultured Algimonas sp. (assembly GCA_964425355.1). Classification (GTDB taxonomy): domain Bacteria; phylum Pseudomonadota; class Alphaproteobacteria; order Caulobacterales; family Maricaulaceae; genus Litorimonas. The sequence continues at coordinate 22,274 of CAYRMO010000017.1, read as the reverse complement.
GGTTCAAGTCTGACGCAAAACCAGCAAGAGGGCCGCCAGGAGGAAGACGCTTTCCGTCTACAAGTACAAGTGTACGCTGCGCGCCCAAGCCACGTAAGTCTAGAGTTGATGTACCGGTCGCACCATTGGCGAACGCAGTGGTCTGCCCAGCAAAAACTGATGGAAGAGTGTTAACGAGGTCTACCGTATCTGTGGTACCACGGACATCGAAGAGCTCAGAGTCGATCGTAACCACAGGACTGGAAGCAACAATATTTGCATTTTGAATACGTGAGCCCGTTACAACGATTATATCGTCTTCTTCGGAGTCCTGCGCAAATGTTGGCGCAGCGGTTGCAGCAATTGCCGCAGCGGTGACGGCTGACAGTAGAAGCCGTGTTTTATTGGACATTTTCATGTTCGAAATATTCCCTTATTAGACGCCTGACGGAAATGCAGGCAAGCGCGCACGAGTCTCTCACTCGTCGCAATTGGTGAAGTCGCTATGACAATGTCGTGATAGTTTCAAACCCAATATCCGCAATTGTGAACAAAACTCCACAATTTTTCTGAAACTGTGTCAATTCTGCATCACAAAGCACAAGTTCTACGCGTAAAGACGTATATTTCCTACATAAAACTCTGAGGATCGATATCAATTTGGATTTTGTATTTTGTCCGCGCGCGAGCCTTTTTACCCCATTCAGACATATATTTGGACAAATTCACGCTTATATCTGCCCGAACAAATAAGCGAAATCTGTACAAGCCACGCAAGCGAGATATCGGGGCTTCGGAGGGGCCCAAAATTTCAACGCCATCGGCACGCGGCGCCGCATTTAAAAATTGGCGTGCCAAATGATGTGTCTTTTTCGCATCAGGTCCCCAAATGATGACGGCCGCCAATTTTCCAAAAGGCGGCAGACCGAGCATGTCGCGCATGGCAAGCTCCACCCCAATAAACATCTCACGATCTCCAGCGGCCAAAGCCTGTAGTGCCTCATGTTCAGGTTGATGGGTCTGAATAAGTGCGTTTCCGGGTTTATCCGCCCGTCCGGCTCGTCCAGCGACTTGGACCAATGTCTGGTAGGTTCGTTCGCCCGCCCTCGGGTCACCACCCGCGAGCCCCAAATCTCCATCGACAACCCCAACAAAGGTTAGATTGGGAAAATTATGGCCTTTTACAACCATTTGCGTGCCAATCAGTATATCAATTTCCCCCTGCTCCATGCGCCGCATGCGTGCCGAAAGCTCCGCCGAATTACGTGTCGTATCAGAGCTTAAAATTTCGATCCGAGCGTCCGTAAATATCTCTTTTGCCTCTTCTGCAATACGCTCAACCCCGGGGCCCACACTCGTCAAACTGTCTTCAACTTTACAATTCGGGCATTCTTTTGGCATGCGCATGGAAAATCCGGTGAGATGACACATCGCGCGACCGGTTCGCTTATGCTCGACCAGCCAACTATCCGTATCCGGAGATTTCAGCTTCTCGCCGCAAGATCGACAAATAATCAAAGGCGCATATCCGCGGCGGTTGAGGTAAAGTAAGGCCTGCTCACCTCGCGCCGTTACCTCAGACACAGCCTCTAACAGCGGTTGAGACAGAAACTTTCCTTTTTCTGGAATATGTTCTTTGAGGTCGACCAACCCAATTTCCGGTAAAACGGCTGCTCCAACGCGTTCTGGCAAGACAATATGGGCAAATTTCCCGGCTCTGGCATTCTGTAAACTCTCAAGGGATGGAGTTGCAGAGGCCAGAATGACACTATGACCGCTAATATGGCCGCGGACGACAGCCATATCTCGGGCATTATAAATAACACCCTCTTCTTGTTTATAGGATGTGTCATGTTCTTCATCGACGACAATCAACCCAAGCTCCGGAAACGGCAGGTAAAGCGCAGAGCGCGCGCCAACAACAAGCTTACATCTGCCTTGCGCCACTTCACGCCAGACCCGACGTCGGGCCGCCTCGCCCATTCCCGAATGCCAACTCGCGGGCTCAGCCCCAAATCTCTCTGCAAACCGGCGCAAGCCAGCCTGAGTCAGCGCAATCTCCGGTACAAGTATCAAACATTGTCCGCCTCGACGTAGGGTCTCGGCGACAGCTTCGAAGTAAACCTCTGTTTTACCAGAGCCTGTCACCCCATCTAACAAGGCCACATTAAACTGACCCGTTTGAATCAACGATTTAAGGTCAAGCGCAGCTTCATTTTGCCCATCTGTTAACTGTCGCCCCGTCTGCTCGGGATTGGGAAGCTCAAAAGGCGGGTCAACGGGCCCGTCTATTGCGCTAAGACCGCCCGCCTTCACCAAGCCTTTTACAACACCCGGGGACACACCCGCCCGTTCCGCCACTTCGCTTGCCCGTGCGGGCCACGGACCGCCTTTTTCGAGAACTGCCTGGCGAGCCGGTGTCATTTTGTTGGGCGCGGCGCCCGTGGGTTTATAGAGAGTGATTATGGCGGACGGATCGAGCGCTTTGTAATTGCGGATCACCATACGCAGCACATTTCCGACAGGGGCCCCGGTATAGCGTGCTGTCCAATTGACGAAATCAACCAAATCCTCCGTCAGAGGACGTGTTGCTTTAATATCTACAATTTCTTTGAGCGTTTTATCCGTTTGTGATGGCTCAACCGACCAGACGACCCCTAATTTCATCTGTTTCCCAATTGGCGCATAGACAAAATCGCCCTTGGACACACGTAGTGTGCCCGGGACAGCATAATCAAAAGCTGTCGGAACATTCACAGGGAAGAGAATTTGGGCGGTTTGAATCACGATGCTCCCATGATAGCAGTCGTTTGACCTTAAATCCTATCCCTCAAGGACAAAGACATGAAATTCTTTATCGACAGCGCAGATCTTGATGCCATTTCCGAGCTTGCCGATATCGGCCTGGTCGATGGCGTCACAACAAACCCGTCCATCATCGCGAAATCTGGACGCGATTTTAAAGAGGTCATTGCCGAGATCTGCAAACTTACCTCGGGCCATGTATCGGCCGAAGTCGTTGCGACCAATGCCGAAGAGATGATTTCAGAAGGACGTATATTACGCAAAATCGCGGATAATGTCTGCGTAAAACTCCCGCTAACCATGGACGGGCTGAAAGCCTGTAACACTTTATCGAAAGAAGGCATTCCAACAAATGTCACTTTGTGTTTCTCACCGAACCAGGCGCTCCTGGCGGCCAAAGTCGGCGCAACTTATATCTCGCCATTTATCGGACGTCTGGATGATATCACGTTGGACGGGCTAGAACTCATCGAAGATATCCGCACAATTTACGACAATTACGGCTTTGAGACCGAAATTCTTGCCGCTTCGATTCGCAATGTGAACCACGTCAAAGACTGCGCTCTCGTGGGTGCAGATGTCATGACAGCGCCGCCAAAGGTCGTTAAGTCTCTCGCAAATCACGTCTTGACCGATAAAGGCCTGACCGCCTTCCTCAAAGATTGGGAAGCCACTGGACAAACCATCTAATGTCAAAGGTTGTTCTAATTACCGGCGCCTCGTCAGGCATGGGTAAGATCACAGCAAAACACCTTATAAAACAAGGACATATAGTTTACGGGGCAGCGAGACGTCTCGAAAATATGAGTGATCTTGTTGACCTTGGTGGCCATGCAATTAGCATGGACATAACCGATGAAGTGCAAATTCAAGCCGCTATTGATCGCATATTTTCAGAGCAAAACCGCATTGATGTTTTGGTCAATAATGCCGGATATGCGGTTTACGGCGCTGTTGAGCAGGTCTCGATTGATGAGGCGCGCCGGCAATTTGAAGTCAATCTTTTTGGACTCGCCTCGCTCACACAAAAAATCATCCCAAAGATGCGCGAACGGGGGTCTGGTTTGATCATCAATATTAGCTCGATTGGCGGTAAAGTTTATACCCCGCTAGGCGCCTGGTATCACGCCACTAAACACGCCTTGGAAGGCTGGAGTGACTCCCTACGCGTAGAGCTGGCCGATTTTGGCATCAATGTCAGCATCGTTGAGCCCGGTGCCATAGAGACAGAGTTTAGTGATGTCATGATGGATCCGATGTTGGAACGCTCCAAAGCTGGACCATATGAGACTCTTTCAAAAGCGGTCGCAGAAGGGAGCAAAACATATTACAACGGGTCACCAAGCAATTCCCCGCAAGTCATCGCCAATGTGATTGCAAAGGCGATTTCAAGCTCAAAGCCAAAAACCCGTTATGTGGCGGGCAAAATGGCAAAACCCACTTTATTTATGCGACGCCTATTAAGTGATCGCGGCTTTGATTGGGTTTTGACCAAAATGCTTCCTCGTGCATTTTGAGATAGGTCAAATCCAGACAAGCCTCAGAAAATGGGCAAATAGAGCCCAATTTCTGAGTCTAACTTATCTCAAATTGCACTAAGCAATAGCGTCTCGACGTTTTCCATCGCGTCGTCTTCGCCTTGGACGTGCATATATCCGGAACCATAAGAGCCCAACACCGCTCAATGCGAAAATCAAGGCCGAGCCACTGGCGAGGCGCAGCCACCAACTATTGAAATTGTCCTCGCCGGTAACGTCCATAATGTGGAACTTCCAGGCCAAATCAAATATCCGCCAAAGTCGCGTTCGAACGGACCGAATTTCAGCCGTGTCTGGATCGATGTAAAGTCGCGTATGCGCGCTATCGTCAAATTTGACTTGCCAGACTGGAAGGGGGCCTCGATAATCTTTCGGAGCATTGTCCAGCTTCGCAATTGACGCAATATCACCCTTACCTTGATAACTTCCAATCGCAATTTGTCGAATATCAGGCGTACCCACGCCCTCCCAAATCTCACCGGTTCGCGCATTTAGCATTTTGGTTCCCTGATCACCGATCAAAATATAGGCAGGTCGACCTGCAATATTGGCCAGACTTGCGCCCGTTAGCGCCCCCTCATAGCTCGTCATTGCTATCTCAATCGGAAGCAGATCTTTATCGGTCAACGAAAAGGTTTGTGTATCAACCAGATGCCTGCCCCTGACCTGATCTATCGGAAACAGAGTCATAAAAAACCCGGATCCGAACCAGGCCAGAATTTGAAATGCCAGTATTAACCCCGCCCATTTATGTAAGCGTGTGAGGTGTTTGTTGAGCGTGCGTTTCATGCGGCCGCCAATAAGACAGATCGCTTAAAATTCATAGCAAAGAAACACCCAATATTAAGGCTTTACTAACCATATTCGTGCCTATTCGGTCCCAGATTCATTAAGGCTGTAAATATGAAACATGCGCTGACCCTATCCGCGATCTCTGTTCTACTTGTTGGGTGTTCATCTTTGTCTAAGAAAACACAAACCGTGCAATATGAGCAGCCGACGCAAACCATCCCCGCACAAACCGCAAGCTATTCGTCCCAAGAAAATCGCAACGAAGGTTCGTTAGTTTGCGAAAACGACAATATGCGCGCCAGCGCATTGGATGGGGATGACAGCAATGACATTGCGCGAATCGTGATTGTGCAAGATGAAACAGTTGGCAGTAACATCCTACATCAAGTTGAGGTCAATTGCCGAGACTACTTCCTCCGCAAATCAGTTTACAATTCTGAACCACAAATCGTTCAGAGTAGCTCAACCCGTGTTATCGCAACTGAAGTTGTAGAAGAACCTCGTCAAATTATTCAGTCCAGTAGCCAACGCGACTATTATACCGTCCGTCGTGGTGACACGGTTTGGAGCATCGCGCGCAGAAATTGCACATCGGTCGAAGCCATTTCTCGCCTAAATGGTCTAGGTCGTGGGAACCACATCGATATTGATCAACGCTTGGAACTCCCAGCGCCTGATTGCTAAACCTATATCTTAATATGGGCAATCTCTGCATTGCATCACAATTCCGGCTTGCATTCCGCTTTAATTTTCTCCACCTCCCCGTGACCTTATAGTTTCACTGTCGGAGTTCCCCCCATGGGTTTTAAGTGCGGTATCGTTGGACTTCCTAATGTTGGAAAATCCACATTGTTTAATGCCCTGACGAAAACGGCCAATGCGCAGGCCGCGAACTATCCGTTTTGTACAATTGAGCCTAATATCGGGGACGTTGCGGTTCCAGAACCTCGGCTAAATACCATCGCCGATATTGGAAAATCCGCGCAGCGCATTCCCGCGCGCATGAATTTCGTCGATATTGCAGGCCTCGTCAAAGGCGCGTCCAAAGGCGAAGGCATGGGCAATCAATTCCTCGCCAATATTCGCGAAACAGATGCGATTATCTATGTCCTAAGATGTTTCGAAGATGAGGACATCACACATGTCGAAGGTCGCATTGATCCCATGGCGGATTTTGAAACGATCGAAACAGAACTTATGCTGGCAGATCTAGAAAGTTTGGAAAAACGCAAGCCCAATCTCGAGAAAAAGATCAAGCAAAAAGACCCTGACGCCCTCCAGACGCTCCGTCTGATTGAAACGGCCATCGCCTTCCTCGAAGATGGCAAGCCTGCCCGCGTCGCCGAGATTGACGAAGACGATAAAAAAGCATGGCGCATGCTTCAACTCCTGACATCTAAACCTGTTCTCTATGTTGCCAATGTCGATGAAGACAGTGCAGCAACAGGAAATGATTTCAGCGCCAAAGTTCTTGCGCACGCAGTATCCGAGGGTGCTCAAGCGGTCATTATTTCCGCCCAGATCGAATCTGAAATGGCTGTTCTCGAAGATGAAGAACAAGCCGAATATCTGGATGCGATTGGCTTGGAAGAGCCAGGCCTAAACCGTTTGATCCGGGCGGGTTACGCTCTTCTTGGGCTTAAAACCTATTTCACTGTCGGCCCCAAAGAGGCTCGCGCTTGGACCTTCCGAGATGGCTGGACAGCCCCTAAATGTGCGGGCGTTATCCATGGCGATTTTGAAAAAGGCTTTATCCGCGCCGAGACAACAGCCTATGACGACTATGTCGCAAATAATGGCGAACAAGGCGCAAAAGAAGCCGGAAAAGTCCGACAAGAAGGCAAAGAGTATATTGTCAAAGATGGTGACATCATGCTCTTTAAATTTAATGTATAATGCAATTTGCGTTTATTTGGACTTTCGAAATTGGGCCATTCTCGCCCATTTTCAAAAGGACTCTACGTTTCAATTTAAACGCAAAATGCAATATGATGAAGTAATTTAGAAAACTATGGGGTTTCGTCGTCCTAGGTCTTGTACCTAGGACCCCCTGGGTCTAACGACTACGTATTAAATCCTAGAATTTCTATCAAACTGCCCCACAACAAATATCATTTGGTTTAAAGATCATGATGATTTCGATCGTCCCATTCAGGGTGAGACATCTTTAAAACCCTATCCACTTCAATGGAAAATCAATTTGATTGACGACTTGAATCCAAACGAGCTACCGCTTCATACGAAACTGGATTAGTTTCAACAAATTTTATGCAAAGGAAAGATTTACATGAAAGCGCTGGCATCCAGGAGGTCCTAGGCACAAGACCTAGGACGACGTAGATTGTAAAGCGTTACTGAGTTCGAATCGAGATTTCATAGACCCAGAAGTTAGATCCCGACTGCCCGTTTTCGAAAGAAATATACGCTTCTAAATAAACGCAAAATGCACGAATTAAATCTCTAATGCCCCTCAAAGGCAACCAGACTCGTCACCGAAACGCCAAGTGCTTCGATCTTTTTCGCCCCGCCCAAATCAGGCAAATCAATAACAAAACCGGCACCGGAAATCTGACAACCCGTTCGCTGTAAAAGCTTTATTCCGGCTTCGGCTGTTCCCCCTGTTGCGATCAGATCGTCAATCAATATGACTTTGTCATTTGGACCAACAGCGTCAGCGTGGATTTGCAATGTGTCCGTGCCATATTCCAAAACGTAATCTTGTTCATAGGTTTGAAATGGCAACTTACCCTTCTTTCGGATTGGCACGAACCCAACGCCAAGTTCTACGGCGACGCCTGTTCCAAAAATAAAGCCTCGCGCATCAATCCCGGCAATAGCCGTAATGCCCAAGCCTTTATAGGGCGCAGCCAATTGCCGGATAGATTCTGCTAATCCATGCGCATCAGACAAAAGGGTTGTGATATCGCGATACATAATTCCGGGCTTCGGAAAATCCGGAATGGTTCTAACTAAGTCTTTTAAATCAGGCATTTACAGCATCCGTCTCAGGTAAAATATGGGTTTCCGTAAAAGCAAGTGCCTCCCATTCCAGAAAATGATAATCTGCCATCAATTCGGAGATATAGGTGTCAGACCTTACGGATCTGGGCAGGCCATAGCTTGCAAAGCGCGTCGCAACAGGCGTGTAAAATGCATCTGCAATCGTCCAACTATCAAATAGAAATGGGCCATTATGACGCCCTAAAAGCTCATCCCACATCTCTGATATCTCTGCCGCCTCATCAATACAATCTTGCGGCATGGGGCCATCAGTTCGGCGACGTAAGTTCATAGGGGCCTCAGCCCGAATAACAGCAAAGCCTTCATGCATACGGGTGACAACCGCCTTGGCCTCGGCTTTTTGTGTTTCATCTTTGGGCCATAAATTTGGCACGGCACTCGCGCAAAACTCGGCAATGGCCAGACTATCCGGGATCATTTCGCCATTGACATCCAGGGCTGGCACCGTTCCCGCTTCGCTGATTTCGAGTAACTTTTCTTTATAGCCCGGCACGTCCAGATCTACCATTACAGTTTCGAATGGTAATTCCGTTTTGCGCAAAATTTGCCATGCACGTAATGACCAACTCGAATAGTTATAATTACCGATATAAAGTCTTAGGTTTGACATTAATAACCCATAAATTTGAGAGCCGCGAGCAGCTGTTGTTTTTCAGTCGAGAAGCCTGATCGTATCCACAAAGCCTCAAGGGCTTTCAAGGCTTTTCCCATTTTTGGCCCCTTGGGGACACCGGCCGCTGTTAGGTCTTTTCCTGTTACCGGAAAGGTTGGGGGCTGCCAGCCCATTGCCAAATCGGTCAGCACCATCCAGCGCGCACTCTGAATCGCATCTTGTTCGCCTGCGGCGCGCAATCGGGTGCGATCCATAATCACTTGTTTCCCTGATTTATATATCGCGGCCATACGATCTCGTTCGGCCATATCTGTTGAAAGTTGAGCATCATCATCCGCCCAAGCGCGAAGGCGCAGGCTCTCAGATTTGCTCATTTTCAGGCGCTTGCACAGCAAAGCCATTTGCAAGGGCTCTCGCCCACTCATAGCCATAAGACGCAAGAGTGGATCGGGCGCAATCGCTTCGCGCGCCTCAAGCCGGACAATCGCCTCTAGGCCTTCGACATTTGTGGCTTCAGGGATCAGCGTTTCCAATATTTCATTGGTCAGCATAATCCGGCATGTCCGCACAGGATCACGCGCCTGAAGAAGCTTTTTAAGCTCCATCCAAACACGCTCAACAGAGAGTGTCTTGAGCCCTTTACGATTTTCGCGGCAAGCCCGCAGCGACGCCGCATCCACTTTTTCTTTGCCGCCATAATGGGCCAAAAATCGAAAAAAACGTAATATGCGCAAATAGTCTTCGCGAACCCGAAGATCGGCATCACCAACAAATCGAAATGTCTTCGCCTTTATATCTTCAAGCCCCTGTCCTGTTGGATCATAGATTTTTCCACTAAGGTCAGCATATAGGGCGTTAACTGTGAGGTCGCGTCTTTGCGCATCCTCAGACCAATCCTGTGTATAAGCAACAGTTGCCCGCCTGCCATCCGTCTCGACATCTTTGCGAAGGCTCGTGATTTCATAGGGCGCGCCCTTAATTACGGCTGTCACCGTGCCGTGATCAATTCCCGTTGGGACGTAACGAATACCCGCAGCTTTTAGCGTAGAGACCACCTCATCGGGTTCCAACTGACAGGCCAAATCAATGTCACCGACCGGAACGTCCCAAAGCGTGTCGCGAACACACCCACCAACAAATCGTAAACTGCCTTTCGGGAAAGCTTGAAAAAGGTGTTGGATAGCGTCGCTTTGCATCCAGGACTGATTTTTAAGGCGTAATGAGGTCATAGCGTTTGGTCTTTAAATCCAAGCTGCCACATACGGTAAATTGTCATGGCTGTCATACCCCAAATATTGCGATGCGTGCCATCCGGCTCCTTATAGGGCATGTCATAAAGAACATGCGTTCGATTGTCGAAATAAACGTCTCGCCTTATATGATTTTCAGAATTCATCAAAAATGACATTGGGACCTCAAATACGCTTTCAACCTCGCGTGGATCAGCCGTGATTTTAGCATGGGATGAGATGATCCCGACATAAGGCGTCACACGAAAACTGCTAACAGCATCGAAACTTTTAAGTCGTCCTAAAAGATGAATATGTTCTGACCCAACGCCGATTTCTTCTTCCGTTTCACGCAGAGCTGTTTGGGAGACGGTTTCGCCAGCTTCCGCCTTTCCTCCAGGAAAGGCAATTTGGCCGGGATGAGACGGCATGGTTTCGGGTCTTTGGGTTAAAATGACATGCCATGTCTCGCGTTTCACCAATGGGAACAACACGGCAGCCTTGCGCTGACCTTCCCGCGTAACTTCATCACTGCCGTCCAGAATAGGGAGAGGCAATAGCGCACGTTTGACCGATGCAATGACCGGGTCAGTCATCCTCATACTCCGCGGACCCTAATGGGAAAAATTGCCCATCAGCCCAAACCCCTAATTGACGTCCGGCCTCAGTTTCGCGTTCGACGGCGAGGTCAACCAGTTCATAAAATACGGCCCGCGTAAGCGCCGCATCCAAGCGCCCCCATACATTGATAAAGGGAGACGGCTCCCCAGTGTCGGAACCTATTTCCACGCGTAACGGAGCTTCAGCTCCGGCTTCGATGACGTCACCCAAATTCGTCGTAAAAAACAGGCGCTGATCCTCGCCTTCGCCCTTGGCATCTAAGCGAATAGCCAAAAAATGAGCGCGTTCGACTTGAATGGAGAGTTTTTCAACCGGCGTAACGAGATAGGTCACCCCGTCCTCATCCTTTCGCAGGACCGAGGCGAATAACTTCACCAACCCTAAACGCTTAATCTCAGAGCCCTCATGCCACCATTTTCCGTCAGCCCGGATAACAATATCGATTTCGCCGCAATAATCTGGGTTCCACAACTCCACTGGGCGGCGCTCACTTGTGCTCTCTGACAATGCGCTCATCAAATCTTTGAGAGAGAAGCTAGTCTTACTGCCATTTAAGATGTTTTCAGTAGACACGACGTGTACCAACTTTCATTCCTAATACCCGATATGGGCTGAGTCCCTAAACACATAGTATCAACAGGCCTTTAAATCGATGCAAGACATTCCCGCGACTATTGAAAAAGCAGCAAAAACTGCCAGTTCGAAGCTGGAAACAGCTAAAGAGAACATTGGTCAGGTCATTTATGGTCAGGACGCCGTCATTGATTTGGCTTTAACGGCGATTTTATCTGGAGGTCATGCCCTGCTGATCGGTGTTCCGGGTCTCGCCAAGACTTTGCTGGTCGAAACACTAGGAACCGTTCTAGGTTTGGACGATAAGCGCGTTCAATTCACACCTGACCTCATGCCGGGTGATATTTTGGGCTCCGAGGTACTAGAAGAAACCACCAAGGGCAAACGGGCGTTCCGCTTTATTCCCGGTCCCGTCTTTACACAGCTTTTAATGGCTGACGAGATCAACCGTGCCTCCCCGCGTACCCAATCCGCACTCTTGCAAGCCATGCAGGAAAAATTTGTGACCGTGGCGGGCGAACGTCATGATCTGCCAGCGCCTTTCCATGTTCTGGCCACGCAAAACCCGATTGAGCAAGAAGGCACTTATCCGCTCCCTGAAGCGCAACTTGACCGGTTCCTTCTGCGCATTGATGTCGATTTTCCGACACGCGATACAGAACGTGATATTTTGGTGCGAACAACAGGCGCAAATCAGGCCGTAGCGAAAAAAGCCATCACACCGAAACAGCTGATGGATATGCAAGATCTGGTGCGCAAGCTGCCCGTTGGCGAAAAAGTTCTCGAAGCCATTTTGACCCTTGTGAGAAATGCGCGACCTGATCAAACCGAAATCGAAAGCATTCGCAACTCTGTTTCATGGGGCCCCGGTCCACGAGCTGGTCAGGCCCTTATGCTGGCGACGCGTGCACGTGCCTTAATTGATGGACGTCTTGCCCCTTCTATTGATGACGTTTTGGCTTTGGCTGGCCCAATTTTAAAACATCGCATGGCCCTGAATTTTGCCGCCCGGGCCGATGGTCAAACACTTGAGAAAGTCATCGAAACCTTAAAGGACTCTATTCGTTAGATATGGCACTATTCGCCAGAAAAAGAGATGTTCGACGCGACGCAGCTGCGCTCGCTCAAGACTATCCGGCCCTGCTCGCCGAAGCTGACCGCGTTGCAGCTATTGTTGCGGCGGGTGTGCATGGACGACGTCGGGCGGGTCAAGGCGAAACCTTCTGGCAATATCGTAACTACCAAACCACTGATGCTGCCAATCGGATTGACTGGCGCCGATCGGCACGCGGCGATCAAGTCTTTGTTCGCGACAATGAATGGGAAGCCGCCAATACGGTTTATCTCTGGCCTGATACACGCCCAGGCATGGAATGGGGAAGCTCACAAAACCTACCAACCAAAGCCGATCGGGGTCGTGTCCTGACTCTGGCCATTGCCAATCTTCTCATGAAAGGCGGCGAGCGCTGCGCGCTTATGGGCGGCGTGGATATAGCGCGCTCTGGCCGCGTTGGATATGAACGATTGGCCGAAACAATGATGCGCCATGAAGCGGGTGTCGATGTGCTAAAGTCGGATATTAGAGCCTATTCAAGACTTATCATTACATCTGATTTTTTAGATCCCGTTGAAGATTGGCGAAGCCGCCTCTCCGGCCTTGCAGGACGACCTGTCAAAGGCATACTCGTTCAAATTATTGACCCCGCCGAAGAAGACTTTCCTTATCAAGGTCGCGTGGATATGCGGGCCGCAACTGGCTCCTTGAAATATCTATTGGGGCGCGCAGAGACCGTTAAAGAGGCCTATCAAACACGCTTAGCGGCCCATAATGCACGCATTGCGAATACCGCGGCCCGATTGGGATGGACCCTCATTCGACATCGCACAGATCAACCCGCGGCCATAGCCCTAAACGCTATTTATCAAGCCTTGGCAGGTGAAATGTGAGTTTTGCAGGTCTGACATTTCTATCCCCGATTGTTCTATTCGGTCTCCTGACACTTCCTCTGATCTGGTGGATATTGCGCATTAGTCCACCAAAACCTAGACAACAAATTTTCCCCCCTCTACGTATTTTAGAGGGCGTTCAGGCCGAAGAAGAAACGCCAGCTGGCACGCCGCTCTGGCTTTTACTTTTTCGCCTCGCCCTTGTGGCGCTTGTGGCCATTGCACTGGCCCGCCCAATCTTACAGGCGGTTGGTGATCAGGTGAAAAAACGTCCAACCATTATTATCGACCAAAGCGTCTTTAGCGCGGCTAGCTGGAACGATATGATTGACGAAGCCGAACGGATTACAAGACAAGCCCAGAGAGATAATCTGGAGGTCCAACTTATTCCGACGGCAGAAATTGGAACCTCCGGCGGGGCAGATATAACCGCCTATCAACCTGCTACCGAGGTGTTAGGCCGATTGGAAACCCTTCAACCCGTGAATTATATGATAAATAATCACGCTTTCGATGAGAGCCTAATTGATAATTCAGACGTCTATAGTTTGACCTCAGCGATTGGACCGAAAGACGCGTTTTGGCCTGGTCGAGGCGAATTTTATACGCCAGAGGTCCAAGCTTTATTGATCCCAGGCGATATTCGCGAAACCGCTCAAGGTTTTGACGTTGACTGGTACAGACCATCCAAAACGGCATCGGGAACCCATGTGATCGAAGCTTTGGGACAAGGGGGTGGAGTCATTGCCAGTGAAGAAATTCAATTTTCGCCAGGCGCTGATCTGGCCAGTGTGAGCTTCACCTTACCTGTGCAATTGCGCGCCCGTGTTGCAAGATTAAGACAATCCGGCGTCCGATCGGCGGCTTCTGTAAAACTACTTGATGATAATTTTGGCCGTCCACTTGTCACTGTGTTACGGGCGACAGCTGATACCTCCAGCCCGCTATTATCCGAACCTTTTTACGCCAAACAAGCTTTACAGCCTTTTGCCGATGTCTTTGAAGGCGATCTTGAAACCATGCTGGCTTATCAGCCTTCTATTCTTGTTATGCCAGACTCGCAACGCGATGATAGCGAAGGCGTTAGTGAATTTGTTAAAAATGGCGGCATATTAGTCCGCTTTGCAGGGCCTCGCCTTGCCAAGCGCTCTGATACCTTAATGCCTGTCGCGCTTCGACAAGGCGAACGCGGGATTGGTGGCGCATTGGCCTGGGAAGACCCGCAAAAACTCGCGGCTTTCTCTGCAGAAAGCCCGTTTTTCGGCCTTCCAACTCCAGAAGACGTGACCGTTTCCAAACAAGTCATGGCCGAACCAGGCATTGAGACAGATAGTCGTACCTGGGCGCGCCTCGAAGATGGAAGCCCCATTGTTACCAGCTCTACATTAGGTCAAGGTCGTATCGTTCTTTTCCATGTAACGGCTGGACCAGATTGGTCAAATCTGGCCCTGTCTGGATTATATGTCGATATGCTAAGACGGATACTCCCTTTGGCAAAAACACGTAAAATCGAAACCGTTGAAAGTGTTGCTGATTGGCAATTAGACCGCGAGCTCGATGCCTTTGGACGGCTACAAAGCCCTGCCATTGGTGCAAACTCTATCCCAAATGGGTCATTTGAAACGGCGACTGCAAGCGTCGAATATCGTCCCGGATATTATTCCCAAGGCACACGACAAAATGCGCTGCCCTTTACGCGCACCCCAGGCGACATTCAGACCCTCTCGACGCCAAATGGGGCCACACCAAAAACATTTGGTAAAACCTCTGAAACCACCTTTATGGGACGTCTGTTGGGGATCGCGCTTATTGCCCTTATCATTGATGCGTTTTTCGCGCTGCTGGCGTCGGGCAGATTATCCTATATTAGGCCGCAAAGGGCTTTGGCGATTTTACTTATCGGGATCTTATTCTTACCCATATCCAGCTTCGCCAATGACGAGGTAGATAGGCGCGTAGAGGCGGCAACGGGCCTGCATCTGGCTTATGTTGAAACGGGTGATATTCGTCGAGACGAACTTTCGCGTATCGCCATGGAGGGCCTGAGCGAGCAGCTCAATGGCCGAACAACAATTGAGCCTGTGGGCGTTCACGGGGTTGTACCCGATAGTACCGGTCTTGAGCTTTATCCCTTCCTCTATTGGCCCATTCGCCGAGATACGCCCGAATTATCGCCTGAGTCCCGAAATAATATAAATGCCTATATGAATGCGGGCGGCACGGTCATTTTTGACACGGGTGATGAAGGCGATCGGGTTTTACGAGCGGGTGAACCGCATCCTGGCTTGCAACGTGTGACAGAAGGCTTGGACATCCCTAGATTGACCGAAGTTCCAGAAGATCATGTTCTGACCAAATCATTTTATCTTTTACAGGTCTTTCCAGGCCGATGGGCAAACGGTCCTGTTTTTGTGCAAGCGACAGAAAATAGTTCGGGCGGCCGGGACGGTGTATCGCCTGTCATTATCGGATCCAATGATTGGGCCGCTGGATGGGCCGTAACCCTTGATGATGGACAAGTCATTGATCTTGAAAAAGACATTGCCAGACAAAGAGAAATAGCCATTCGGTTTGGCGTAAATGTCGCCATGTATACGTTATCTGGAAATTACAAATCTGATCAAGTTCACTCTGCAGCCCTTGTTGAGCGTATCGGACGCGGTGAGACCCAACTCCCGGTTGAGGTGGATTAATGAGTGAAATTTTAGGACAAATAACCTTTGACCCGCTTTTGCCGCTCTGGGCAGTCTATATTCTTATGGGTTTTGTCTTTCTCGCCTCTGTCGCGGCTGGGATAGGTCGATTAAAGAGTCAATTTACACGCCTCACTGCTGGGCTTTTTTTGGTGATTGGCATCGCCAATCCGCAAATGGTCGAAGAAACCCGTGAAAGCCTTCCGGATACGGTCATTGTCATAGAAGACCGCTCAGATAGTATGGAATTTGGCGACCGACTACAAACGCTGGAAGGCTTATCTTCCGCGCTTAAATCCGAATTTCGCGAAACCGGCGACCTCGATATTATTACGGTCACTATACCGCAAGATGATGACGGAACCCTTCTTGTACCTGCCTTAACGGATGCGTTGGCCGCAGCTCCATCAGATCGCCTGGCTGGCATTGTGGCCCTGACAGATGGCCGAAGCCATGATGTCGAAGACGCCATAAGCCAGGTTTTACCAGAAGATGTTCCGTTTCATAGCCTGATCATCGGCGCCCCAGACGCCAGAGATCGTCGTATTCTAACAACCAAAGCCCCAAAATTTGGCGTGGTAAAAGAACAAGCTGAATTTGAAATTCTTGTTGAAGATCCCGGCTTTGAAGGCGAGAGAGCTCGAATAGAATTAAAACTCAATGGAAATGTAAAAGCTCGCTTTCCAATCACCATTGGAAAACCTTTATCCGTCCCTCTGGATATTGAAAAACGTGGCAGCAATACAGTCGAGCTGGCCGTCGAGTCTGTTCCCGGTGAGTTGACCCTCAACAATAATCTCTTTGTCTCAGAAATTCAGGGTGTACGAGACCGCATGCGCGTTTTATTGATTACAGGTGAGCCGCATTCAGGTGGGCGTGCATGGCGAAATCTATTAAAATCTGATCCGGCCATTGATCTTGTCCATTTTACGATTTTGACCAGCCGCGCCAAATATGTGAATGCGCGCGAATATGAACTCTCTTTGATTGCCTTCCCGACCCGTCAACTCTTTGAAGAAAAGCTCGACGAATTCGACCTGATCATTTTTGACCAATATGAAAGACGTTCGCTCTCGCGTCAGGGGGGACGATCTAGACCGACAATACTACCTCAATATTTTCAGAATATTGCCCATTATGTCGAAGATGGCGGAGCTTTACTCCTTGCAACTGGGCCAGCTTTCGCGACAGATGCGAGCCTATACCGGACACCCCTTGTTACCGTTTTACCGTCTCGGCCAACGGGCGATATTCTGACGGGCGCCTTTAAGCCGGAAATCAACAACAAAGGTCAACGCCACCCTATCACCTCTGATTTTGTGGGCGATACCGAATTGGGTTGGGGCGATTGGTATCGCGCGATCGACAATGATCCCATTGGCGGGGATGTCTTGATTGACGGCCCGGACGGGGTTCCGCTCTTTGTCATTGATAAAGTCCAAGATGGTCGTGTTGCCATGTTGATGAGTGATCAAGCCTGGTTATGGGCCAAAGGGTCTGATGGCGGTGGGCCATACCGCGAAATGTTCAGACGGACGGCGCATTGGTTGATGGGCGAACCTGAACTTGACGCAGATACGCTTTCTGCCATCCGCGATGGGGATCAACTTGTTATTACAAGACGCTCGCTTGATGACGTCAATGATCCTGTCGCAATTATTGCCCCAGACGCGACGCGCAAACAGATCGGTCTGGATAAGGTTGCTGAGGGCCTATACCGCGCGACCATCCCCTTAACGGGTCAAGGGGCTTACCGCTTATCCAATGGTGATATTTCTACCGTCACAGCCGTGGGAAATCTTAACCCGCTGGAATATTCGAACCTATTGCCATCAAATGAACTCTTGGGGCCGTTATCTGAAAACTCAGGCGGGTTGATCAAATCTGTCGGGACTGACCCGACTGCGCGCCCAAGCCTAAGACGCGTCAAATCAGGGCGAGCAATGTCTGGTACAGATTGGATGGGGCTGATCGCGCATGAGCAATATACAGTCACGCAAAGTCGCCGAACGCCGCTTGCACCTGCCTTGTTTCTGTTTGCGCTCTTCTTTATCTTTATCGCGCTGGCCTGGCGCCGAGAGGGAAAATAAATCGAAAAAATAGGGTGAATGAAATAATTCTGAACGGGTTTAAGAATTTCTAAAAAGGATTAGTGTATCAAGCGCGCACAAACCGTAACCCGCTTTTTTTGGAAAGACTGTTGGACAATAAGATGACCGGATTAAAACCATTAATTTTTACGACCCTTAGCGCCCTGCTTTTATCGGGATGCGCGGTACATAAGGTCGTCACTGTGCCGGTTAAAGGCGTTTATGAAACGACAAAATTTGCAGGAAAAACGGTTGTCGGCGCCGGCGAGCTGACCGGGAAAGCGGTTGTCGGAACGGCCGAACTAACGGGAAAAACGGTTGTCGGCACGACGAAAATGGTCGGCAAAGGCGTCGTGGCAACCGGCAAAGGCATTTATTATATGGGCACGGTTCCCGTTAAAATTACTGATAAAGCCTTAGATACATCCGCAAAAGTCCTAACCATTACAACCCAAGCCGTCGATTTATCAGGCAAGGTTGTTTCGGTTTCGCGCGAAATCTCTGCCCTCCAGCTCGACCAAGAGCTTAAAAATGTGAAACGCGCTGGCAATGTAATTTCCGTTCTTGTGGATGTCGCCAAAAGCTAGATCACCAGATTGTTACAAAATAACTGTCGCGTTTTTTTGTCTCCAAGGCCATTTTATGATATAGTTCTCCTCAACAGGAGTGCCCTATGCGTAAATTAGCCGTTATTTTAACCCTTAGCGCCACACTTGGCTTGTCTTCTTTTGCACAGGCCCGAGGCTTTAAGTCTGATCTATCAACGACAATTTCGGGACCGATCAATGTCGAAGTTGTGGTCTCAGAAGACCTAGCTCACCGCGCAGAAAACTTGCCGAAAAAACTTTCAGATCGCGGCTCTAGCCGTCGCCTGAATGCAGCGTTTTCAAGTAATGGAAAATATGGTCAAAAAGAAATTGATCGTCTTGTTGAAGACGTCAATGAAGAACTCACAGAGGATTTCGCCAAATATGGCATCGCAATTTCTGAAAATGCGACAACCACATTGCGCGTAACGCTTGAAATGGCAAAGCCTAATCGACCTACATTTAATCAACTCTCCGAAGATCCTGGTCTTTCTTTTCGAAGCTTTGGGATTGGCGGCGCTGAACTCACAGCGGATCTTATTGGTGCAAATGGCGAAAGCTTAGGCACAATGGAATATGACTATTATTCCAGCTTTAACGAGCGAGGCTTTAAACCGATAGGCATTTGGGAAGATGCCGATCGATCGATCTCACGCTTTTCGAAAAGGGCGACCAAGAAATTAGCTGCACTTGGCGCAGGTGGAAATTCTTAG
>CAYRMO010000017.1:0-2973 GCA_964425355.1 uncultured Algimonas sp. | reverse complement strand
TAATCGCTTTGTGGGTCTGTACCGACAGGCGCCATAAAGGGTTTTCGAGACAATATTCAAAGGCGGCCTGTTCATGGCTCGCCTTTTTTTGTGCGCCCAGATAGCTATCATCGCGCGGCTGTAAGCAAAAATGCTGAAAATCCAGATCCACAAAATCTGAAGGCTGGTTCTCAAGCTGCGGAAAAACAAGCTTTAGCTCATCACCGGATATTTGTACGAGCCCCGCATCCGCCTTTGGCGAGACACATAACCAATCAATCCCGTCCGGGGCTTTGATCGTGCCATTCGTCTCAACAGCAATTTTAAAACCCGCCTCATGCAAGGCCGCGATGAGCTTGTCATTCAATTGTAAAAGCGGCTCGCCACCCGTACAAACAACCCAGGGCTCACCCTGCCCCCGCCAAAGCGCTTTCACTTGTGACGCGAGGTCCTGAGCGCTTTCATATCGCGCGCCGTTTTGGCCATCGGTTTTTACAAAATCTGTGTCGCAAAATTTACAAATGGCGGATGCCCGATCCTTTTCCAAGCCGCTCCAGAGGTTGCAACCTGCAAAGCGCAGGAAAACCGCAACAGTCCCCGCTCTGACACCCTCACCTTGTACGGTCAGAAATATTTCTTTGACGGCATAGCTCATGCGTTTTGATAGACCTTCCAGCCTTGCTCACGCAATGCGCAAGCCGGACAATCTCCGCATCCAAAGCCCCAATCATGCAGATGGTCATGCACGCCTTTATAACAGGTGTGGGTTCTGGTTCTGATGATCTCGACGAGTTTGTCTCCGCCTAATGTCTTAGCCAAGCCCCAAGCGCCAGCTTTGGATAAATACATCAAGGGGGTATGAAGATCATAAGGTTTATCGAGGCCCAGCGAGATCGCCTCCATTTGGCGATCCAGCGTCTCTTTGCGACAATCGGGATAGCCGGAAAAATCAGCTTCGCACATGCCAGCAACCAAGTCAGAATAGCCGCGACGCCAGCCCAGCGCCGCCGCGTAATTCAAAAAGATCAAATTTCGTCCCGGCACAAAAGTTGTTGGCAGCCCGTTTTCATGCACGCCAATTTCGACATCGCGCGTCAAAGACGTTTCGCTAATTTGACCAAGGCCAGCCAGATTAATCACATGATCTTCGCCCAACCTATCCGCCCAGTCTGGAAAGGCTTTTGCTATTGCGGCCCTGACATCCAACCGACATTCCATCTCGACATCATGGCGTTGGCCGTAATCAAACCCAATTGTCTCGACCCGCTCAAAGCGTGACAAAGCCCAGGCCAGACAGGTCGCAGAATCCTGTCCACCCGAAAATAAAAGCCCCGCAATTTTTGACTGATCTGTCATGGCAGGGCGCATAGCGGAAAGCCTCGCATTCGCCAAGTCATGACACCAGCACGTCAAGTCCTGCATTCGGCGCAATTCTTGCATCTCAAATCACATGAGAAACCGCATCACATCATTTCGCCGCTTAAAGGGTAAAAAGCGTTATATCGCCCTCGGCCTTATCGCATTTGAACTGATGTCCTTACCTGCCGCCGCCAAAATCATCCAAACCGCAACCACCCATACCCCAACACCGCGTGTTTTGGCCGTCGAAATAGTGACAGACGAAGCTGGCGTATCGCGTTTTATTGTGAACTCGAATGACGGATTTGGTATCGAGGTTGAAGGTCTAATCGGCGATGTAAACACGACAGTCCATGAAAGCGGGGTCTTAGCTAGCAATGCCCGCTTTGGCGACGACGCCCAATTGCCAGGCGACGCGAAGGCTTGTTCCCATAGCGCATCCACCGATAGCCAGCCAATCTATCAAGCGATCCAAAAAACCGAACTGACCCACGGGCACGTTGTTGACCGCTCGGTTGTCTTTGAATTTCACTATGACGCGCAGGCGAAACCAAGCTTTGAATTTACGGCGGGGATGGACAGCGTTGATGTGCCGAGGGCATGTGAAGCGTAGAGATCTATCACTATTTAGGTGCTACCTCATCTTACAACTGTCATCAACTCTGATTTGGCACTTTAGGTTCGGCAGAGAGACATTTGAAATTTGAAAACTCAATACTGCGCCCTAACTTCCTCCGCATTCCTAGTTGTACACCGCGCCCATAAAATGCCATAGCGCGCCCATATGGCAAAGCCCTCAACAGATCCCTCGCGCAGTTCTGGTGCCGCTTATGCGGCGCAAATTGATCAGGATAAATCTGCGCGCAAAAAATCGCGTTCCTTTCGACCACTTTTACAGCTTTGGCCCTTTGTACGGGTCTATCCCGGACAGCTCGCCCTTTTCTTGATTTTCCTCGTCCTCTCGGCACTTGGCAGCCTTGCCATGCCGATGATCGTGAAATTGATCATTGATTGCGGATTTGGTGACGGTGGTGGGTCCCTGCCTATATGTGCCGCGATTGATGTTAATGGCGACGGTAATCTTAATCGCTATTTTGCTTTGGCCGCCATTTTTGCCATTGGATTTGCTGTGGCGGGGGCATTGCGGTTTTTCTATATTACCCGTCTGGGCCAACGCGTCATCGCCGATATTCGCAAGGCCGTCTTTGATCACCTGATGGCTCTATCGCCGACCTATTTCGAACGGGTTCGAACGGGCGAAGTGTTGTCTCGATTGACGACAGATACAACCCTGGTTGAAACAGTGATTACCGGCTCGGTTAGTTTCGCGCTAAGGTCAATGGCGACGATAATTGGCGGCATCTTTTTGATGTTCTTTATTTCCTGGAAACTGGCTTTGATGGTACTTGGCGTGGCCCCTATCATGATCTTGCCGTTGATCTTATTTGGCAAGAAAATCAAAAATTATTCCCGCGAAGCCCAAGACACGCTGGCCAATGCCTCGGCGCGAGCTGGCGAAGCCATTGGATCGATCCAGACCGTACAGGCCTATACGCGAGAAGATATGGAACGGGCTCAGTTTTCAGATAATGTTGAAGCCAGTTTTACAGCCCAAAGAAAACGTATTCTTATCCA
>CAYRMO010000016.1:0-34799 GCA_964425355.1 uncultured Algimonas sp. | reverse complement strand
CTTTCGCATCCAATAAGCGTAAGTATCGGAAGTGTGGCAAAAAGTAATAAATTCAATCTAATTATACGGCGCATTTAAAACCCCCTAGGAATTTAAATAACATCATTTCCCAAAAAGTCGAGACGAATCCAATTCAGGCCAATGCACATATAATAATTAGGGCAATATCACCGTCTTGATTCCATTGATAAAAGCGCGATGATCTGTATGCGCCGCGATTGCACGTGCGAGCGTCTGGGCTTCGACATCTCGACCAAGTTTAACAAGTTCATTGGGTGTCATTGTGTGGTCAACGCGTTGAACGGATTGGTCAATGATCGGGCCTTCATCAAGATCTTTGGTGACATAATGCGCGGTCGCGCCTATTAGTTTCACTCCGCGGTCATAGGCTTTGTGATAGGGTTTAGCGCCTTTAAAGCTCGGCAAGAATGAATGGTGAATATTGATAATTCGGCCTTTAAAATCTGAACAAAAAGAGTCGGACAAAATTTGCATATATCGTGCTAAAATTACCAATTCAGTATCTGTGTCTTTCATGATTTTCCGAAGCTGCGCCTCGGCCTCTGGTTTATTGGATTTCGTGACTGGAACATGATGAAATGGAATATTGTCAGTTTTCGCCAAGGGCCGCGCATCTTCATGGTTTGAGACTATTCCAACAATTTCAATGTTTAGAGTGCCACTGCGACGCCGATATAGAAGGTCCGCGAGACAATGATCAAATTTTGAGACCATTATAAGGGTTTTGGTTGGTCGGTCCTTAGGAATAATATCAACTGTAAGATCAAAGTGATCAATATCGGATTGGAGGTCAGATTTAAAATTACCCAATCTTGTTTTGTCTATTGAAAAATCAATACGAGAAAAAAACCGTTCGCTACCAGGCGTGCCAAATTGGCTAAGGGCATTGATGAACCCGTCATGCCTCGCAAGGCAGCTGGTCAAGGCAGCTACAATACCCGTCCGGTCAGCGGACTGCGTTGTCATAATATATTTGGTTTTCATATTTAGGGGTTTTTCGAAATAATCGCTAAGCCATCACCTTGCCGTCCGGCCGGAAGACGTCGTAATAATTCCCCCGAAGCAAACTCTATTTCCGCGATTGTATCTGTACCAGTCTCGGCCACATAAATATGCTGGCCATCATCCGAGAATAAAATGGTGACCTGCGCGGAAACTGGCGATCCGCTGACCTCAATTGTTCGCTCGACCTTTCGGGTTTCTACATCGATCACGGTTAGGGAGCCGTCTCTTAGATTGGACGTTACGGCCTTGGACCCATCTGGCGTTATGGCGAGGCGCAAAGGAAAGTTTCCAACATCTATTTTGGCCAGACCTTTCAAGCTAAGCGCGTCCATCACATAAACAACATTGCCGCCGCGCGCGGAAATCCAAAGTTCCGTATCGTCTTTGGCAAGATCAATCCCTTCTGGCTGGTTGCCACCGCCTTGTGTTGTGATGACCTTACCTTGTTCCAAATCAATCAGGCTAACGGTTCCCCCGCCGAGATTGACCGTATAGGCGCGCTTTCCATCTTCTGATACCGCAAGCATATGCGTTCCGGCTTCATTGGTTTTTATAGACTGAATGTCGCGCTCTACCCAACGATTTGCATTCGAAATCACGATCATAGATTGGCCGCCTTCAGTTGTAGCAAATATCCGACCGTCATCTTGCCAGACAATACCATGCGGGTTTTCATCCTCCCCGAGGTCAAATGTATGAATAATCTCTCGGTCCGCGATATTAATTACATCAATGGCGGCGCTTCCATAATTGACGACAGCCGCAAATTTGTCGTCCGGTGAGACGGCAATTTCGTGCGGGGCTTTGGCGCTGGTTGAAATTCGAGTGAGTTCCTCACCCGACTTTAAATCTATAAAGCTAACCGTGTCTTCGCCCTTATTTCCAATCAGAAGAATATCATTTTGATCCGACGCGGAAGACGAGCAAGCCGCAAGTAAAATAACCAAGAGGCCGATTATAGGCTTCATTTCATCTATCCTTTTTATTCGGAACGCGTTTTATTTGGCACGCCTTGACGTGCAAGCTCATCGGCGCGCTCATTGCCTAGATCCCCGTCATGACCTTTGACCCATTCCCAGCGAATGTCGCGGGCAGCGTTTAGGGCGTCCAGCCTTTGCCAGAGATCTTTATTCACAACAGGCTTTTTATCTGATTTTTTCCAGCCACGTTTTTTCCACCCTATGATCCATTCCGTGATGCCTTTTAAGACATAGGTTGAATCGGTGAAAAGAACGATGGGGCCTTTATAATTTGGTTTGATGGCTTCTATGGCTTTGATTGCGGCCATCATTTCCATTCGATTATTGGTTGTTGAGGCCTCGCCGCCAAAAAACTCTTTGGATCGATTGCCGTGATACATGACAACACCCCAACCTCCAGGCCCAGGATTGCCTGAACAGGCCCCATCTGTATAAATGACCAGGGCACCATGAAGTGCGCCCGCCTCTAGAGGTGTTTTTGAAGTCGGCACTAAGCTAACTCAATAGGGGACGCGGTAATCTGAAGATTACTTTTTCTTTTGTGACTTCGACTTCCCGACACACAATTTCATATTTTGACTTGAGCGCGGCCAGGACACCATCTGTGAGATATTCCGGAGCCGAGGCGCCTGCTGAGAGACCGATAATATTGGCGTTATCGACTTTTTCCCATTCGATTGAATCAGCTGAAGAAATCAACATAGCCTGATTTGCACCCGCCTTGGACGCGACTTCCACCAGACGCTTTGAATTGGAAGAGGATTTGGACCCGATGACAAGGAGGAGGTCACATTCTTCCGCAATGGCTTTAACGGCCATTTGACGGTTGGTTGTCGCATAGCAAATATCTTCTTTATAAGGCAGGGCGATGTCAGGAAATCGCGATTGCAATATGGCTATAATATCTTGCGTGTCATCGACGGAAAGTGTGGTTTGTGTCACTAAGGCGAGTTTTTCGCCGGTTTTTGGCTGAAATGTCTGAGCGTCTTCTTCTGTTTCAATGAGGGTCATTTGACCATCCGCTAATTGCCCCATCGTGCCGACAACTTCGGGGTGTCCGGCATGTCCGATTAAAAGAATGTGTAAGCCGTCTTTTGCATGGCGTTCGGCTTCGACATGAACTTTGGAAACGAGCGGGCAGGTTGCATCAAGATAGGTAAGCTCCCGGGCCTGTGCTGCTTGAGGCACGGATTTGGGAACACCATGGGCTGAAAAAACAACGGGGCGATCATCGGGACATTCATCCAGCTCCTCCACAAAGACAGCGCCCAGTGTCGATAGGCGCTCGACAACATGACGATTATGTACAATTTCATGTCGGACATAGACAGGTGCGCCAAATTTCTCGATTGATTTCTCGACGATTTGAATGGCACGGTCGACCCCTGCACAAAAACCACGCGGGGCGGCCAGCAAAACGGTTTTTTGCTGACGATCAATTTCCCCGGCAATTTCCCGGTCAGACTTAACGTCTTCGATTACAGACATGAGCACTCCTTCATAATCCAGTCATTGAAGCGGTGACTGGATTTGACTATGGCAAGACCTATAGCATTGCAGTTGCACTTGCGATAGAGCAAGTTCCACGCAAGAAAAAGACAATTTCGGGACGTTTTTATGTCGATGAAAACAATGATTATGGGGGCTGCGGCCCTATCATTACTGGCTGTGACTGGTTGCAAGTCCACGCAAGATGCTTTGCGCATTGGTGAAGCGGCCGAGCGAAACCCTGGGCCGTGCCCCAGAGCCTTTGCCCTTCACGATGCATCGCGTCTCGTGGATTTCAAAGGTGATGGCAAAGAACGCTTTCCAAATGTCGGCTTTACGGGCGAAATCAATTCTGTTCGTTCGCTATGCCGCTATTTTGCAGACCGTCCGATTGATGCAGATTTGACGATTGACTTCTCGCTTGGGAAGGGGCCCGCAGCAGGCACGCAAACCGCCACATATGAGTATTTCGTCGCTGTCACACGCAAAAATATAGATGTGATCAATAAGAGAACTTTCCCGCTCTCCGTTACATTTCCGGACGGGGCAGATCGAGTAAATGTAACAGAGACAATCGACAAAATTTTGATCCCGCGTGCCAATGACACAACATCGGGTGAGAACTTTGAAATTATCGTCGGTTTTGTGGTTACGCCCCAACAACGCGCCTTTAATGAAGAAGGCAAGCGTTTTCGGATTTCGGCGGGTCAATAAGGTTTAAAGGACCTCTTTCATGACGATACTTTCCACGCTGGATTTGGCAGCGCGGGCTGCATTTGAAACACTTGGATTCCCGGGTGATATTGCAGCTGTTCGCGAATCAGACCGGGGCGACGCGCCCTATCAATGTAATGGAGCAATGGCGGCTGCCGGGATTGCGAAAAAACGCGGCAATAAAGTCAATCCCCGCGAGATAGCAGCGCAAGCCGTCGCCATATTGGAAAAAGATCCAGCTTTTGGGTCCCTAGAAATTGCGGGACCTGGTTTTATCAATATCGCACCAGCGGACATGTTATATACAGAACGTGCCAATGTGCTTTTAGGTGATCCAAATACGGGTCTGGAATCCACCGACAAAAAAACAATCGTGATCGATTATGGTGGGGCTAATGTCGCAAAACCCATGCATGTTGGGCATTTGCGCTCTGCGGTAATCGGCGAAGCGATAAAACGAATTTTTAGAGCCCAAGGGCACAAAGTTATTGGTGACGTTCATATGGGTGATTGGGGCTTGCAAATGGGTCACCTTGTGTCCGAGCTCGCGTCTGAGCAGCCGGACTTGGCATATTTCGACGAAGATTATGCGGGAGACTATCCGACAAACTCGCCTGTCACCATGGATGATTTGGCGAGGCTTTATCCGCAAGCGTCTAATAAGGCGAAAAGTGATCCTGACCGTATGAAACACTCCAGAGTTGCCACTGCACAATTACAAAATGGCAGACGTGGATATCGGGCATTGCTTGATCATTTTATCGACGTTTCGGTCGCAGCATTGAAAATAGGTTATGGCAATCTGGGCGTCGAGTTTGATCTCTGGAAAGGTGAAGCCTGCGTGGATCCACTGATACCAGCCATGATTGAAGAGTTAAAAGATAAAGGCATTGCTGAAGAAGATGAAGGGGCTTTAATTGTTCGTGTTTCTGAGGGCGAGAAGGATAAAACGCCGCCAGTCATGTTGCGTGCAAGTTCGGGAGCCGTCCTGTATCATACAACCGATATGGCGACTCTCGTTGATCGCAAATCTGAAATTGACCCTGACTTGATCGTTTACGTCGTTGACCAGCGTCAAGCTCTGCATTTTGAACAATTCTTTCGCGCCGCCATAAAGGCCGGGTGGTATACAAGAGAACAGCTCTTTCACGCCGGCTTTGGCACAATGAATGGTAAGGACGGTAAACCCTTCAAGACCAGAGAGGGCGGGGTATTACGCCTCGAGGATTTGATAGACATCATGAACCAAGCGGCCTCAGACCGCTTAGACGCATCAGGTATTGGCGCAGATTTTGACGCGGCAGAGCGCCAAGAGATTGCGCGCAAAGTCGGTCTAGCGGCCTTAAAATTTGCTGATCTCCAAAATCAGCGCATGACGAATTACATTTTCGATCCAGAACGCTTTACGGCTTTTGAAGGCAAGACCGGACCTTACCTGCTTTATGCTGTGGTCCGGATTAAATCTATATTGCGTAAAGCTGCCGATATGGGTGTGACAGCCGGCACAATTTCGATTGAGGCGGAGAGTGAAAAAGAGCTGGTTCTGGCGCTGGACGCTTTACCAAAGGCGATTGCATCGGCGGCTGACAAATATGCGCCTCATATATTATGTGAGCATATTTATCGAGTTGCCCAGAGCTTTTCGCGTTTCTACTCTGAGTGCCCGATATTGGCGGACCATATAGAGAGTGACATCAAAACATCGCGTTTGGCACTTGCAAAAGCAACTTTGGCTCAACTCGAGATTGGCCTGGATATTTTGTCAATTGAAACGCCTGAGAGAATGTAGCTACGGATAGCTCAATCAACGTTGGGCTTGAGCCTGTTGTTGATAGGCTTGCTGAATTCGCTGTTGTTGCTGTTGCACATTTGGTTGTGGCGTAGTTTGGGGCTGCGGGGCTGCCGGCACAGCTTGAGCCTGCGGTTGAGCTTGCACAGGCGCTTGGGTCTGAGGTTTTGCGACGGGTTTGCGGCCAGGTAATTGACGTAGGCCGGATGTTGCCTCTAGGCATTCCGCATACATATCTAGAATTTCGGCGCGGTTATGTTCACCCCAGACACCAACACCTTTGAGTTTTGCTACAAGTTCAAATGCAACTTCTTCTTTTGATTTGCCTGCCATGAGTGCGCTTTCTAATTATGATTGAACAAATACAGTAACACACAGTTATTAAGGTTCAGTTTGCGTCTGCTGGATTGACTCATTGTGGATTTAAGCCCATCTAACGCTCACTTCCTGCCATATGGGAGAGAGTCGGGAATAAGCCGGCCACCGAAGGCGCAACCGCCCCGGAAACGCTCAGGTCACAGGACCGTATGGCAGTCAAAACGCTGGAAAGCGGGTCATTTGGTGAAAGACCCCGCCGACGGAGTAAGCGATGGTTTTAGGTGAAGCCATTGTCAATCTCTCAGGCCCAAAGGGACAGCAGGTGGCACGTCGAGCGCTTTTGTCATTCTCTGGATGACTTAGCAGCGGAAAGGCCATCTATGTCGGATCTCAAACAGACCGCACTTCACGCCAAACATGTTGCCCTCGGGGCTAAAATGGTGCCTTTTGCGGGCTATGATATGCCCGTTCAATATCCGATGGGCGTCCTGAAGGAACATCTCCATACCAGAGAACATGCCGGACTTTTTGACGTCTCCCATATGGGCCAAGTCTTTATTATGTCAGAGGACAAGTCCTTTGAAACCGCTGCCAAAGCCCTCGAAAAACTTGTTCCCGCCGACATCCAATCATTAAAACCCGGACAGCAACGTTATTCACAATTCCTCAATGAGACGGGCGGCATTCTTGATGATCTCATGATTTCACGCCTTGCCATGCCAGGCTATGAGCATGTGCTTTATCTGGTCGTGAATGCCGGATGTAAAGAGGCCGATTACGCTCATCTCGCCAAACATATGCCCGAAGGCGTGCAGGTTCAGGTCAAAGATGACACGCTATCCTTGATTGCCTTACAGGGCCCCAAAGCCGCAGAAATCATGGCAGGATTTAATCCGGCGATTAATAATCTTGTCTTTATGACACAC
The DNA here is from genome assembly GCA_964425355.1 of uncultured Algimonas sp. Lineage (GTDB taxonomy): Bacteria > Pseudomonadota > Alphaproteobacteria > Caulobacterales > Maricaulaceae > Litorimonas. The sequence continues at coordinate 27,558 of CAYRMO010000016.1, read as the reverse complement.
ACAGATCTGGAATTATCCGGGTCGCTGGACGCGCCAATCTGGGTTCATATTTCGCGCTCTGGCTATACAGGCGAAGACGGGTTTGAAATTTCTGTGAAACATGAAGATGTCGAAAAACTAACCCATGCGCTATTGTCTCATGACGATGTCGAGGCCATTGGTCTTGGCGCCAGAGACAGTCTGCGTCTTGAAGCCGGTCTTTGTCTTTATGGCCATGATATTGATACCAATGTATCGCCGATTGAAGCCGGGCTTTTCTGGTCCATCCAAAAACATCGTCGCAGCGCGGATGCAGGATATCTGGGCGCAAAGCGTGTTGCGGGTGATATTGCCAATAAATCTTCAAAACGTTTGGTAGGTATTCAACCCGAAGGCCGCGCACCCGCCCGCGAGCACACTGAAATCCAGGATATGGACGGCAACATAATCGGCGAGATAACATCTGGCGGATTTGGCCCCACGGCTGGAGGGCCGGTCGCTATGGGTTATGTGGGGCGTCCTTTTGTTAAGGCGGGAACCACCGTCAATCTTATTGTGCGGGGCAAGGCGCGCCCGGCTAAAATTGTCAAATTACCCTTTGCACCCCATCGCTATTACCGAGGAGCCTAAACGATGAGCACATATTATACTGAAGATCATGAATGGATCACTGTGGACGGTGAGACTGGTACAGTCGGAATTTCCGCCTATGCGTCAAAACAATTGGGTGATGTTGTCTTTGTCGAATTGCCAGAGATTGGCGCAAGCTTTGACAAGGGCGATGAAGCTGCCGTCGTCGAATCCGTTAAAGCGGCTTCCGAAGTCTACACGCCAATTGGCGGTGAGGTGACCGAAGTCAATACGACACTGGAAGACGCCCCTGAGACGGTAAATCTGTCACCGGATGCGGATGGCTGGTTTTTCAAAATTAAAATTGCGGATGCAGATGAGCTTTCATCCTTGATGGATGAAGCCAAATATAAAGAATATTGCGACGGGCTCTAAGCCAGACACAGACCCCGCATTAACACGCCTGAATAGCTAAAAGATAAGTTAGGATAGAGATTAAAATGCGTTATCTCCCGCTAAGTGAAACCGACCGTGCGCAAATGCTCGAGGTCGTGGGTGTCGATAATATTGACGCCTTATTCCAGGATGTTCCGGAATCGGCTCGATTGAAAACCCTTATTGATTTGCCAAATCATCAATCCGAGCAATCCGTTGAGACTTTTTTTCAGCGCTTATCTAACAGGTCCACCTCAGCCTCTTCTGTACCGTTTTTCTGTGGGGCAGGGGCCTATAAACATCATATTCCCGCAACAGTTGATCATTTGATCCAGCGTTCAGAGTTTCTGACGGCCTATACGCCTTATCAACCTGAAATCAGCCAAGGCACGCTTCAGGCTCTATTTGAGTTTCAGACACAGGTCGCGCTTTTAACCGGTATGGAAGTTGCGAATGCCTCTATGTATGATGGCTCGACGGCCTGTGCCGAAGCTGTTGTGATGGCCCATCGTGTCGCACGCGGAAAAAAATCAAAAGCTGTGCTCGCACCGGGTTTACACCCCCATTATGCGGCTGCAACGCAGACACTCGCCTCGACACTCGATATCAAGATAAATGAACGCGAGACGCGTATTGGCCGTGATGACCATGTCATTGATCATATTGATCATGATACCTGTTGCGTGGTTGTTCAGTCTCCTAATGTCTTTGGTGAAATTATCGACCTCAAACCAATCGCCGAAAAGGCTCATGCCCATAAGGCGCTCTTGATTGCAGTCTTTACAGAACCCGTAGCGCTTGCCGCCATTACGCCGCCTGGAGAACAGGGGGCTGATATTGTTGTTGGCGAGGGGCAAGGGCTGGGCGTTGGTCTTGCCTTTGGCGGACCACATGTGGGTCTCTTTGCTTGCCGTCAAAAATTAGTGCGTCAAATGCCGGGCCGTGTGTGCGGACAGACTGTGGATGCCAATGGCGAGCGCGGATTTGTGCTGACACTTTCGACGCGCGAGCAACATATTCGCCGCGAAAAAGCGACCTCGAATATTTGTACCAATAGTGGCCTGTGTTGTCTGGCCTTTACGATCCATATGAGCCTATTGGGCGATGCGGGCATTACGCGCCTAGCTGCGCTTAATCATGAAAAAGCCTGCGAGCTTGCGGATGTTATTGATGGGGTGGACGGCGCAGACGTCGAGAATGAGACTTTCTTTAATGAGTTTACAGTCCGCTTGAACAAGCCTGCCGCCCAGGTCGTAGACGCCATGGTCGAAAAAGGCGTGATCGCCGGTGTGCCATTATCACGTTTAGAGCCAAAGGCCGATCCAAACCTCTTATTGGTCTGCGCGACAGAGACGAGTTCAGATGAAGATATCGCCGCTTACGGCACAGCGCTTAAGGAGGTCTTGTCATGAAAAGTGAAGGACGTTCTACATCACCGGTCGCGGCAAATTCCAACCGGATTGAAACCGTGTCTGGCTCGAAAGCTCTAAATCAGGCCGCGCAACTTCTGTTTGAAACAGGGGATCTTGTGACAACGGGAGTTGATCTGGCTAAACCCAAAGGGAAAACCTCACGTCTCGGCGCGCATGCCAGGCAAGGCGCGATTGGTCTGGCGGGCCTATCCGAGCCTGAAACCCTGCGGCACTACGTGCGCTTATCCCAGCAAAATTACGCGATTGATCTCGGGGTCTATCCGCTTGGGTCATGCACAATGAAACATAATCCGCGCTTGAACGAAAAAGTCGCGCGTATGCCAGGCTTTGCGGATGTGCATCCTTTGCAACCCATACAAACGGCTCAAGGCGCGCTGGAAGTTCTACATGTCCTGTCACATTGGTTGATGACACTTTGTAATATGCCAGCCGTTGCTCTGACCCCCAAAGCGGGTGCGCATGGCGAGCTTTGTGGGATGATGGCGATCCGCGCGAGGTTAGATCATGACGGGCTTGAGCATAAGCGTCGGGTTCTGGTTCCAGAATCTGCCCATGGCACCAACCCGGCTACGGCCGTGCAATGTGGGTTCTCTGTCGATGAAATTCCTGCCAATCTGGGTGGTCGTGTCGATATGGAAGCCTTACGGGCCAAGCTGGATGGCTCGGGTAAGGACTCAGATATTGCCGGTATCATGCTGACAAACCCGAATACATGTGGCTTATTTGAAACCGACATTATCGAGATTGCCGATCTTATTCACAAAGCGGGCGGTTATTTCTATTGTGATGGCGCCAATTTTAACGCCCTCGTTGGACGGGTTCGCCCAGGCGATTTGGGCGTCGATGCCATGCATATTAATCTGCACAAAACATTCTCAACGCCTCATGGCGGCGGGGGTCCAGGCTCTGGTCCGACGGTTTTGTCAGACGCGCTTAAAGATCACGCCCCTGTGCCATATGTCACCAAAACCGAAAACGGCTTTGATCTGGTTGAACATCCAGACGCCAAGAATTTTGGTCGGATGTGCGCCTTCCATGGCAATATGGGCATGTATACGCGGGCCCTATCTTATATGATGAGCCACGGGGCGGATGGTTTAAAACAGGCGACAGAAGATGCAGTCTTAAACGCAAATTATGTTCAGGCCTCTTTGTCAGATGTGATGACACCTGCCTTTGAAGGCACATGTATGCATGAAGCACTTTTTGACGATCGTTTCCTCAAAGAAAGCGAGGTCGAAACACTCGATTTTGCCAAAGCCATGATCGATGAAGGCTATCACCCCATGACCATGTATTTCCCTCTGGTCGTCCATGGGGCCATGTTGATTGAACCCACCGAAAGTGAAAGCAAAAACGAGCTAGACCGGTTTATCCGCTCAATGCGTCATTTAGCCAAGAAAGCGACATCAGGCGACGTAGAGATGTTTAAACAAGCGCCTATATATGCGCCTAAGCGACGTCTTGATGAGACCCAAGCGGCCCGCAAACCTGTTTTACGCTGGAGCCCGCCTGATGAGACGCAAGAAGCGGCAGAATAGTTTTTCTTGACCTGCTAAGATAAGGCTGTGATCACCTTCCCAATCATTAACAATAGGAGGGCGTAATGATTTCAGCTTTTTTAACATTTGAGAAACTTATCGGCACAAAGCTGATCAAGGTTCTATATTTCCTTGGTATGGCAGCCATTTTGCTTTTTGGTTTGTTTGCTATTTTTGCTGGGTTAGGGGCAATGAGATATAGTTTTCTAGGCGGTCTGGGTACTATATTTATGACCTTAATAGGGACGCTCATAGGTCTGGTGTTTTGGCGCTTTCTTTGTGAAATCTATCTTTTGTTTTTCCGTATGAGTGATGACCTTCGCGACATTAAGAATCATCAGCTTGGCCGTGAAGCCAATAAAGTTGATATTAATTCGGAGCTATAATTTAAAAAGTTTTTGATCACATCTCACTCCGTTTGGCGTGAGAATGACTGACGATCCTGTGTGAATTGGGTCACAAAACAACATACGCAGTGTGAAGCAAGGTGAATAGTAGTTGAAATTAGCCTTACCTATAAGGGGTCATCAAAAACAAAAAAGGAAAGCAAAATGTCCAACTCCCCTGTAACCCGCATCGTCAATTCTAACTGCTATACACGTAGTCTTACAATGCGGTATCTGTCTGGACGTCTTGACCGCCTAAATACACGTATCGGGCAAGCAGACGCCAAAATGCATCACTATTTGCAACGAGACCGCGTTGAAAAACAACTTCTCGAGGCTAGAAGCTATCTTTGCTAGTGCATTTTGAAATAGGTTAAACCCATAAATATGCCTCAGAAATTGCGCGCGTTTCTAACATTTCAATAAACAAAATAAAAAGGCCTCCCAGAGAGAGCGGCCTTTTTAAATTCTAGGATTTATACAAGACTAGCTTAGAGCCGAACCCATTTGCGAGATGCCGTCTTTGATTAACTTGGTCTTTTCAGCCGCTGTCAGTTTCGTCCGAAGGATCTCTTCGGCTGTATCCATTGCCATATCAGCTGCTTTCGCTTTCACCTCGGCCATGGCTTGCGCCTCGGCATTGGCAATTTTGGCTTCGGCTTGTGCCGCGCGGCGCTCAAGACGTTCAGCCAAATCTTTGCGGGCTTGTACGGCCATATTCTCGGCATCTGAACGCGCCTGTTTAACAATATCCTCGGCTTGCGCTTCGGCTTCTTTTTGCTTGCGTTGGTAAGAGGCAAGCAAGGCTTGTGCTTCTTCTCTGAGGCGTCTGGCCTCTTCGAGTTCTTCGCGAATACGATCAGCACGGGCGTCGAGCGCGCCAGCTATTTTCTTGTGAATGCCAAAATAGCCAAGAAAGAGGAAGAAGATGAAGACAGCAATGAATACCAGTGTTGTTGGATCATCAAGTTTGTAAGTAAAATGCATCGTGTCCGCTCCCTTAATTCAGTGCGGATTTGATCGTTGCAAGCGTGACCTTTTTACCGGCCAGGGCTTCAACCGCTGTTTGAGCGGCATCTGTCGCAATCGACTCAATATTGGATAAGGCTTTCTCACGCACGCTCCGTATACGGGCCTCTGCCGCTTCGGCCGCTTTATTCGCTTCTGCGTCTGCGGCAGCCAATTCTGATTGAATTTCATCATCAACAGATTTTTTGGTTGTTTCGGCCACATTCATAGCTTTGGCGCGCGCATCAGCGAGAGCCCGGGTATAAGCTTTTTCAGCTTCTTCGGCCTCGCGCTGCATGCGCGAAGCCTGGTCTAGATCATCAGCGATGCGAGATCCGCGTTCCTCAATTGTCTCACCGACACGCGGCAAGAGAACTTTAGACAAGAGGAAATAAAGTGCGAAGAATGTCAGAAAAAACCAGAATAGTTGTGACGGAAAATAAGCTGGATCGAAAGGTGGAAAAACCTTTGATTCAGCATGTCCTCCCTCAGCAGCCGGAGCCGCGGCTAGGAATATTCCGGTGAAGCCTGTCAACGCATTTAGCATCGTCAATTACCTTACGTAGTAATTTGTGTCCTTAAAGGACGAACATTAGGATAAGGGCAACGGCGAATGAGAAAATGCCGAGGGCCTCCGTTACGGCGAAGCCGAAGATAAGGTTTGAAAACTGACCTTGGGCCGCAGATGGGTTGCGCAATGCGCCTGCGAGGTAGTTACCAAAGATATGGCCAAGGCCGATACCTGCGCCGGCCATGCCGAGACACGCAATACCTGCGCCAATATATTTTGCTGCTTCTGCTTCCATGATGATCTCCTTGAGAAAGCTGTTAAATAAGCGGTGACTAATGATGTCCTGGATGCAGCGCATCGGATAGATAGACGCTGGTCAAAAGGGCAAATACGTAGGCTTGAACAAAAGCCACGAGAAATTCGAGTGGGATAAGGGCTAAGGTAAGTGTGTAAGGCACGATTGACCCGACGGCAATCAACCCTCCAGCCGCAAACATTGAAACGGCAAATCCGGCGAAGAGTTTTAATAGAATATGTCCCGCAAACATATTTGCCCAGAGACGTACAGAAAGCGAAATAGGGCGCGACAAGAACGAGATAAATTCAAGAAGTGATACAAATGGCTTGATGGCCATTGGAATTCCGTCTGGCCAGAACAGCTTTAAGAAACCAAAGCCATTTTTCCAAATTCCAAATCCAATAACAACCAACATAACGATCATTGCCAAGGCAAAGGTCACGATAATGTGGCTTGTTGTGGTAAAGAAGAACGGGATCATGCCCAGCATATTTGCAAACAAAATGAAAACGAAAATTGTAAAGACAAGTGGGAAGAACCGCATGCCTTCCTTTCCCGTTGATGACTTAAGCATGTCTGCAATAAATTCATAAGAGATTTCGAGGATTGATTGTGCGCGACCTGGAATAAGCGAACGTTTTGACGATAGAAGGAACCACAGCGCCACACAAACGAGTGTCACGACCATCATCAAGGCCGAATTCGTAAAGGATATATCCAGATTACCGATTTTGAATTCGGCATATTTGTGCAGTTCAAACTGCGCAGTTGGGTCTTTAGCGGCGATCATCAGTCGTCGTCCTCGTCTAACTCCGGAGGAAGATCCTCACCCGAGCCGTCCATTCCTTCACGAGCTGCACGCACAACATTCATAACGCCGGCGCAAAAGCCCAAAAACAATCCGACCAGTAAACCCCACGGCGCTGATCCTGCAAAATAGTCTATACCCCAACCTAGGGCAGCACCAACAAGAACAGCCGCGGAAAATTCGCTGGCATATTTGAGGCCTTCTGCCATGTTTGAGGCCGATTTCTGCGTAGGCTCTTTATCCGGATTGTGTCTGGCTTGGATTTTATCGAGCTTATCGCCCAATCTGTCGAGGTCAGACTTTGTGGATTGAGAGTCGCGTCCTTCGGAATCGATCATAGTGTTCAGCTTCAGTGCTTTCTGAACGGTCTATCGGAACACCCGATAAACCCCTCCCGAAAGCGGCCCCTACCTAACGAAGGGGAGGGGGGAAGTCAACAAGATGTAGTGTAGCTTTAACCCATTGAAAATTATAGACAAATTCTTTTTAAGGGAGATTTCTTCTGGGTTTTTGCATCCCCAATTATCAACTCTCGTAAGACTCGGTTTTTAATCTACATTTTTAGGCTTGTTTTTGGGTGATCAATAAGCCTTCAATTGCTCAATCATACGGTGCAATCGAAATTGGCTAATGTTCCAATTTCTTAGATAGAGCGTTAAGTGTAAAGATCTCTCCGGTTTCCGATCCGACCTCGACACGTATTGGCGTATCATATGTGGTCGTTATTCTGGGTTCGGCGATTAGTTCGTTTTTATCCTTTATCACTATTTCGATGAAAAGTCGGTCAGCGCTTTCTTTGACCGTGATGAACATGGTCATATCAGGCGCTAAGTTGAATGTTGCGTCGCCGCCATTTTCGAAATGAACTTCCGTCGAAAAGCTTCGCGTGCGCGTGCCTTCTTCGCCATTTTCGACAATAGGAACGATATATTCGCCATCCAGCTTAACTGAAATGTCTTCGGCCGCTGCATATTGCACATATGCAAAAGGGGCCAAAGCGCATGCAAATAGAGTTGCGGCGATTGATTTGGGTTTTGATTTCAATGTCATGAGAGAGGCCTTTAATCGGTTTGAATAAGGGCGGGTTTCATCTTTTGCTAGATAATCAGCAATCAAGCTTCTTATGACCGAACTTACCGTTCGGCCTTGACTTGAGGCTTTGGCTTGTAAGGCCTGTTTGTCCTCATGTGACACTCTGATTTCAATCGTTTCGGATTTCTTCGACGATTTCATTTTGATTTCCATATTATCGGCTAAGACGAGCCCGCGCGCCTAACATCACCTTGCGTAAGCGGCTTAACCAGTAAAATCATGTCGGGACACGGCTAAATTCGTGTCGGGACAAATTATTCCGCCGCAACAAGGGCCTCGGCTTTGGCAAGTTCGATTGAGAGCAATTGGCTGACGCCTTGTTCTGCCATTGTAACGCCGAAGAGGCGGTCCATTCGGCTCATCGTGACGGGATTATGGGTGATCGCGATAAATTTCGTATTTGTATTTTTCTTCATATCATCGAGCAGGTCGCAATAGCGGCCAACATTGGCATCGTCGAGCGGCGCGTCGACCTCGTCAAGAACACAAACGGGAGCAGGGTTGGACAGGAAAACCGCAAAAATAAGGGCGGTCGCCGTCATAGCTTGTTCACCGCCTGATAGGAGTGACATAGCTTTGAGGGATTTCCCGGGTGGGCGAGCCATGACTTCGAGACCGGCTTCAAGTGGATCGTCAGATTCAGTTAAGGCCAGCGCGGCTTCGCCACCACCAAAAAGCGTTTGGAAAAGACGACCAAAATGTCCATTGACCAGATCAAAAGCGGCCAGCAATCTTTGGCGCCCTTCCGTATTTAATTCATCAATGCCCTCGCGCAGACGGGCAATGGCTTTGATCAAATCTTCTTTTTCTTCGACCATAGCGCTCAGGCGCTCTTCTTGCTCAACCGCTTCTTCATCGGCGCGCAAATTTACGCCGCCCATTTTTTCACGTTCTTTGCTCAGGCGCTCAAGCTTACGCTCAATATCATGCTCTGAGAGGCCTGACTCTGCTGATAACTCCCCGAGGTGAGACTTTAGTTCCGACGGTTCGCAATTCAGTGTTTCGTTTACACGTGCTTTTGTTTCACCAATGCGGTCTTGGGCAGCGGTTAGTCTGGCCTGTGAGGCGGCGCGCGCTTCACGCGCCGTTCCGGCATTTGTTTCGGCCTGTCGGGCAGCTTGCACGGCATCAGCTGTTTCTTTTTCAGATGCTGACAAAACATCGGCGGCTGTGTTTCTGCGGGCTTCTGCCGTGGCGAGTTCAGCAAATAGCTGGCGACGTCGTTCCGCAAATTGGTCAGGGCCTTCGGTTGCGGCCTTAAGGGACATATTGACCGTGGCCTTACGATTTTCGAGCGTGGCCAAGCGCTGGGTTGCATTTTCAGACCGCCTTGCCCAATTTTGCCGTTCTGTTTCCACTGCGTTTAAGCGCGACGCGCGGGCTTCGGATTCGTTTCTGAGACTGCGATATTGCGCGCTGGCTTCATCAGCCACATCTCTCGCCTCGCTAAGTTTTTGAGATAGCGTTTCGCGTTCCTCAGATAGATCTTCGCCTTTTGAATGCGCGGCCAAATTGGCGTCTGCCTTCTGGACCTGAGAGGCAATATCTTCTGCTTCGACCGTAAGTCTTGCAACCTGGTCTTCAAGACTTGTTTTTTGCGCAGAGGCCCTTGCGATATCCGTTTCATATTGTGCCATTGCCGCCTGCGCTGCGCGGTCGGCGCGCTCAAGATCAGGTAAAGCCTTGCGGGCTTCGCGCGCCGCGGCCTCTGCGGTCTGACGAGTCTCACGTGCGGCTTCGAAAGCCTGATTTGCCGTTTCAACGTCAGCTTGCGCGGTTTCAATTTCTTGGCTTAATTCAGACACACGGTTTTGTTGTTTGAGTTTAATTGCAGCTGATGTCTCTACGCCTGAGGCAATCGTAAACCCGTCCCAGCGCACCACGTCACCTTCTGGACTGACAAGACGTTGCCCTGGCTTAAGCGCCCCGGCAAGACGCGCTATATCGGCTTTGGACGCCACACCAATTTGCGACAGGCGCGCCTGCAATTCTTTTGGTGCAGAGATATAATCGGTTATGGGGTCAACACCTGCTGGAAGGTCCTGACTTGGGGCATCCGCGCCGTCCCATCTGAGACCGGCTGATCCGCCAATCGCGGCATCAAGATCTTCGCCTAAAACCGCCGCAAGGGCTTGCTCATAGCCAGATTTTGCCTGGATACTGTTCAGGGCTGGTGCCCAATCGGCTTGTTCAGACCGGCGCAGTACATTTTCTAAAGCTGATTTTTCAGAGGTCAGTTTTTGCGCAGCTTGTCGGCAATTTGATAAATGTTCTCTGGCCTTACTATCCGCATCTTCTGCCGCGCTTCGGTCCGCTGTGAGCTGTTGCTCCGTTTTGCGCGCGGCTTCTAATGCGTTTAGGGCATCTTGCGCGGCTGATGAAAAGAGATTGGCGTTTCCGAAACTCTCGACGTCAAGACTTTCCAATTTTTCTTTCGCCTGTCCTAACTCAATCTGAATTCGAGATTGACGTTGCTGCGCTTGCGTTAATTCGCGCTGCGCCGCATCCCGACGCGCAGCCTGATCCGCTGTTTTTCGGGTGAGCTCTGTGAATGCTTCATTCAAACCATTGCGGAGTTTCAAGGCCTCTGACGCTGCGTCTGCCGCCGCATCTAAGGCTGCCGACATGTCTTTTAGTGCCGATAATTCTGCATGTTCAGCCGCTAATCTCTTTTCGGCCTCTGCCGCGTCGCTGACAACATGTGCCTCATGTTCAAGATCAGAAGAAATGTCTCTGAGTTGAGTTTCTAATTTATGGATTTCAGATTTAGCGGAAGCTTCATCTTGCTCTAGGGCTTCTTTGGCCGCATTTAAACGCGCCAAAAGTGCAGCCGCAATGAGTTGTTCCTCTCTTTTCGGCTCAAGTAGAGCAGAGAGTTCATCGGCATGGCGAATAGCTTCAGAGGCTTTGAGCTGTGTGTCGGCAACAGCGTTTTCGCGCTCGCCTAAGTCTTTTTGCGCGCTTTCCAGTGTATCGAGAGCCGACTGCCAGCGTTTCAGCCAAAGCAAGGCTTTATATTCATGAATTTCACCAGCCAAACGCTTATAGCGTGCAGCCTGGCGGGATTGGCGTCTTAAGGAGAGGAGCTGACTTTCGATCTGGCCAATAATGTCATCGAGGCGATTTAGATTATTTTCGGCTGCGCGCAATCGCAGTTCGGCTTCGTGACGTCTGGAATGCAGGCCGGAAATACCCGCGGCCTCTTCCAAAATACGGCGTCGATTGGAAGGTTTCGCCGCAATAAGTTCAGAAATCTGACCCTGACGAACAAGGGCGGGGGAATTGGCACCTGTCGAGGCATCGGCAAAGAGCAATTGAACATCTTTGGCCCGAACGGTTTTGCCATTAATTTTATATTTTGAGCCTTTTGATTTTTCGATAATCCGCATAATTTCCAGCTCGTCGCTGTCATTAAAGGCAGGCGGCGCGATGCGTGCCGTATTATCGACATTGAGAACAACATGGGCCTGGTTTCGACCAGGCCTTGTTTTCGTGCCATTGAAGATAACATCTTCCATGGCCGCCCCCCGCATGGCTTTGGCGGAATTCGCGCCCATAACCCAACGAATAGCTTCGAGAAGATTGGACTTCCCGCATCCATTGGGCCCTACAATCCCTGTAAGACCGGGCTCAATCAGAAACTCTGTCGGCTCGACAAAGGACTTAAAGCCCGTGAGCTTGATGGAATTAAAGACGAGCGACGTCATGACTTACTCGGCTGCACCTTCGCCACTGACGGGAACGTCTTCACCCAAAGCTGGAAGGAGTAATTTCTCAATTGCCTCAAGATCAGATCCGTCCGTTTTGACACCATTGACGAAAACGCTTGGTGTTCCCGTTACGCCCATATCTACGCCTAATTGTGTGTCACGCTCATAGCGTTTGGTGATTTCCTCATCCGTTAGGCAGGCGATAAACTCGTCTTCGGAAAGACCTGACGCTTTCGCGAGGCTTACATAGGCTTGTCTCAAACGCCCCTGTTGCGCCGCTTTAAATAGTCGAGGTTGAGCTTCGAATTGAAGGTCAATGTTTTTGAAAAACTTATCTCGTGGTGCGCAATAGGCAAGCTTATGTCCCGTCGTTGCAATTTCCGGCGTGGAGGCTGGAAAGGGTCGGAACACATATTTGACTTTACCAGTCGAAATATATTTCGATTTGAGGTCTGGGTAGACATTTTCGTGCCAATAGGCGCAACCACCACAAGCAACGGACGCATATTCGACCAAGGTCACGGGGGCATCGGCCTCGCCAAGAATATAATCGCCCTCAACGGTATATTCCCCATCCGCGCCAATAGAAGGCTTTGAATCATCACCTCCGCAGGCCGTGAGCGCAAGCGCTGACCCCATCAATGTGAGAAGGAGGCGTCTAGAAAGCGAATCAATTGCAAACATGCTGATATCCTTGAGATTTATGCTGTTATGGCAAGGGCCTGTATGAACAGCTAGCTAAATCTCTGTGGATGGTCACTAGAGCATTACAGCTCAAAATGGATTTACCTTAACCCTTTTGCGGGCCAGTTGACTATTGCTTTTCTTTTGGCGCAGCAAATTCAGCAGGGAGCGTGGTTACACCATTTTCGTCGAGTGTTTTGATCAATTTGATCAAACTTTCGGCATCTGCAGGGCCTTCATAGAGTTGCCCATTGATAAAAAAGGCTGGAACGCCTTCAATGCCACCGAGGTGCGCACGCTGAACATTGTCTTGGACGTGGCTGAGAATGTCAGGATTTCCTAGGCAGGCCGCAATCGCTTCAGTTTCTGTCATACCGGCTTTTGCAGCGATCTTATCATAGGCTTCTTTCGCCCGACCTTCCTGCGCGTCTTTAAAAATCTGATCTTGGTTCTCCATCTGGTATTCTATGATGTCAAAATATTGATCAGTCGGCGCACACGCTGCCAGCATAAAGCCTGTTAATGACATCTCCGCGGGGGCGGTTGGATATTCGCGTAAGATAAAGCGCATGAGACCTGTTTCAACCAGTTCGGCTTTGATTTTTGGCCATTCTTCACTGAACCATCCACCACAATGCGGGCAGGTGACAGAGGCATAGACGATCATGGATTGGACCGCGTCTTCGCTCCCTAAAACATGGTCGTTATGCGATTCTACAAAGACGGTCTCGCTAATATGGGCTGGAACGTTGGGTTGATTAGGTCCATCTGTAAGAGTTGAGGCATTTGTCTGAGCGGAAGCAGCGAAAGGCGTGAGCGCAACGGCCACGCTAGCGAAAAAATATCTAAGTCTCATAATTTTCGTTCAACCTTACTCAGCACCCCGCGTCCCATTGCTTCAAGTGCCAACTTTAATCTAGGGTTTCGAATATGCGACAACCCGTCATTTAGGTCCGACGCCCTTCGCGGAGATAAGCCACGTTTAGGTCCTTTGTCAGACGGCTGAGTCATGCGACTCTGAATCACTCTAATCTGACGAACATGACTAGAACCTAAATGAGCATTTAATCGTTCCACAATTGGACCAGATTGAGCCAGAATAAGGGCGGAAGCGGCTCCGGGGGCCGTAATAATAAGTGTCCGACCATTCCGTCCGCCTAAAAATCGAACGGGAGACGAGATTTTGGACCAGCGGGGGCCGACAATCTCTGGCCATATTTTCTCAAGGGCCAGGGCGGAGCTTCCACCTCCATGTTTTTTGGCAAGAGGTCGCATAACCTTTGAAACGGCCAGGCCTGCACTCGGCGCTGCCCGAAATTGCGGTCGTCCAGGCTGGGTTTCTACCCAGCGGCCTAGAACCTCTTTTTTCTGACGTGTATCTGACATATATTCCCGTTATGCCTATTGCGAAGACTGGGTAAAGCGGTCAGACCGATTTTATGCAAGAATTTTCTGATATGCATAGCAGCCTTTTGCGCTGGTATGACCAGCAGGGACGAGACCTACCCTGGCGCGTGCGCCCGGCAGACCGAGCCCGTGGGGTTGTACCAAATCCCTATCAAATTTGGCTTTCAGAAATCATGAGCCAACAAACGACGCTCGCCCATGCAACGCCTTATTGGGAAAGGTTTATCGATAGGTTTCCAACGGTCATAGATCTTGCGAATTCAGAGCGCGAAACAATTTTATCAATGTGGGCTGGTTTGGGCTATTATGCGCGGGCCCGAAATCTTCATAAATGTGCAGTCGCGATCCGGGACGACTATGGTGGCGTTTTCCCATTAGATGAAACAAGTTTGCTCAAGCTACCAGGTATTGGACCTTATACAGCTGCCACAATCGCGGCGATTTGTGCCGATCAGCCAACCAATATCGTCGATGGAAATGTCGAACGTGTCATTAGTCGCATTTTTACATTTGAAGACACGCTTCCGAAAGGAAAAAAGGGTTTGCGCGCCTTGGCAGGCAAATTGGTTAGAGAGGAACGCCCCGGAGATTATGGTCAGGCCCTTATGGATTTGGGCGCTACGATCTGCTCCGTGAAAAACCCGAAATGCGAGCTATGCCCATGGGCAGGGTGGTGCAAAGCCCATCACGACGGGACTGAAATGGATTACCCAAAAAAAGAGAAAAAGACACCGCTCCCGGTCCGATATGGCCATGTATATGTTATACGGTCAGGTGATGAATATCTTGTCGAGAGACGGGCCGATAACGGGTTATTGGGGGGGATGCTTGGCTTGCCGACAACGGAATGGGGGCTTGAGCCCGTCGATCGCATGGCGGCCCCCATTGAACGAAATTGGCAAAACATTGGCCAGATCAAACATGTTTTTACGCATTTTGAGTTACGCCTCGGTGTATTTACGACTGACGTCGAAAAGGATAATTTATCTCATTTGGCCGAAAATACGCTAAATTGGAGTGGGGATCCGTCTAATTTACCTACCGTGTTTCGTAAGGCGATTAGACTTATGAATTCGGAGTCATAGACAAAAAAATACCGAGCCCAAAAGCTCGGTCTTAAATCTCACATCGATAATGCGGGCTTATCCGTAATGGCTTTCTTTGCCAAAGTGCTGGGCTAATAGGTAATATACAACCGCGCGGTATTTGCTGCGATTGGACTTCCCATATTTGTCCATGACAGATGCGATCGCACCATCAAGATCTTGGCTCTCAGATAGGCCGAGCTTTTTGATCAGGAAGTTGTTTTTGACTGTGTCTAGCTCTGACTGGTCAGATCCAGATACGGTGGACGAGTCTTTATTATAGATAGACGGGCCACAGCCAATTGTGACCTTGCGGAGTAGGTCCATATCGGGTGTTACACCGATCTTTGTTTTTAGGTCTTCTGCATATTTTTCGATTAATGCGTCACGTTTACTCATGATATCTCCTTCAGGAATCCCCATTGAAATGAGACTCGGGCATCACCCGAACCCCAACAAAGCTATGGTTAATTAGAGTTAAACGCAAGCTGAACGACTAAAAAAATGTCCCTAGACATTAGTTTAGGCCTGAGCGGCCGTCATTTTTGCGCGAACTTCGCTTCTGATCGTATCAATTGGCTGAAGTCCATTTGGGCCGGGCAGGTGCCAAAATGTCCATCCATTACAAGATGGTGCATTGGTAAGTAGGGCGCCGAGCTTATGAATTGAACCAGATTGTGTGCCCGATTCCAAACTGCCATCGGCTCTGACAATAGCGGATAAGATTCCGTTTTTCGAAAAGACTTTCGTTCCAATTTTAATAAGACCGGTTTCGACTAGGTTTCCAAAGGGCACTTTAGGCTCAGATCGTTTCGACTTTGTAACGGCGATATTTTGACCTGCTTCGACTTTTGCAATGCGACGGCTGGCGTGGAGGATATATTCGTCTTCGCGTTCAAACCCGATGAAATTCCGGCCTAATTTTTTGGCGACAGCCCCGGTGGTTCCTGTGCCAAAGAAAGGATCGACGATGACGTCACCTGGATTGGTTGTCGCCAGAATCACCCGGTGTAAGAGGCTTTCGGGCTTTTGCGTTGGATGCGCTTTTTTGCCGGCCGCATTTTTTAGCCTTTCGCGACCCGTACAGATTGGCAATGTCCAGTCTGAACGCATCTGCACACCTTCATTGAGCATTTTCATCGCATCATAATGAAAGGTTGGTCTCGCATTTTCTGATTTGGACGCCCAAATCAGGGTTTCATGCGCGTTTGTGAAACGTGTGCCTCTGAAATTTGGCATGGGATTTGTTTTTCGCCAGATGATATCATTTAAGACCCAGAATTGTTGATCTTGTAGGATCGTGCCGACACGGAAAATATTATGGTAGCTTCCCATAACCCAAATCGCACCATTGGGTTTCAATATCCGTTTTGCAGCTGCCATCCATTCATGGGTAAACAGGTCATAGGCATCCATCGTGTCATACTGATCCCAATGCTCAGTAACGCCATCCACATGGGAATTGTCTGGACGTGAGAGATCGCCGCCAAGTTGGAGATTATAGGGCGGATCTGCGAAAACGAGGTCAACACTCTCAGGCGGTAGATTATTCATATTGGCGATACAGTCCCCCTGAACAATCTGGTTGAGTGGCATGTCCTCAATAGACAGATCATAGTTAGGGTCAGTCCGTTTCGGAGGGTTCGGATTTGTAATAACCTTGAACTTGGATTTACGTTGATCGCTCACAGGGGGTCGCTTTTCTCTTAAATAATATTGAGACGAATCTTTGCGACAAATATGGTTACTAAAGTCCTTATTCCTGTTTTCTAAGCTGTTGATTAACCATAAGTTTTAAGGCTTCGTTAGCCTTGCTTAATAAATGACCCAACTTTGTTAGGAAGTGTTACCAGTCTATGAAATTTATTGCCAATTTCCCGGATTGTGAATGGTAAATTACGAATCAGTTTTCAGGTCAACCGAATCAGAGTGAAATCTATTCTCGCGCAAAAAACCACCTACATCATATAAGATGAATGAGACTGTTAATATAAACCCGCTCCAATATCTAAGCCGGTCACAGGCTTATGCGGCGACGGGATCTGTCGGGCAGGCGGCATGGCGTGATCGCCAACGTATGAATATGGCAAGCCTTAATAAAAGGGCTGGGACAATAAAGAGCGATAATCAAGTTGAGCGCGAACAAAAACGATCGGAATTGATCGACTTGCTGATGAAAAATCCTAATTAGGACGCGCTTTCTAATTTTGCCCGCTACATGGCGAGCATCGAATATTATTGAGGTGTACAAAGCCTCGTTCAGATTAGGAGACTTCATCATGGCGACTGCCAAAACTAAGACAAAGAAAACAACCAAAGCGAAGACCGCCAAAAAGGTTGAAACGAAAACACCATCATTTGTACGTAAAGGTGCACTTGCTTATATCGGCTTGTATGGTTTTGCGGCGGAACGGGCTCAAAAGCGTGCGGGTCAAGTCAAAGCTTTATATGCCAAGACAACTGATGGTTTGTTTGAAGACCTTGTTGAGCGCGGCGAAAAGGTTGAACAGCTAGCGATAGGGACGGCTAAGACCGCTCAAAAGCGTGTTATTGAGACATTTGAAGACACAACAGCGAAAGTAAAAGCTGTGCCGTCCAAATTACCATTTGGTGCCAATGACCGTGTCGCTGAACTTGAAGCCGAAGTTGTTGCATTGAACAAAAAAATCGCAACGCTTTCCAAGAAGGCGACAGCAAAGAAAACTGCGATCAATAAAGAGATCATGAAAACCGATAAAACGACGACATCTAAAGCGGCCTAAGCTTTAACGTCAATTGTTTGGTCCGCCCAATTCTCCCCTATAAGCCCGTTGATCAAACCGGCTTTGGGTCGGCTAAACACGCTCAGGCGTTCATCCCAAAAGGATGGACGCCTTTTTATTAAAAAGCTGGGAGACTCGACATGTGCGAGTTGGTGATTTACCCATACTGGGGCAAAAAAAACATGGAGGCGTAAATGGCTGAAAAATCAGAGAAAATTGGTCAGGAAGCTGCCAAGTCAACGACAGCCATTAATGGGCTTGTTGGGTTTAGACGATCTGAGATTATTAAGAGCTTTGGTTTGATGGCGGGATATGCTGCTAAGCAACCAAAACCTTTTGCCAAACACCTCGTAAAATATGCATCTGAAATGGTTGATGTGGCGCGCGGTAAATCTGAACTTGCCCCAAACCGCAAAGATCGTCGGTTCAAGGATGAGAGCTGGCAAAAGAACCCGCTCTATAAGCGCGCTATGCAATCCTGGCTTGCGATGCAGCAGGAACTCAACGGGTGGATTAACGACTCACGTATGCATCCCGCCGATCAGGCGCGGGCAAAATTTGTTACAGACTTGATTGTAGATGCGCTGGCGCCAACAAATACATTGTTGGGCAACCCGACTGCGATGAAAATGCTCGTCCATACAAAGGGGCAAAGCGTGATCAAGGGGTTGCAAAATGCCTATAATGATCTGACGAAAAATGGTGGTATGCCAAGCCAGGTTGATGGGCGTCCGTTCAAAGTCGGCGAAAACCTCGCCGTCTCACCCGGAGCTGTGGTTTTTAAAAATGAGATGCTCGAAGTCATTCAATATTCCCCACAAACAGATAAGGTCTATAAAATTCCTTTGATGATCATCCCGCCCCAGATCAATAAATTCTATGCCACCGATCTGGCGCCAAATAAGTCTATGGTTCGTTTTTTGACGAAAATGGGCTATCAGGTGTTTGCCGTATCCTGGCGCAATCCAACGCGCCAACATGCCCATTGGGGTCTTGAATCCTATGTCGAGGCCCTTTTCGAGGCGAGTGATGCGGTCAAAAAAATTACGCGGTCTGCCCGCATAAATGTAACCGGAGCTTGCTCAGGTGGCATTACATTGTCGCTGTTTCTTTCAGAGCTTGCGGCACGCGGAGACAACCGCGTTAATTGTTATACAATGATGGTCTCTGTTTTAGATGCAAAAAAGGTCGATAGCGACGTTGGTTTGTTCGTCAATGATGCAGCGATAGAGGCGGCCCGAAAACATTCGCGCCGCAAGGGTATTTTGGCAGGCGAAGAATTAGGTCGCGCCTTTGCATGGATGCGACCCAATGATTTGATCTGGAACTATGTCGTCAATAATTATCTTTTAGGCCAAGATCCGCCGCCCTTTGATGTTTTATATTGGAATAATGATACGACCAATCTTCCGGCTCAATTACACTCGGATTATTTGGATATTTTCCAAGACCGCCGCTTCCGCAAAGATAAAGATGTTGTGTTTATGGATCATGTCGTAAATCTTGAGGCCGTCACCCAAGATGGTTTCATGGTTGCCGGTATTACAGATCACATCACGCCTTGGATGGCCTGTTATCGCAATATCCGTCTTTTTGGCGGTGAAGTAGATTTTGTTCTGTCAAATTCTGGTCATCTTCAGTCACTCCTTAATCCTCCGGGAAACCCAAAGGCTAAGTATTTTACCAACCCCGTTCATCCCCCGCGCGCAACAAAATGGTTAGAGGCCGCTGAGAGTGTGAATGAAAGCTGGTGGCTTCGCTGGAATAACTGGTTATCCATTCGATCTGGTGAAATGAAAAATGCGCCAAAATCACTCGGAAACAAAGCGTTCAAGCCTCTGTCACAGGCACCAGGCGAATATGTCTTCACGTAAAAGCGTTTAGAATGTGAACCGGATTAAAGCTGTATAAAGGTTTTAATTCCAAGTTCAGACCTTATCTTGTAAAAGTGGGGCGCGTAATTTTGCTGATTAAAGAGGCAAAGATCTCTTGGTCAGACTGCCGGAGCATTCCGGGGAAAGATTGATATGCCGAATACATTAAAGGCAGTGGACGGTCATGATGAGCCAATTGAGCATCATACATTGCCTCGTATTTTCTTCTCTAAAGTCGGAAACCAAAAGCTCAGAACAGCGATTTGGTCTGGAACTGACAAAGGCTTTGGTAAACGCACGCCGCTTTTATTTTTTAATGGCATTGGGGCCAATCTCGAAATTGCACAGGCTTTTGCCGATACCTTTACAGGTCGCGATATCATAACCTTTGATATGCCGGGGGTCGGCGGCTCACCAGATCCAACGATTCCGTACAGACCTTGGTGGATAGCAAAAGCCGCGCGTCAAATCTTGAAAGAAAATGGCTATCACCGTGTCGATGTTTTAGGTGTGAGTTGGGGCGGCGGTCCAGCCCAGCAATTTGCCTGGCAAAGCAAAGATATGATCCGTCGGCTCGTGCTGTGTGCGACAACGACTGGCGTTACGATGGTGCCGGGCAAGCCTAAAGCGATTGCTAAAATGATTTCGCCAAAGCGCTATATAGATCGTGATTTTCTAGCGAAGAATTTTGAGACGCTTTATGGAGATGCTGCCAAAAATGTAGGTGAGTTTTCCCATAATATGATGCCCCCATCGCTAAAAGGTTACCTCTTTCAACTTGGCGCTATGATGGGCTACTCCACCTTACCATTTATTCGGAAGATCAGGGCGCGAACACTCATTATTATGGGTAAGAACGATCATATTGTTCCGGTCATAAATGGACGTATTCTCGATTATTTTTTGAAGCGGTCACAATTAGAAATCATGGAAGATGCTGGCCATCTCTTTTTACTTACACGTCGTGATGAGACAATTGAGATTATTCGCGACTTCTTTGGTGAGCCAGAAATGGCACTCCCACATGTCGAGTCTGTGAAATTGCCATCGGTTGAAGAAAGTTATATCAATTATAAAACCAAAGCTGCGAGTTAGATAATGGCCAAAAAGCCCACCAAAGACACCTCTGATAATTCCACTGACGATAAAGATATGGTCCGCAAGATTTGGTTGGCGGGTATTGGGGCCTATGGCCGAGCCTTTAGTGAAGCTAAGGGTGCCGTGGACAGTTTGACAGGCAAGTCATCCGCTGTTTTTGATGAGCTTGTTCAAAAAGGGCAAGTGCTCGAAGCTGTCGGGAAATATAAAGCCGAAGAGTTGATCGGAAAGGGTAAATCAGCCGTTGATGAAATTAAGCCAGATTTGGATATTGATGATCGCATTGCCAAAATGCGTGCCCGCCTATCGGGAAAGGCGCAATCCAGTGCGGATCACCTTTCTGACCGTGTTGATGCGATAGAAGCCAAATTAGAATTGATTTTAGCCAAGCTTGATGGGGTAGGGGATACGCCGAAAGCGAAGCCCTCGACCAAAGCAAAATCGACATCCGCGAAAAAAACATCAAAAGTTAAAACAGTCAAAACGCCTTCAAAGAAAAAGATGACGACAACACGAACTGTCCCGTCTTCGAAAAAGACAAAGTAGTTCATCTGTGGCCCGTTCTGCCACGAAAATAAAAATCCTCGCAACGGCGCTTCAGCTTTTCAATAATGAAGGGGAGGCGCAGGTCTCGGCGGTTGATATTGCCTCTGTCATAGGCATTTCGCCGGGAAACCTCTATTATCACTATAAGGGTAAGGACGAAATCATATCAGCGCTGTTTGAAGATTTTGACGAAGAGATCAGGCAAGTCCTGACAGCCCCGCTCAAAGACCCGCTCGCCATCGAAGATAATTGGATTTATCTCTATATTATATTTGAAGAGATTTTCGACTTCCGGTTTTTCTATCGAAATCAAGCGGAATTATTGCAACGTATGCCGCATTTACGGGGTCCGTTTTCTCGCATATTAGGCCTTAAAGAGCGCACAGCGTTTTCGCTTCTTTCAACCCTGGAAGATGGCGGTCACTTGCGTTTCGATGAGGGCGAAAAAGCGGCTTTGTCCGGTCGTATTTCACAGCATTTTACATTTTGGTTGCAATATCATGACCTACGCTATGGCACGGCGCCAGAAAGCCGTTTGATAGATCAAGGGGTCTTTATGACGCTTAGCCAAATTACACCCTATTGGCGTCACGGAGAAGGCTATGCAGAGCTCCTGAGTGAATTTGCCAGTTCGAAATTAAGCTAGCTTGGTCCTAAGTTTCGATCACGGAAAGTTTCAAATTGATCTAGTTGTGACCTGTTCTCATTCATCTTACGACTTTGCGTTCAAATTCTACACAAATAAGGGCCTGACACATGTCAAACCTGGTTAAACAGATTTTTATACCGATATTGACGGCCATAGCTTTAACAGGCTGCAATGCGGCCAATTCTAACCCTGAAACCCTAGAAGAGGTCATCCAACCTATGATTATAAAAAAGCCAAGCCCTTATTCAGCGGGTGAAACGATTGATCGGTTGGAAAATATTTTAAACGCGAAAGGTTTGACCGTTTTTACCAGAGTTGATCACGGCGCAGGGGCGGCCAAAGTTGATCTGGATCTCGGCGCAAGTGAGCTCATCATTTTTGGTAATCCAATGCTTGGGACACCATTAATGCAGGAAAATCCAGAAATGGGTTTGGACCTCCCGTTAAAGGCCCTCGCTTATACAGATGAAACGGGTCAGACCTTTCTCACTTATATGGCCCCAGCTACACTTCAAACACGTCATAACATTTCAGCAAATACGGCTATTATCGAAAAAATGACGGGCGCTTTGGATGCAATGACAAGTAAAGCCGTTAGTCCTGAATAGGGTTTTTTAAACTACCAATTTGGAACCGTTGCGGCCGCGTAGCTAATATAGCTTTCAAAGGCCGCCTGACGGCTCAAGAGATAGGTTTCTTCCGCAGCCAAGCGTGTATTTTCCGCGACGATCACAGCCGTAAAGCTGGTCTCACCGGCAAAGAAAAGGCGTTCGGCCAATTGTTGTGCTTCAATGGCTGTATCGAGTGATTGCTTGTCGAAAGCAATTTGCTCTTGTCGTTTTGACCAATTTGCAAGCGCCGTATCTATATCGAGCACGGCCTCAAACACGCTCTCTTCATAATTGATCAAAGCTTGTTTTACGAGGGCACTTTCTTGATCAATATTCGCCAAAAGGCGACCTCTACCCAATAGAGGTTGAACGATATTGGCAAAGAGCGAGGATGAAACATTCCCAAGATTTGTCAAACTCCCAACAGACCCCAATCTAAATACATCGCCGCCCAGCGTAATATCTGGATAAAGGGCCAATTGTGCCGCTTGGCGACTTTGTGTGGCCGAAATCAAGGCCCATTCAGATGCTCTGATATCGGGCCTGTGTCTAACAATATAGTCTAGACGCGGGGGCAAAATCTGCGCGGGCAGGGAGGGCTTGGAGGCGGCGTTATCTGAGAGAACGGTGTCCAAATCACGTGGAACAGCTTGAACAATCAAAGCAATCGCATTCCGTGTCGCTGTTTTTTGGGCCTCCAGTTCAACAATATTAGATCGCAATTGCGATATTTGGGTTTCGGCCCGGTTTAAGTCCAGTTTAGAGCTGTAACCATTCTCGACCAGTCGACTTATCCGGCTCTTATTTTTTTCAAGTCTTTTAAGGTTGTCCTGGCTAAGATTGATTCTAGCTTCTGTTGTTCGATACGACATGTAGGCCTGACTGATTTGAGCCAAAATAAGTCGCCTGATATCTTGAACATTGGCCTGACTATTTGCCAGATTAGATTGGGCTTGACGAACCGTTGTTCGCGTACGTCCAAATAGGTCCAAATTCCACTCGGCTTCTAAGGATGCTCCGATCGCAGCGTCGCTTAAATTAAACAGGCCTGATTGACCATTTAGATCTACGCTTGGCAATAGATCCGCCCTAACCCCTCTCAAAATTGCTTCGGCTTGCTCAACATTTGCGAGGGCGCGTTTGGTATCAAAAGACCGATTTAAAGACTCATAAACAAGGCGATTAAGTAAGGGGTCTTGAAAATTCTCCCACCAATAGCGCGCCTCTTGAGATTTAAAGGCTGTTTCTGGCAGATTTGCGAGGCTTGTTAAGTAGTCAGATTGATGGTTTGCGTAATAATCTTGCGTGACGCTGGGACGTTGTGTTTCTGGCGCAGGGCCAGTCGATGCGCAGGACGCCAGAGCTGAGGCTAAGGCGGTAAGAATGCCACGATTTAAGATGTCTTGCTTTGTCATGGCTTCTTGTTTTCAAGTTTCAACCTGACACATAGTTATGCGATCAATATTAATTTGAGCATAATTCACAGGGTTAATAATGTATCAAAATTCTAGACAGGGCTCTGCGTTAAGCCTTGCTTAAGCATGTTTCTAAATCGAATATCA
This sequence comes from uncultured Algimonas sp., assembly GCA_964425355.1. Taxonomy (GTDB): domain Bacteria; phylum Pseudomonadota; class Alphaproteobacteria; order Caulobacterales; family Maricaulaceae; genus Litorimonas. Next base: position 3,509 of record CAYRMO010000016.1, on the reverse strand, counting down.
AACATAGTATCGTATCAGATGTTTCAACTTGAAGCATTTGCGAGTGAGTATTCGATGTCAAAAAGGGTAAAAAATATCCGCTCGCCTTGGAGCCTAGGCAAGCATTCTGGCTTTATACTTATACTCTCTTTCGGGATAAATTTACTCGGACTTGTTGGGGCGATTTATATGATGCAAGTCTATGATCGCGTCTTAAGTAGTGGGTCTGTACCGACACTTATTGGCATATCCATCATAGCCCTGATCCTTTATTTGTTTTTGGGATGTTTGGACTATTTGAGGTCCACATATCTGAGTACGCATGGCGAAAATTTTGCAAATAAACATGCTCCGAAAGCCTTTGAAATAGCTTTAGATGCGCATGCGCGGGATGGTCATCAATCCGTTCGACGCTACGCTATCGAAGATTTAGGAACGATCCGACAATTTGTAACGTCGAAAGGGTATTCGTCTATTTTCGACGTGATGTGGACACCCGTGTTTTTGTGCTTCATCTTCAGCCTACATATGTTTTTGGGTGTCACGGCATTTGTCGCGACAATATTCTTGATCGGCGTGGCGCTTTTAAAAGAGCGGGTTTCACGCAAACGGATTAAGGCTGAGAGCGAGCGCATCAGCGCATCGCGCCAAGGGCTTGCCAATATTCACAGACATGCCCAGCTCGTTATCGCAAATGGAATGCGCGAAAATATGGCGCATAAGTGGATGAAATCCGAAAAAAATGCGCGCATTGACTCATTAAATTTCGCGTCTCTGTCTGCAAAATACACGATTTCGTCGAAAACAATCCGGATGATCGTTCAATCTATGATTTTAGGTCTAGGTGGATTTCTAGCCATTCAAGGTCATATTTCACCCGGCGCCATGATTGCGGCTTCAATTGTTTTTACGCGAACGCTTGCACCGGTCGAACGTCTTTTGGCAAATTTCGCTTTATTGACACGCGCAAGACAATCTTGGGCGCGCGTCAAGACTTGGATTTCGTCCGATACTCAAGACCATAAAATTGCTTTACCGACACCATCTGAAAAGCTTGAAACTGAAATTGGTTACCTCGTACCGCCTGGCGCAAAACAACCCGTTCTAAAAAATGTCAAATTCGCGCTTAAAGCCGGAGATGTTCTCGGGGTCATCGGTCCAAGCGGAAGCGGTAAATCATCGCTTGCCAAGGCCTTATCCGGTGCGTGGGCCGTGCAAGGTGGTTCTGTTGCTTTAGATGGTGCTGATTATCCTGATTGGCGTCTGGATCAATTAGGCGATGCTATCGGGTATATGGCACAGGATTGTCAGCTATTTGATGGGACAGTCGCTGAGAATATCGCTGGTTTTGAAGAGACTCTTGACGAAAACACTGTGATCCATGCCGCTATGACGGCTTGCGCGCATGAGATGATTTTAGGTTTGCCCCAAGGCTATAATACGCCTGTAGGTCCAACGGGTATCGCGTTGTCAGCGGGTCAACGTCAAAGGATAAACCTCGCACGAGCCTTATTCGGAAACCCATTCGTTATTGTCTTGGATGAGCCGAATTCAAATCTCGATGATGCAGGCGAAACTGCCCTATTAGAGGCTATCAAAAACCTCAAAGATGCGGGTAAAATCGTAATTATCGTTGCACATCGTAAGAAGATTTTGAAATATGCAACGAAGTTGTGTGTTATTAAAAACGGAACGCTTGGACTATTTGGCGCTGCCAAGGCGGTCGCTGAAAAATTAATGAGCTCTGGCAATGCGAAACCGGTGATCTCTTCTAAACAGCCCCAAGCGTCAGGCCGCTCGCCAGTTCTAACGCAATTAAAGGAACCAGTTGAAGCGCCAGTTAAGGCGTCAGACCAGACTCCACGTGAGGCATCGACCAAACAAGAACTACCGCCTGTGCCAGGTAAAACTGAATATGCGCCGATACAACCAGCGCCTGCTCAACCTATTCCAGCGGCTCAAGCAATGGCTGCGCTTCGGTTTAATGCCCCGCCAAACCCATATCTAAACCCGCAAGGGGTGACTCAAAATGCGTCCTGATTTCCAAAACCCCAATCAGCCGGTATCAAAGGATATCTTTTCCAAACGACTCCAAAAAATTGCCTTTAGAGGATTATTGACGTCAGCTGCCTTTGGCGGGCTATTATTTGCGTCTATTTTCATGATCAATTTGGAAGGGGCTGTGATTTCACCTGCGACGGTTATTCCAGAAGGTGAGAACAAACTTGTCCAACACCGCGAAGGCGGGATTGTTAATAGCCTGTTGGTTAAAGACGGAGATATTGTATCTGAAGGGCAATGGCTTGTGCTTCTCAATAATCAGGCTGTAAAATCTGAATTTAATGTCCTCAAATTTCGACGGGTTGAGCTTGGCGCGAAACTCGCAAGACTTAAGGCTAACCTTAGTCCCAATGGGCAGTACGTTTACGGTCTTCCGGATGACACAAGACGGGATCCAGATGCGATTCAAATTGTGAAAACCCAAAAACAATTATTTGAGGCCGAGCGAGGATCTTTCCTGGCGACGCAACAAAAACTCAATGAGCGAATTAGATCGCTTGAATCTGAAATCGTGGCCTTAGAGTCTCAAATCCAAACGACCTCTCAACAAGCTCGTCTAATTGAACAGCAGATCAATGATATTTTACCACTTGTACAAGATCAACTTGTTCCAAAGGCCAGAGAATTGGATCTACGGCGTGGACTTGTATCTGCACAAAGCCAGCTGGATTCCCTAAATGTATCTCGTGCGAGAATGGAATCTAGCTTGAGCAATGGTCGGAATGAACTCAGCCAGTTTAGAACAACATCCAAGCATGATATTGTGAGTCAGATTGAAGTCGCAGAGACGGAATTGCTCGAAGCCACGCAAGGCTATGACCGCCTACAAGACCAATTAAGCCGCCATGTTATTCAGGCACCTGTTTCTGGAAAAGTTCATGAGTTGAATGTGTTCAACCACGGTGGTGTTATTCGTCCTGGCGAAACGATCATGAAAATTGTCCCGCAAGATCAAGAGATCGTCTTATCAGCCAAAGTTAAACCGACAGATATTGATCAGGTTTTCATAGGACAGTCTGTCCGATTACGGTTTGATGTTTTTGATGTTAATAAGACGCCTGAAATCAATGGAACTGTTACCCATATTTCGGCTGATATGTCTCAAGATGACCAAACAGGCATTCCCTTTTTCGGCGTTACAGTTTCAATTGAAGCGGATGAGATCGCAGAATTGGGGGACGCGGAAATCCTAGCTGGTATGCCGGTCACAGCGATGATTAGAACAGAGAGCCGGACCTTGTTTAGCTATCTGACCAAACCTCTTGCGGATCACTCTGTCAAAGCCTTTCAATAGAGACTAGGGCACTGAAAAGAAAAAGCTCCCTTGAATAAACAAAGAAGCTTTGAGTTTTGTATTTGCGCTTCGACTAAGAAACGAAATCTTTAGCCTAAGGCTTATCTCTAAAGTTTACGGAATTTGAGGGTCATCCGATCGCTTTCACCAATGGCTTCGCGTTCGGCCTTTAGGG
>CAYRMO010000015.1:0-35304 GCA_964425355.1 uncultured Algimonas sp. | reverse complement strand
GGATGAAATCAATATAGTCAGGACTGTGGACGGCTGTGATGGCTGATTGATCAAATTCTCGAGGGGTTAGGAATTCGTTTTTTTTAAATCCAGATCTCTCAAGGCCTGCAATCAGAAGTTCGATCCGGTGCGGCGCTTCATGTGGCGCTATCATTTCCCCGCGATGAAGCTCTGCCTTGGGCGCGTGTAAGAGATGATCCGGCGTATAAAATATCTTCATTCGAATTTTACGCATCTGCCCCGACGCGGGCACTTAGGGCGGCAGCCATAAAGGCGTCGAGTTTGCCGTCTAGGACGCCGCCTGTATCTGACGTCTCAACGCCAGTGCGAAGGTCTTTGACCATTTGATAGGGTTGCAGGACATAAGAGCGGATTTGGTGTCCCCAGCCAATTTCTGATTTACTATCAGCTTGGGCTTGAGCTTCTTCCTCACGCCGTCGCAACTCTTCTTCATAAAGGCGCGCGCGGAGCATATCCCAGGCTTGGGCGCGGTTCTTATGCTGGCTGCGATCATTTTGACACTGTACAACGATGCCGGAAGGTTCATGGGTGATCCGCACAGCAGAGTCTGTTTTATTGACGTGCTGACCACCAGCGCCCGAGGCCCGGTACGTATCAACGCGGCAATCGCTTTCATTAATGTCGATATCAATTGAGTCATCAATTTCCGGAAAGACCCAGATTGAGGCGAAACTTGTATGGCGGCGGTTAGAACTGTCAAAAGGCGAAATCCTAACAAGGCGGTGGACGCCGCTTTCAGTCTTCATCCAGCCAAAGGCATTCTCACCTTTAATGCGTAAGGTCGCCGATTTAATCCCGGCCCCATCGCCGTCTTGCGCCTCAATCAACTCGGTTTTCATACCCTTAGAATCCGCCCAGCGCATATACATACGCAGCATCATCTCCGCCCAATCCTGGGCTTCGGTCCCGCCCGCGCCCGGGTGGATTTCAACGAAACAATTATTCCCATCCGCCTCGCCGCTCATCAAGGCCAAGAGCTCGGCCGCATCAGCCGCCTCTTTGGTTTTGGTCAAGGCTTCCGCTGCGGCCTCGAGAAGCTCCGTATCCTCATCCATTTCAGCGAGTTCAGCAAGCTCGACATTTTCTTCAAGTTCGGACGCGATCTTTTTAATTGCCTCAAAGGCATTTTCGAGCTTAGAACGCTCTTGCATGAGCTTTTGCGCGGATTGCGGATTATCCCAGAATTTCGGGTCTTCGGCCAGATTATTGAGCTCGGCCAGACGGCGCTCCGCGACCTCCCAATTCAAACGCCGTTTGAGCAGATCAAGTGACTGCTCAATCGCGGTTTTCATATGTTCAATATCTGCGCGCATAGGATGAGCGATATGGCGTGAAGTGCGCCTTAATACAAGCCGTCGTCTAAGGCTTCTTCGAGCTCGTCTTCGACCTCTTCTTCAACGTCTTCTTCAACGTCTTCTTCAACGTCTTCTAAGACCTTGTCTTCAAGATCTTCTCCGCCGTCTTCGGCTGGCACGTCATCACCGTTGCCGGATTGCTGCGCGGGCTCATCTGTAGTCTCGGCAGCTTCGTTTTCCGTTGCCGCTTCGTCTTCAGAGGCATCTGACTCTGCCCCATCTTCAGACGCACCCGCTTCATCTCCCGACGCACCCTCAACCGAACCATCTTCAGACGCGCCTTCCCTTGAGTCGTCAACCGCGTCGCTGGCCCGATCTAAAACAGACGCTAAGCCCTCAGACTCAGATGTTTCTTCGTCTGAGAGAAAATCATCATCAAGATCAAATTCATCAGAGGTATCATTACCCACACCAGCACGTGGAAGGTCTGACCCAAATAACCCGCCACCTAGCGTGTTCCCGCCTGATCCGAAGCCAATTGTGCTTCTTAAGCCACCGACTGACGGTTCGGTACCTGGACGAAAGGCTTCGAGTATAAATTCAGGTGCCCCGATAAAGGTCGGTTCGCCCGTTGAGCGGTTGACGGGTGCGAGTGTCACACCATCGGGAATCCGGAATGGAACTTTAGGTTGATCTTTGAGAACAGTCCCCAAGAAGTCCTGGACTATCGGAACAGCCGAAGACGAACCTGTTTCTCGTCCCATTTGTTCAGGTGTGTCGACACCAATATAGACACCGACGACAAGATCGGGTGAGAAGCCCATAAACCAATTGTCAAAACTATCATTGGTTGTTCCTGTTTTGCCGCCTAATGGACGTCCCAGAGACCGAAGGCGCGCACCCGTGCCATTCTGGACAACGCCCTGCATGATATAGGTGATTTGATAGGCTGTAACGGGATCAATGACTTGGGCCCGTGTGTCCGGAATATCGGGCGGTGGTCCCCCATTAAAACTATCTTGCTGACAGTCCGGGCATTCAATATCGAAGGCATTATAAATCGTCTTCCCGTCTCCGTCCTGGACCCGGTCTAGAATTCGAGGTTCAACAGCTTTGCCGCCATTAATCATTGTCGAATAGGCGGTCGCCATCTTCATCAGAGTTGTTTCACCTGCGCCCAAAGCCCACGCCAACTCCGGTTTCGGGTCTTCATATATTCCAAAATTCTTGGACAAGCGCATAACGGGGGCCATACCCATTTCATTGGCCAAACGAACGGTCATCGCATTGCGCGATTTTTCGATCCCTAGGCGTAGTGTAGAGAGGCCGTAGAAATTACCTGCATTGTAATTTTCTGGCTTATAAAAGCGCTCGCACTCTTCTTCTTCCTCACCCTCTTCGCCGTCTAAAACTTCATCCGCAATGATTGTATCATCGCGCTCTTCTTGAGACTCTCTAAGTTCTATCTTGCCCTTTTCGTCTTCACAGTCAGCATCACTACGCTCAATCACAAAGGGCGCATCGAGGACCTGAGAGGCTGGCGTGAAGCCTTCACCCAAAGCTGCCGCATAGACAAAGGGTTTGAAAGCTGAGCCAGGCTGGCGCTTGGCTTGTGTGGCCCGATTATATTGAGATTGTTCAAAACTATATCCGCCGACCAAGGCCAATATACGACCTGTATTCGGGTCCATGGCTATCAACCCACCATTCGCTTTGGGAACTTGGCGAAGATTATATTCTGTTGATGGTACCTCGCCCTTTTTTACGGGCTTGCGTTGAACCAAGATGACGTCGCCCGTTTTCAAAACCTGTTTTACAGATTTCAACGCGGGTCCAACGGCCCCATCTGCTAGCGCTTTTTTGGCCCAATCAATGTCGGAAAGCGCCAAGGTTCCTCGGCTTTGATCTTCACCAAAATCTTCGTCTTCAGGCCAGTCTTTTTGCGGAATAAAAGCGAGTTTTGCCGATTTATCCGAAACCTCTAAAACGACTGATTTACGCCAATCTCCAATATCAGCAGGCGCTGCAACATCTGCCAATTTAAGTTTCCAGTCACTCATATTTTCAAAAGAAGCCAAAGGCCCACGATACCCATGACGACGATCCATCATCTCTAGACCCCTGCGAAGCGCTCTGCGGCCTTCTAATTGCATGGTTGTATCGAGGGTCGTTCGGATAGAGAGGCCACCTTCATAGAGCTCATCTTGACCATAAAGCTCATAAATTTGCTTGCGCGCTTCTTCGACGAAATATTCAGCCGCAAGATATTCGTCACCTTGGAGGCGGTCTACAGATTCTAGGGGTTCAGCATTGCCAGTATCTGCTTGGTCTTGCGTAATATACCCATCCTCGACCATACGCCGAAGGACGTAACGCCGCCGATTAAGCGCCGATTCTTTTTCTTCCGGTACATCCAGCTCATAATTTGAAGGACCTTTGACGATGAGCGCTAAGTAAGCCATTTCGCCAAGGGTAAGCTCTTCCATATTCTTGCCGAAATGATTGAGCGACGCAGCCGCCACGCCATAAGCGCCTCGGCCAAAATAGTTATCGTTTACATAGAGCTCAAGAATCTCATCTTTCGTGAAGGCTTTTTCCATGCGCCGCGCAATTGCGATTTCACGGATTTTCCGATCAATTGAGTACTCATCCCCTACAAGGAAGTTTTTCGCGACCTGCTGGGTAATTGTGGATGTGCCGCCGACGCGCTTGCCTTGAAAATATTTTGGAACACCTGTGACTGCCGCCCGTAAAAGACCCTTTGGATCCCATCCATTATGGGTGTAAAATCTTTGATCTTCAGAGCTAATAAAGGCGCGTTGCAGATTTGTCGGAACCGTTTCGATAGGGACAAAGACACGAGCTTCCGTTCTGAATTCGCTAATCAATTTTCCGTCGCCAGCATGGACGCGACTCATAATGGCTGGACTATATTCCGAAAGACTTTCGACACTGGGGAGGTCACGCGTGGCTTTAATGATATAAACAAAAATGATGATGGCCGCGATAAGGCCGCCGACCAAACCAATAATGAAAAGCCATTTTACAATCCGCCAAAAGCGCGAGCGCTTTTTCGCGGGTTGGGGGTCTTCATGATGCGAAAGTGTATCAGTCATAGTCCGAATCAATTGAAGGTCGAATAGGGCAACAATGAGGTATTACCGCTTTGAACGCACATAATAAAGGCAGCGCCTTACTGATTTGACATATAAATATCGATTGAGCGTACAACAGCGCGCATAATCTTATCCCTATGCTGTTGGGTTCGGAGCAATTTTTCATCTTCCGTGTTTGACAGGAACCCTAATTCCAACAGAACCGCGGGAACATCCGGCGCAAGCAATACATAATATCCTGCACGGCGATGAGAATTCCCAATCAAACGCGTCTGACCCTGAAGCTGCCCTAAAAGAATATCCGCAAACTGGTCCGATTGAGACTTGGTTTTTCGCTGAGCCAAGTCGACGAGAATGTCCCCAACAGGATCACTTTGCTCGGAAAGGTCAACATCCAGGATCCAGTTTTGATTATTGACAATCCGCTTTTGACGCCCTTTGGCGCGATCCGCCAGCGTATAAACAGACGCCCCTCTGGCCAATCGGCTGCCAGTAGAGTCAGCATGGATAGATATAAAGAGATCGGCCTGACCTTTTCGCGCAATGCGCAAACGATCATCATGATCCACATAACTATCCGTCGAACGGGTCAAAATGACGTCATAGCGACCGGTCCGGCGCAAGCGGTTGGCCAGATCATTTGCGGCTGCCGTTGTAATGGTTTTTTCTTTTGTGCCTCTTGCGCCGACGGCTCCAGGATCTCGCCCACCATGACCAGGATCAATGACGATAACAGGTTTTCTTGCGACTTTTCGAACGGGCTTTAAAATCGGATAGGGAATGCCATCATAACGATTATAACTATCCGGAATCGAGTGCTGAACAACGCCATCGCCCTTGGGTTTCACGCGCGGCACGGGGACTTCCGCCCATGCCGTCAATGGCAAGACCAAAAAGACAAGTAAGGCTGTCCAAAAATAAAACTTCACAATATCGGCTTATGAAGATTTTATCGTGAATAAAGTCTTAGCATTCCCCATATGATTTCAGAAAAAAGCACCAATTTAGCTTGTAAAATCAAATTGGTAACACCACATTTATTCTGACAAATGCTTTGCGCTCTTGTTTAAAATGAGGCAGAGCGTCGTCAGAAAAGCGAGTCAGTCGGCCGAATGCGAGCCCGCTCGCCTTTTACACGCAGGCTGACCTACTGTCAGGCCCGCATTTTGAAAGTTTTTATGCAAGCCATGCAAAATATGGAACCAAGAGCCCGGAGCGAAAATTTCGCTGGACGCTCACGCATGGCTATCCTGAACCCGATACATTCACATTTTGCCTCGCAGCGACCTGTTTTCAGGGCCCACGCGCGAGCACTCGGAGATTACCATGACAAAACGTATGCTCATAGATGCAGCCCACCCGGAAGAAACACGGGTGGTCATCGTCAATTCGAACCAAGTTGAAGAACTAGATTTTGAAAGCCGCCATAAGCGGCAATTACGCGGAAATGTATATTTGGCCCGCGTCACACGCGTCGAACCATCACTTCAAGCCGCCTTTATTGAATATGGCGGCAACCGGCATGGCTTTTTGGCATTTTCTGAAATTCATCCAGACTACTACAAAATTCCCGAAGCCGATAAACAGGCCTTAAAAGAGCAAGAAGAAGAAGATCAGCGTCTGGCCGAAGAAGAGGAAGAAAAAAGAAAGGCTGCCAAAGCCAAACGAAAATCTCGTACCAAGAAAGATGAAGTCTTTGAAGATGAGGATGAAGACGACAACGAGGACGAGAGCGAAGATGATGATCTCGATCATGAAGAAGATGAGCTAGAAGATAGCGAAGATGACAATTCGGATGACGAAGAAGACGAAGACGATTATGAAGACGATGACGAGCGTGATGAAAATCTGGATCCAGATGATGATGACGCCGCCGATGAAGATGACGCTGAAGTCGCTGATGAACAGGTAAAAGTCGCCTCTAAACGCCGGAAGCGGATTTCGCGCCGCAAATATAAAATCCAGGAAGTTATCAAGCGCGGTCAAATCTTACTTGTACAAGCTGTCAAAGAGGAACGCGGTAATAAAGGCGCGGCTATGACGACCTATTTGTCACTCGCTGGACGCTATTGTGTTTTGATGCCAAACACACCCAGAGGTGGCGGCATTTCGCGCAAAATTTCTAACGGATCTGACCGTAAGCGATTGAAAACAATCATGAATGATTTGAAGGTCCCGCAAGGCATGGGCGTAATTGTGCGCACAGCTGGCGCTAAAAGAACTAAGACAGAAATTGAGCGTGATTATGAATATCTCTCTCGCCTCTGGACGGAAATTCGTGACACCACCATGCAATCTAGCGCGCCAGCGCTCATTCATGAAGAAGGCAATCTCGTAAAGCGCTCTATACGTGATCTTTACACCAAAGAAATTGAAGAGGTCCTGGTTCAAGGTGACGAAGCCTATGAAACGGCCAAAAACTTCATCAAAACACTCATGCCAAGCCATGCTAAATTCGTGAAGCACTATGATGATGATCTGCCCCTATTTTTGAGATATGGCGCGGAAAAACAAATTGAAAACTCGCTTGAATCGACAGTCCAATTGAAATCGGGCGGATATCTTGTCATTCATCCGACCGAAGCCCTTATTTCTGTTGACGTAAACTCGGGTCGGTCGACAAAAGAACGTAATATTGAACGCACGGCGCTCAAGACCAACCTAGAAGCCGCAGAAGAATTAGCACGTCAAATGCGATTGCGGGATCTTGCCGGACTGATTGTTATTGATTTCATCGATATGGATGAAAATAAGAATAACCGCGCTGTCGAACGAAAAATGAAAGAGGTTCTATCGCGTGATCGTGCACGTATTCAAACCTCGCGCATTTCTCAATTTGGCCTGATGGAAATCAGTCGCCAGCGCCGCCGCCGCTCACTCCTGGAAGGCTCAACAACGATATGCCCGCACTGCGAAGGTGTTGGACGACAACGCACAGTCGAAAGCTCTGCCCTGGCCGCCATTCGGGCTGTAGAGGAATTCGCGGTTCGCGGGAAAGCCAAGCGGATTCGCTTGAAAACGTCCCAAGATGTTGCGCTCTACCTCCTCAATGAAAAACGTGACCTGTTAACGCAAGTTGACCAAATCACCGATGTGTTCACTGAGGTCGTCGGCGAAGACGGGTTTACACGTCCGCATTTCGAACTCGAAGTTGTTGAAAAACGCAAAGACAAGCGCAAAGACCCGCTGGTTAAAATCGAACAAGATTTCAAGAAAGAAATTGAGAAAGCGAAACGTAAAGGCTCAAAAAAGCCTAAGAAATCGGATAAAGACAAGGCGGAAGATGATGAGGATCGGGTAAACTCTGAAGACGAAAATGATGGTTCCGATGATTCAACCCGCCGGTCTTCCAGACGCCGGTCTCGCCGCGGACGCAGAGGCGGCCGTGGTCGTGGTCGTTCAAGACGTGATGAAAACCAATCTAATGAGGATAATGACGACTCGAAGACGCTTGATGCGCTAGCCGTCATTGATCCTAATGAAGACCGTGGGTCAAAATCACCTGAAACATCTGAAGATGACAAACCCAAACAGAAGAGAAGGCGCAAATCGAAAGCCTCCAAGGACGCTGATGCTGATACTGTTTCCGAAGTCGACGCAGATGAAACAACATCAAAATCCAAAGCGAAAAAACCTCGGCGTGCGGGGCGCCGGGCGGCGCCTGGAAAATCCAGGAATGTTGAACCGTCTGAGAGTGAAGTGTCTGAAGCGGTAGAGACGAAAGAAGATAGTGATAAAAAAACGACCTCTCGACGATCAAGCACACGTCGCAAAGCCCCTACCCGCAAGCCGAAAACCGACGCAACAGATGAGGTAAAAACGGAGTCTAAAGCAGAAGCTGAAGCTAGCAAAAAGCCTTCATCAAAAGGCCGCCGAAAAGCGCCAAGCAAGGCAAAGGTCACGTCAGAAGACCCAGCAGAAGCGAAGCCAAAACCAAAGCGGACACGAAAAGCTCCGTCCAAAACGGCCAAAGCTAAAAAGGACGAGCCTAAGTCTGAAGATGTAAAGGCAACAAAAGCGCCTTCAAAGTCGAAAGCTGCAGCGAAGCCCAAAGCCAAAAGCCCAACAAAGGCCAAGTCGACACGAAAAGCGCCCGCAAAGCCAAAAGCGCCAACAAAACCAAAAGCGGAAGCAAAGCCAAAAACAGCGACCAAAAAGGCGCCCGCTAAGCCAAAGGCAACGAAGACGTCAGAGACGAAAGCCAAGTCCGCTAAAGCCGAGTCCACTAAAGCCAAGGCCACCAAAGCCGCAACGTCGTCAAAAACGACTAAAAAAGCGGCTCCAAAAAAACCTGCAAAGGCTGAGGCAGATCAAGACAAACCCGCAAAGCCCGCAACTCGGCGTAAGGCCCCGGCAAAAAAGCCGGTGTCCGAGCCGGAAAAGCCACCAGTTTCGGAAAAAAAGCCTAAACCAATAGCTGAAGCCGCCTCTAAACAGGCGGACGCTCAGTCTGTGAAGAAGAAAAAACGCGGCTGGTGGTCAAGACGAAAGAAAGACTAACGCCCAAAATTCTTCACGTTTTTGCCAATTTGGTAACGTCATTGTCAGTGATTTATGACTGCTCCTTAACTTGACCAATTGGGTGATTACCCGCACAGAGTAGCTATGTTTATACGTCCCCCTTCTCTATTTAAGCATATGCGGCTTGTGTGTATGGCTATTTCTGCGTTTTGCATGATGAATGCGCAAGCCAATGCGCAGTCTCTTTTGCGCGATACTGAGATAGAAGAAACGCTTCGCGAGTTTACGGACCCCATCCTTCGTGTTGGGGGCTTGAGCCCATCCTCGGTCGATATATATCTTGTAAATGACCCCTCACTAAATGCCTTTGTTACAAGAGGTCAGAATATCTTTCTACATTCAGGTCTGATTTTAGAGGCGGGAAATCCCAATCAACTCAAAGGGGTTATTGCCCACGAAACGGGACATATTACGGGCGGACATATTGTACGTTCAGATTACGGCAATCGAAGCGCTTATGGACCTTTGCTGATTGCGGCGGGACTTGGTTTGGCTGCGATCCTGGCAGGTGAAACGGAAGCCGGCGCCCTTGTGCTCGGTGGATCACAACAATTTGGAGTCATAGAAGCCCTCGCCTATTCACGCGTAAACGAAGCCTCTGCGGATCAATATGCCTTCGAATATATGGAGCGCACCGGACAAAGTGCTGAAGGCCTAATCGAATTTTTCGAAAAATTTCGCGCCCAAGAAGTTTTGAGCCAGGCGAGGCGTTATCCATATTTCCGAGGTCACCCACTCTCTGCTGATCGCATTGACGCTTTGCGCGAACGTGTCCGCGATTCTGAACATACGGGAAAAACAGATTCCCCTGAGGAACTTCATAAACATGAGATGATGAAGGCAAAATTACGTGGATTTTTGGAAGGCCCTCAACTTGTTCATTCACGGTACCCGCTTGCGGATCAATCACAATATGGCCGCTATGCCCGCGCTGTTGCCTATTTTAAATCAGCCGATCTAAAACTCGCAATTGCTGAGATTGATAGTCTCATAGAAGAAGAGCCGTTAAATCCATATTTTCACGAATTGAAAGCCCAAATCCTGTATGAATCCGGGCAAGGTTCCGCAGCTATCGGTCCCGCGCAAGATGCGCTCGACTTGAAGCCGGAGGCCCCTCTTCTCATGATTGCCTTGGCTCAAGCCAAAATGGAAACGCGAGACACCGGCGATTTCATACAAGCCGAAGAATTGTTGAAGGCCGCGCTTCAAAGAGAACCTTATAATGCCAATGGTTGGCGGATTTTGGCAGATGTATATGCACATCAAGGCAAAGAGGCCCTGGCGAAATATGCCACGGCAGAACGGTTTTATGCACGCGGAGATATTAATAGTGCCCGAGATTTTGCGCAACGTGCGCAAGAAGACTTACCTCGAAATATTCCACAATGGCGTCGCGCCTCTGACATCGTAGTCGTGGCGGAAACGCAATTGGCAACCAAAAAAGGTCGTCGTCGTGCAGGGCGTAAACCTCTTACAGCTCAATTTAATCCCTAGATTTAATTTTCGTCTTGTTTAAGACGGCATTCTACTGATCGAAAATTAGAGACAGTCATGAAACATTTGCTCCTTTCGGCACTTATCACAAGCGGCCTCGCTATATCCTCTTGTGCGAATGCGGATCCCACATCAAATTTGAGCAAATCTGAGATCGAAGAAATCGTAAAAGCCTATATCATTGAGAACCCTGAAATTATCAGAGACGCAATTTTTGAACTTCAACAGAGAGAGCTAGACGAACAAAATAATCTCAGAAAGCAATCTACTATAGATGCGATTCAACAATCCAAAAGCGCGTTATTTGATGATCCGCGCGATGTATCAATAGGATCAGATAATGCGAAGGTCACTATAATTGAGTTCTTTGATTATAATTGCGGCTATTGCAAACGTGCAACGCCATGGGTGGAACAAACAATTGAGAAATATGGCAAGGACGTTCGGGTGATATTTAAAGAATTGCCAATTTTAGAAGACAGAACAAAAACGTCTCGAGATGCCTCCAAAGCAGCGCTAGCGGCTGCTCGTCAAGGAAAGTATTCGTCCATGCATTTCGCACTTATGGAAGAGCCTCGCATATCCAGCGAGAAAATCCGTGAGGTCGCAAAGGAGATTGGTTTGGACATGCGAAAATTCGACGCGGATATTGCCGATCCTTCACTTGACGCGCACATCGGAGACACTTTGGCCCTAGCCGAAAAAATTCCAGCTCTGACTGGCACACCATTCTTTATCGTCAATGACGAATTTGTATCCGGCGCCAACACACCTAGGCTTCAAGAGTTGATTGAAGAGGGTTTAAGTAATTAGACCTTACAAACCGTCTGAAGCCCTATTTGGTTTAACGATATATCCTAGTCAATAAACCGCTCTGGTACCGGCCGACCATCATTTATATATTTTAGCTCCATCGCCCAACTATGGTCAACCGGCACCAATGGTCCATTGTCTTTTGATAAAAATGATGTGCCTAGCATTTCAGGCGTTCCCAGAACGACTTCAAGTGGCGCACCAAAATTTAAATCTTCGGGAATAGTGTCCATATCAAGTATAAAGAAAAGTTCAGCTTGAGGAAATCTATCAAACGCATCATCTATTTGATTCCTTAGGTCAGCCGGTGTCGAAAACAAAATTGTTGTCACATCGTTGTCTTCGGCCAATAAATCACGTCTACTTCCGAATATTCGACGAATATCAGCATTCCCATTTTCATCGATCCTCCCAAGCGCCAATGCCCCCTGAGAGAACGAAAATATTTCGGTATCATTACGCTCCAATCGCGTATGTACGCCACCCGCAAATAGAACGTCACCGCGCGCTAATCTTGCTTTTATATCGTCACGATCAAACTTTTCCGCAAACCGAATTGAATTCACGGACGTGTTGTCAGATATAGTCCCAACGGAGGCCAAAGCATAATTCCTTTGTACAATTTCATTATTAAGGACAAAATCTATTCCGGTTATATGTTCTGCGCCAACTGTAAATATACGCGATCGGCTAGGATTGATTTCAAAAACCGAGTCTCGACTATCATATGTCTCTTGTGGAAATTCGGTGTGCCCTAAATTCCAGGCAAAAATACTTTGATAATTGACATCAAAAGCAGACACTGGATCATCATCCAGAGCTTCTATTTCTAATGTATAACTTTGATTGGCTGGCACGGGGATTGAAAAAGAACTATCGATTACAGATTCTGGAAATACAAAATTTGTTCCAAACTCTCCACCTTCAAAAACTACGCTCCTCCCACTAAACGCCATAGACGCATATGCATGTCCTGGGTTTCGTTTTGCGCTTATGGCGGCACTCAATATATTATTTCCATCCTTATCGGTTACGGTGCCGCTAAGAACAGAATATGCAGTGCTAAATGGAACATCACCAGGCTGTATTTCAGAAATTGGCTCTGTTCCCCCGCCTTCGGGATAAAGAAATGCTGAGGCGGCCAGATCATCAATGTGCAATCTTTGGTGATCAATCAAATGTTCAGGCGAGGCTCGCTCATGATGTGGAAACATGACCGACCCCGTACCCTTGGCACTTGAAATCTGATTGATCGTAGAATGCGCCAGACCCTGCGCATGACCAAATTCCTGTAGCGCAAAGGACCCAAGATCATATCCTACACCCAGAAAATTAGGTTGCCATATAACCTGATCCGAGAATACGACATCATTGTCTAGAATTGTACCCGTACGGTAAAATCCAGCTGGAAATTCAACGTCTCCATCATCGTCAATATCGGTGCAGTTATTGACACCCTCGATCTCTGGATCAAAAACATCGGAATCACCGTCCTGATCCAGATCCTCACCGACTAAGAAAGTTGTATCTTCAATTAATGTGGTCGAGTGTGACGATGAAGGCACGTCAGTCTCGATAGACACGCCGACACGGCCGAGCGCGCGGCCGAACCTGACTTCATTCACAAAATCACCCCCAATTCGCTGTCGGGTGACTAAGTCGGTCCTGCGATCAATCTTCATTTCAATATAAGAACTTGGATTATTGTTCCAAATATCCATGCTGGTCTGGACAATATCAGCCGCTTCATTCGGCTCTATTTCAAATGGCGAGCCTTCCTGCACACCCTCGGATGTATTAAATGTATAGCTTACGGATGCGCATCTTTCGTCCCAAAATACCCCCACGACAGGCCGAACTGAAAATACGTCTTCGCCGCCCTGAGACGGCACGGTTTGCGACGCAATGGGTGCGCCAATCACATCGAGTTGACGTCCTGTTTGACCCAAGGCCAATTGCGGTATTCCAATGGCAAGAATTGTTAATAAAGCTAATTTGTTCATGTATTATATACAACGCCTCTTTTTTATGACTTGGATGGTTACTGACTCAATTCAATACATCCGTTTTAATCCCAAATTTCTGGTTGGGGAGACATGAATAAGTGAGTTTTGTTAATCAAACCTAATCTTCCAAGGTTAATCAAAGCGAAGCCAAATAAAATTACTATATTTAGTTAAATAAAAAAGGGCCGCGAAGCGGCCCTCAAAACATAATGTCTTAAAATCAATCAGTGGAATGATTATACCCGATTAAGGGAGGCTATTACCATCCACATAGTTAAGTTGCATAGCCCATGTTAGACCAGCATCGGCTGGGGCCGCACCGTTTGTCGACAGAAAAGACGTCCCGGTTTGATTGAAATCAACAAAGACGAAGGCAAGCGGAAATCCGGCATTATTTCCGGTTTGCACATTGTCAATTTCAAGAACGAAGAACAGTTCCGCGGTAGGTGACTGAGTCAACCTACTCTCAATCATATCCGATACTCCAACCGGATCCGTAAACGGTACGGTTGTAATATCGTCATCTTCGGCGAGAATATTCGTAACCTCGCCCAGACGTTGCTGTAATCTGACCGATCCATCGGGTCGGAACCTGCCGAGTACAAGTGAGCCGCGCGCAAATTCATAGGTTTGCGTGCCTTCTCCAAACAAGCTCGTGTGTACACCTCCAGATGCGATGACTTCTCCAGCCGCGAGCCTAGCTTCTATTTCGGTACGATCAAAATGTTCAATATACGCTATTGATGAGGCACCGAAGATATTTCCGGAAAGACTCAATCCGGTCGTGGCCGCATTCCGTTGTACAGACTCTTCATTCACGACGAAATCAATACCACTTTCATCCGTCAAACCTACAACAAGCGGCGCACCCAGAGTTGCATCAAGTTCCACATTGCTTTCATTCGCATCAAAACGCTCTTGCGGGAATGATGTCTGACCTAAAATATCACCAATGATTGCATTTGTGCTAATATTTCCGGCTGCAGCTGGGTCACCATCCAAAGCCTGAATCTCAAATTCATAAGTGTTATTATTTGGAACGGCGAGTTCAAAATTTCCGTTCCGAACAGATTCTGGCAAAGCTAAGAGCCCACCTGTTAAAGGTGCAATGGCCCCGGTCCGCCCGTTATAAGTTAGAGACGTAACGACGCCACCATTCGCGCGGTATGCTGACACGGCTGCGCCCGCAAATGGGTTCCCAAACACGTCTTCTACTGTTCCGCTAATGATCGCAAAGACATCGCTAAAGGCGACATCAGTGCCTTGTAATTGCGAAATAGGTTCATTGCCTTGGCCTTCAGGATAAATCTGAGATGAGGCGGCTATGTCGTCAGTATTTAAGGATCTATTTGCGAGTTCAGCGTTTGGATCCTGCGTATCGATGAATGGGAACATGGTTGCACCCGCCCCGTTAACAGCAGAAATCTGATTTACGAAAGAATGATTCAAGCCATGAGAATGACCAAATTCATGTGTAGATACCGCATCAACATCGGCATTTGCGCCCGTCGGCGTACCCGTTTCCCACGTCACATCAGACCCGAATTGAACATCATTATCAAGGATAGTTCCTGCCAGATAAAATCCGGCCGGAAACTCAAAGTCACCATCGCCATCAATATCTGTACAGACATTTATACCTTCTACGACTGGGTCAAACACATCAGCATCCCCGTCTAAATCAAGATCTTCACCGGCGATGAAAGTTGTATCACCCGTCAGAGAGGTGGAGGGCGAAGAGGCCAGAGCACCAAATCCTGCAGGCGTGATAAAGGTCACTTCATTGATAAAATCGCCACCAATACGAGGGCGGTTGCCCAAATCCGTACGGTTTACGACATTCATTTCAATATATGATGTTTCAATCCTATTCCATCTGTTCAGGCCTCTTTGGACATTAGTCGCCAGAATATTTGGCCCAATTCGATCCGGTGTGCCCTCATTGGCGCCCTGATTGGTATTGAATGTATACTCTACAGACGCGCAACGTTCATCCCAGAAAATGCCTCTGAGCGGACGTATATCCGCCAATGCCCCACCCAAAGACGGGATCGGACGAGTTGCGATAGGATCGGCAATGACGTCAAGTTGACGCCCTGGCAAAACACGGCTTTGCGCAAAAGCGAGATCGGCTGTAAGGGCTGCAAGTGCTGACCCCAATAATACCTTTTTAAACATAATAATTTTCCCGTCTCTTTCTTAGCGTCTAATATCGGATGGATTTGGATTATTGCGTGCATCCGCTATGACAGAGAGCGCATTATCCAGTGTAAGCTGCGACCCTTGTGCTAACGGAAGTCTAACAACATTTTCACCAGCCGCGTTTTCGCGGACGACAAAATTACCTTGATTGTAACCCATGATATTATAGGCGCCCTGGTCTCCGATTTCTGAGAGGAATAAGAGGTTGTCTTGATTGTTGAAAAAACGTGGAGATCCAGCATTCACTTCTGCAACATTCAAGCGACCCATTTGTCTCGCTCCACCAGGTGTTTCAACCGTAATCGTTTGGCCAACATTCCCAAAGGCCGATTTAGTGACCCGGAACGTTGTCAATGTGACTGTCTGACCATCACGAAAATCTGTCGTCGCTGATTCTGCTGACGCCACAACACAAGCACTTGCTTGCACAACCATATCATTAAATTCGAGTTTCGAAAGTGACGTCGCCGACACTTGAGACGCAAATATCAGCGGCAAAACCGCGCCGACACTCAATGCTAACTTCTTGAGTTTCATACCATACCTCATTTTTAACTTTCAAAATGAAAATTGTGATGCAATTTACATTCCAACCTGTGGGCGCCCAAATAAAGTGCGTAATCCCCTTATGCTTTTTTCTAATATTCGCGTTGCAATTGCAATAACAATTTATTAACTATATCAGAACAATACAAGAACAAAAGATCACATTTATGCCAAAACCTAGCTCAATTTTTGTTTGTCAGTCTTGTGGAAGCGTTCATAGTAAATGGGCGGGTCGCTGTGATGCTTGCGGGGAATGGAATACGCTTGTCGAAGAATCCATGGATCAAAATGCAAAACCCTCGCACAAACGACGCAAAAGCCGGTCTATGGCGTTCAAAGACCTTGGCGGCGAAGATAAGGACGTACCACGCCTGCGGACGTCAATTTCCGAACTCGACCGTGTTACCGGAGGGGGGTTGGTCCCCGGCTCGGCCCTTCTCGTCGGCGGTGATCCAGGCATAGGCAAATCAACGCTCCTATTGCAAACATCTGGGAAACTCGCGGCCAGTGGCCTGAAAACCGCCTATATTTCGGGCGAAGAATCGGTTGGCCAAGTCCGGCGGCGGGCCAAAAGATTGGGGGTTTCAGAAGACCCCGTCTCCCTGGCAGCTGAAACATCCTTGAGTGCAATCATTGACGGTTTAAGCGAGTTAAAACCGGATGTTGTCATAATCGACTCCATACAAACGCTTTGGTCAGATCAATTAAGTGCCGCCCCCGGGACCGTCGCCCAGGTCCGCGCCTGTGCACAAGAACTTACACGTTTTGCCAAGAAACGCGGCGCGTGCGTAATACTCGTGGGACATGTTACCAAGGATGGTCAAATTGCGGGCCCACGCGTTGTCGAACATATGGTCGATGCTGTGCTTTATTTCGAAGGTGACCGTGCCCATCAATTTAGGATTTTACGCGCCCATAAAAACCGGTTTGGCCCGACAGATGAAATCGGCGTTTTTGAAATGAAAGAGAGCGGATTAGCGCAAGTGCCAAATCCATCTGCGTTGTTCTTAGATGGTCGCCAAGAGGCGTCTTCTGGTGCGGCCGTTTTTGCCGGCCTGGAGGGAACACGTCCCGTTTTAACCGAAATTCAAGCCCTCGTTGCCCCTGCCGCTTTTGGAACCCCAAGGCGCTCTGTCGTTGGGTGGGACAATAGTCGGCTTGCCATGGTTTTGGCCGTTCTGGAAACGCGGTGCGGGGTCAGTTTTGCAGGCAAAGACGTTTACTTGAATGTGGCGGGAGGCTTGCGGATCAATGAACCTGCCGCCGACTTGGCCGTTGCCGCAGCCATTGCCTCCTCGGCATTTGACGTCCCACTTCCAGCTGATTCTGTCGTTTTCGGGGAAATCAGCCTTTCCGGTGATGTCAGGCCTGTTGGTCGCTCAGACGCGCGCTTAAAAGAGGCCGCAAAACTGGGATTTCACCGCGCAATTGCCGCGAGACCGCAAAAACAAGACAAAAATGACAATTCTATACTGCCCTTGATTGCAATCAAGACTTTGCCCGACCTCATCAGACGTGTAGAAGCCAGTACTGAAAGCGGCCTTGACCATCCAACAAGTTGGGCTGCCTAGGAGGAGCCTGGCCCCGACATATGACGCTCTTTACGTTTGTCTCATCTCTGAATTTTCTGACAATTGGACCGTGGGAGTTTAACGGCTTTGATGCTGTTGTCCTCGTTATCCTTCTCATATCTGGCCTTTACGCTATTTCGCGTGGCCTTCTAAGAGAAGTAATTTCTCTCGCAGCTTTGCTAATTGCTGCGATCGTTACGCTCTATGTATACGGCCAATTTAGGTTTGAAATGCATGAAATCATCAAAGAACCAGGGTGGTTGGCAGATGGTGTTTTAGGCATAGGCACTTTTGCTATTTCATACCTTATCCTTGTCGTGATCATGTCAAAAATTGGCAAGGCGATTGCAGGGAAAGAAAGTGGGCTAATTGACCGCCTTTTGGGCGCTGGTTTCGGAATTGCCCGAGGATTGGTTGTCGCCACCCTCGTCATGATGTTCTTTACGTCAAAATATAGGGCTTCAAATGAAGCACAAGCGTTCAAAGAAACGCTACAAGAAAAAGGTACCTATGCAGAAACGCTCGAAAGTATGCCGCCTGGCATGCGCGAGCAAATGGAAGCTGACCCCGCAGAACTTCCTGCAATGTTTGCAAACTCCGTTTTTTATCCACTGCTCGACAAAATTGGTGTTGGTATCAGGTCCCTTCCCTTTACGAAATGGAAAACCTATGCGGAGCGCATTAAAGAAGGTGAACTCGAAGCGGTTGGCCAAGATGTTGTCAAAGACTTGAGCGAAGACAAAACGGGAATAGAGTGATGTCAAAAACCGAAGCAATCTTCGATCCCAATGAAGACAAAATTAGAGAAGAGTGTGGGGTCTTCGGTATTTTCGGAATAGAAAATGCCGCATCCCTTACAGCCCTCGGTTTACATGCCCTGCAACATAGAGGTCAGGAAGCTTGCGGAATTGCGGCAACGGATGGCAAACAATTCCGAACTGAACGCCACCTCGGCCTCGTTGGGGATAATTTTACGGGTGATGATCCATCCGAACGCTTGGGCGGTCATATTTCAATCGGGCATGTCCGCTATTCAACAGCCGGACAAACAGTGCTTCGCAATGTTCAACCTCTGTTTTCCGAACTCCATACGGGCGGATTTGCGCTTGCCCATAATGGACACATCACCAATGCCTATACGCTGCGCGAAAAACTGGTGAAGAAAGGCGCGATTTTCCAGTCTACGTCTGACACAGAAGTTGTCATCCATTTACTTGCCCGCGCGCGGCAAGGCGAATTCATCGAGCGGCTTGTCGGGGCTATTCGACAAGTTGACGGCGGCTATGCCTTTGTCGGCATGACTGAAAACCTATTGATCGGCGCAAGAGACCGCCACGGTATTCGCCCGCTTCTGATCGGGCGCATTGGCGACAGCTATGTTTTGGCCTCTGAGACCTGCGCTTTTGATATGATTGATGCGGAATTCATCCGCGAAGTCGACCCAGGTGAAGTTGTCGTCATTAATGAAGATGGCATTCGGTCTTTTACAGCCTTCCCCAATGCAACACCGCGCCCTTGTATATTTGAATTTGTATATTTCGCGCGCCCGGATTCAATCGTTGGAGGCAAAAGCGTCTATGAGGTCCGGAAACGTATGGGACGGCGTCTGGCGCAAGAAACGCCTGCCGATGTAGATGTGATTATCCCTGTGCCAGATAGCGGCGTCCCGGCAGCGCTTGGGTTTGCGCAAGAAACCGGCATACCGTTTGAGCTAGGGATCATTAGAAACCATTATGTCGGGCGGACTTTCATCCAACCCACGCAACAAATCCGAGATATGGGTGTTAAATTAAAACACTCGGCTAACCGGGCCATGATCAAAGGCAAACGTGTTTTACTGGTCGATGATTCAATTGTGCGTGGCACAACATCAACAAAAATCGTCAGAATGATTAAGGCTGCCGGCGCCAAAGAAGTTCATTTCCGCTCCGCCTCCCCACCGATCAAATATCCGGATCATTATGGCATTGATATGCCAACAAAGGAAAAGTTGATTGCGGCCAATTATACACTCGAAGAAATGACATCCATGCTCGAAGTTGACAGCCTTGGCTTTTTAACCGTTGAAGGGCTCTATTGGGCGATGGGTGAAAAATACCGCGAAGAAGAAACACCGCAATATACGGATCACTGTTTTACCGGCTGTTATCCGACGCCGCTTATCGATCGCGATCGTAAACTCTTAGGCGGCAAACAACTCTCTTTCCTCGTGGAAGTGGCCTAAGCACAATGTCAGATCATAAGGACCGTATTTATTTGGTCACAGGCGCCTCACGCGGGATTGGCTATGCTACAGCCAAACGTCTAGCGGCTGAGGGCGGCCATGTCATTGCAACAGCGCGCACCCAGGGCGGGTTGGAAGATCTCGACGACGAAATCAAAGAAGCTGGCGGGCAATGCACGCTGGTCCCGATGGATTTGAAAGATTTTGACTCGATTGACCGCCTGGGTAAAATTATCCATGAGCGATATGGGCGCCTTGATGGTCTCTTCGGAAATGCCGCCATTCTTGGCGATATTATTGTTCTACCTCATACCACGCCAAAGACATTTGAGCAGATTTTAGCGACAAATGTCACAGCGAATTTTCGCTTAATCCGATCCATGGATAGCCTCTTACGCAACTCTGATGCGGGACGCGTATTATTTATGACCTCCTCGGTCGCCCAAAGCCACCGCGCTTATTGGGGCGCCTATGCGATCTCAAAGGCCGCGCTTGAAGCCATGTCTAATATTTACGCGGCAGAAGTTGAAATCACGCCCATCAAAGTCAATCTCTTAAATCCAGGCGGAACGCGAACCGCCATGCGTGCCAAAGCCATGCCTGGCGAAGACGCCAGCGTTTTACCAAACCCAAGTGACGTCGCCAAACTCGCCGCGCAGATGCTCGCCAAAGGATATGATCAAACGGGCACGCTTATAAATTATCGAGATTGGGCATCTTAGAGCTTTTTTTCAATCAATTAAACCCAGATATGCCTCAGCAAATGGGTTAGTCCCAATCTGGCTCGAAGATAAATAACTCATCGACGGGCTCTTTCAACACATATGCAATCCTAAAAGCGAGTTCGAGTGAAGGCGCATATTTCTGCGCTTCGATCGCGATAATCGTTTGTCGGGTCGCCCCAATCGCCTTGGCCAAGGCAGCTTGAGATAAATCTGTCCGCGCCACCCTCACACGTTTAATATGGTTCGTGATGGAGGTTTTTTTACCACCCATCTCTAATGTCCATATCTATAAATTATCACAGCATGTTTCACGAGATCAGCAATATAGCTGATCATTACGAGCGCGAAAATGATTTGAACGGGCGTTTCGAAATTTAGCGGAGCTATATAATCATCACCAAAAATTCCTGTCATTAAAATCCCAAACACAACCGCTCCAGTGCCAAATTGTAAGATACGATAGCCCCAATGTGTCCCCTGCCGTTCAATAGAAATATCACGCTCATCCTTCGTCTTATCTGAATTTTTCGCTGCAATTTCAAAGGTGATAGAAATTGCGACATGCAAAATAATCGTCAAGGCGATCAGCCTAAATATGATCGACCCGAATTGCGCCATATCGTAATCTATAAGCCTGAGTGAAAACCCAACCGTCATTTTCTGCCAAAACCAATAAAACACAGCGCCATCCGCTAATAAGACGAGCCAGGACTGCCTCTGTGTTGCGGTCATATCTGCAAGGCGTGTCATGCTTACTCCCTATGTAAAGTATTTTTTACATAAGAGAGGACAAGCGTAGTGTAAAGTATTTTTTACATTGCGTGTCAAATGACACAGCGAATGGGTAATCTGTTCCTAAAGAAAAAACTCTTAAACGCCTGAGTTATAAGACAATTAAGCCTTATCCTTCTTGGGATGCTTTTTCACACGGCCGACATTTTCACGGCCTTTTTTGATCTTGTTCCTGCGCTCAAATCCCTGCTTCCGCTGTTCCGTATCATAAGGATTCGAATCTGCTTTGACGAAAAGTCGGATAGGGACGCCCCAAAGATCAAAGTCTTCACGCAAACCATTCACCAAATAGCGACTATAGCTTGCAGGAAGTTTTGTCGCGCGGGAGCATTTAAGAATAAAGGTTGGCGGACGGGTTTTTGTTTGGCTGATATATTTCGGTTTAATCCGACGGCCATTCACAGCAGGCGGTGGGTGGCGCGTCAATTTTTCGGCCAACCAATCATTTAGCTCTGAGGTCTTGACCTTGACAGACCAATCGATCTGCACCCGTTCTATCGCGGGCAATAATCTGTCGACCGACTTACCGGTCAGGCCAGAAAACATAATTACCGGTACACCCTTTATTTGAGGTAAAAGCCGTGCTGCCGTTTCCCGAAGCGCTTTTGACATTTCCGATTTATTCTCAACGAGGTCCCATTTGGTGACACCAATCACAAGGGCGCGCCCTTCGCGTTCACATAAATCCGCAATTTGCAAATCCTGTTTATCGAAAGGCGATGTAGCATCCATCAGTAGGACAACGACTTGCGCAAATTTTATAGCCCGAAGCGTGTCTTGCACACTCATTTTCTCAAGCGTTTCTTGTACCTTGGCGCGCTTTCGCATACCCGCCGTATCATGGAACTGCACGCGACGTCCCTGCCAGACATAATCAATCGTAATCGAATCGCGTGTAACCCCGGCCTCCGGTCCCGTTAGCATACGGTCTTGCCCGATTAGCGTATTGATCAGGGTTGACTTACCGGCATTGGGTCGTCCGACAATCGCGATCCTAACAGGCGCTTCGGACATATCGAGCGGATCTGGGTCGATTTCCAAACTTACCCCGCGTAGTGCAAGCTCAATGGCATCATCCAGGTCGACCATGCCGATATTATGCTCGGCCGCGACTTCTATGGGATCGCCCATGCCCAGAGAATAGCCTTCTGTTACACCCGCATCAGACGCAGAACTCTCACATTTATTGGCGACCAAAATCGTTGGTTTATTTGCCTTTCTGACGAAATCGGCAAAAATACGATCAAGTGACGTCACTCCTTCCCGCGCATCATAAACGAAAAGAAGAACATCTGCGCCTCTGACGGCGTCTTCGGTTTGGCTACGCATACGCGCTTCCAATTTTTCACCCGTTGCATTCTCAAAACCCGCTGTGTCCATTAGGGTCATATCGTGACCTCGCAAGCGAGATTTGGTTTCACGCACATCGCGAGTCACGCCTGGGGTGTCATTGACAATAGCGAGTTTCTTGCCGGCCAATCGATTAAAGAGCGTTGATTTCCCGACATTTGGTCGGCCAATGACAGCGATACGCGCAGAACGCTTTTGATCTTCTGCTATGTCGTCTTCTTCATCCGAATAATTGCGTCGCCGTGCCATAGCTACTTTAAGGCAACAAGCTTCGCTTTATCAGTCAATAAATAGACGGTCTCATTTGCAATGATTGGCGGAACAAACACAGCACCACCGGCATCCATTTCATTCAAAACTGTTCCGGATAACGGATCGACAGTTAAAACATCTCCGCGTGAACTCGCAACGACTAAGCGATTTCCCGCAAGAATTGGTCCTGTCCAAACGATCCGGTCCTTGCGCTTTTTTTCTTTCTTATATTGACGCAATTGCGTGATCCATAAAACATTGCCGTCGAGTTTTGACATCGCCGCAAGTTGTCCTTCAGTCGTTACCGCAAAGACTATATCAGCTGTAATAAGTGGAATACCAAGCATACCGGCCGGCTGTGACCAGACGCGCTGACCTGTTCGCAAATCAAAAGCTGTCATGACACCACTTTGAGCGGATGCAATTGCATATCCGTCCGCGATGGCGGGGCCACCTGCAATGTCGTTCAGGGATGCGAGCGGGGTTAAGCGCGCCGTAGATGATAAAGAGTCTTGCCACAAAACGCCGCCGTTTTGGACCCGCAAGGCAATAAGTTCACCTGAAGAGAAAGGCGCTAAAACAACATCATCTTTCACGGCTGGCGCGGGCGTTGTCAGCATTCTGGCCGTTTCAATAATGCCTTGATATGACCATAGAACCTCGCCGCTATTAGAATTTAACGCAAAGAGTTCATTGTCGTCAGACGCAACAAAAATTCGACCATTAGTAACAGTCGGCGCGGAATTCATTGGGACTCTAGTCTGGCTTTGCCATATTTCTGCGCCCGTCGCCGCATCTAAGGCGACGACCTTTCCGACCCCAGACGCTACAAAAATTTTATTGTCGGCAAAAGCTATCCCGCCGCCAACACCTTCTTTATCGCTTCCGTCGCCATCGGTGAATGTGAGCGGGTCCTTAATTCGGTCAATCAGAGATATTCTTCCTTCACGAGTCGACTCGCGTTGCACGGCTTCGACTTTATAGTTCCACAGCCGCTCTTGTGTGGTTTCACTTATTGCTGAGACATTATATTTTGCGTCAACCACATATATAACGCCATTGGCGACAATGGGCGGCGCCGTAATTCGCCCTTTTCGACCCGATCCCTCACCAATATCCAAGCTCCAAGCGCGATCCAGAGGACCACTCGCACCTGTATGTTGTACGACATGAGCAACATTTCCGCCAACTTGCGGCCAATCCGTATTCACATAAGGCTCGGGAATAAAGAGATTTTCCGGTGGCGTAGGCGCTTCCATTGTCAGACTTTCAGACAATTGAAGAATAGAGATACGCTGGTTCTCGCCCGCAACTTCGCCTTGTTCTGCACGAATTTCTGCATCCGATTTATCGAACGGGTTGACCGAGTCTAAAACGGCACAACCAGACAATAACGAAGACAATCCAAAAAGGGATAAAACAACACTAGTTTTCATCTGTCTTTTCCGTTTCACTTGATGACTCTTCACCAGCTTGCCCGTTCTCCTGAGGTGAGTCCTCAGCAATATCTTCGGGTGCTGTTTCAAGCGTATCCTCAGGGGACACCGCTTTTGGCGCGTTAATGGCACTATCAACATTCATAAGCAACATCGCCTGTTCGGCACGTAATTTAACGCTCTGTGGCACGCCGGGAATTGAGGTGAGATAGGCATATTGTTCTCTTGCCGCGGGGAGATTTCCAGACTTCTCATGGGCGAAACCCAATAATTCCCTGGCAAGATATTCATACGGCGCGTCTTCGACAATAAGACCATCCAGACGTGCGATAACATCTGAATACGCGCCCTGGTCTGCGAGAATTAAGGCGGCTTTATATTCAGATAAATGTTTATGCCTGGCTTTATCAAATTTACTTAATGACTGATCGAAATAAACAACCGCTTCGCTTGCATTCCCCTTGTCATGCTCAATCGCGGCAGCACGTTTAAAAGCCAATCCGGCATAACCATCAGGTCCTGCTTGACCCAATGCCACAAATTCTTGAACGGCTTGATCTAAACTCCCCGATTCTAACTCATCATCGGCAGACGTATAAATTGCAGCGGTCGCGCGCGCAGCCTTACCGTCGGCATGGTCACGCCATTCCATGAAGCCTGTTCCAGCGACAATCAGGAATAGCAAAACCCCGATAAGGGGCCCATATTTTTTTAAAAGGCGGTTATAGTCATCCTTACGGAGTTCTTCTTCCACCTCATTTATAAAATCGACCACAATCAGGTCCTTGAATCATACCGGCCATCGGCCAAACTTTCGGGGAACCTAACCCCGCCGTGAGATATACACAACCGCAAACGGCATTACAGTTTTATCAGAATTCAGATGATTTGATTCTCTCAGGATTGCTTTAGGTCTAAAATCTACTGAATTTAGCTAAAGGTCAGCTAATTGCCCCACTGGAAAGTCAAATATCGTTTTGGTTCCCGCACGGATAAAATCAAGCTGAGCCTCAGCACGCGGCATCACTGAAACAGCATGATAACGCGCTAATTTTGCCATTGCGACGGCCTGCCCGTCTCCCTTGGCAAAACCATTCGCCACGGATTTTAGCAAAAAGGCCCCCGATAAGACATGGCCACACAAGGTCAAATAAGGTGTGGCGACACTCAGGGCATGCTCATCCTTTGCATTTAAGAGAATATCCGTGGCGACTGACAACGTTTCGATACCCTTGGAAAGCGCCTGAATACATAGACCCAGCTCTTGTTCACCATCACCAGTATTAGCCTCTGCGACAGATTTTATATCTCTCAACTCCGCAATCAAGGCGCGCATCCCTTCCCCGCCATCTCGACGGAGTTTGCGTCCCACCAAATCCATGGCCTGGATACCATTTGTCCCCTCGTAAATGGGGGCAATCCGTGAGTCGCGCAGATGCTGAGCCGCCCCAGTCTCTTCAACATAACCCATGCCGCCATGGACCTGTACGCCTATCGATGCGACATCAACGCCAATATCGGATCCATAAGATTTCGAGATCGGTGTCAAAAGTCCCTCTCGCTTGTGATCACCCAAGTCTCCGGCCGCAGCTGTCGCCATGGTAATGGCACGTGCGCCCATAAGGCGTGTTTTCATATCAATCAGCATGCGTCTGACATCAGGGTGATGAACAATTGGCGCACCACTCTCTTTGCCGGGCGGCACACCCTGGACACGATCATGCGCATATTGGAGCGCGGCTTGATAAGCGCGTTCTCCGATCGCAACACCCTGAACACCAACAAATAAGCGCGCTTCATTCATCATCGTGAACATGCAGGCCAGCCCACGGTTGACCTCCCCGACCAGCCATCCCTTGGCTTTGTCAAATTCCATCACACATGTCGGACTGCCGTGAATGCCCAATTTATGTTCCAAGCCGATTGGGTAAAAATCATTACGCTCACCAAGTGACCCGTCATCATTCACAAAATATTTGGGGCATAAAAAGAGGCTAATTCCGCGTGATCCGGCAGGACTATCGGGAAGCCTAGCAAGAACAAGATGGATTATATTGTCAGCACAATCATGATCACCCCACGTAATATATATTTTCTGACCTGTGATTGCATACGTGCCGTCCCCCAAATCTTCGGCTTTTGTGCGAACTGGGCCAAGATCTGATCCTGCCTGAGGTTCGGTCAAACACATAGCCCCGGTCCATTCTCCATTGACCATTTTGGGGATATAGGTGTCTTTCAAAACGTCTGAGGCATGGGCTTCAATAGCCTTAGTCGCGGAACTTGTGAGCATAGGACAAAGGCCCAGCGCCATATTCGCCCCATAGATCATTTCATTTGTCGCGACCGACACCACCGAAGGAAGCCCCATCCCGCCAATTTCAGGGCTCATAGCTAGGCTTTGCCAACCAGACTCAACAAAGGCTTTATAAGCATCCTTAAATCCTGGTGAAGCTGTGACGTCTTTATCAACTAAGGTGGCGGGGTTTTGGTCCCCGGCCCAATTTGTCGGAGAAACCACATCGCGTGCAAAAATAGAGGCTCCATTTAAGATATCCCCAATCAATTCGTCATTGGCATCTGAATATGCTGGCATGGCTAAAATTTGATCCATATCGACACCATGTCTAAGCAAAAACTGCATAGCATTGACTGGGGCTTGATAACTCATTTCAGACTCACTTTTGGCTTCAATGCTCTATTGCATGTTGAAATGGCCATTTTAAGCCCCATATTACCGCATTTCATATGCATATGTGAATTCAGGGACTTGCAGAAAAATCCAGAATACATCAGGAGATAGCTATGAAAAAATCGTTTATTCTTTGCTTGGCTATCTTGCCGATATCTGCCTGTACAGGTTCAAACCACGAAGCCGCAGCTTACAGTGCTCCGAAAAAGGAAAAAGCCTCTGTTGAAATGAGCCTAGAAGAGCGGGGCGCTAAAATTTATAAGCGATGTCGAGCTTGCCACACATTAGATGAAGGCGGGCGACATAAAGTAGGGCCCAATCTATGGGATATTTATGGTCAGCAAGCCGGCACGAAAGACGGCTATTCCTATTCTAAAGCCATGATATCCAGTGGTATAATATGGGATGCGGAAACAATGGATGCATACCTAAAAAAGCCCAAAGACTTCATCCCTAAAACAAAGATGTCTTTCATTGGTCTTAAACACCAAATTGATCGTGACGCCGTGCAAGCCTATATGCTTGCAGCGACAACACCAGTTGAAACGACGTCAACGGACGCGGATATGAAAGACGACGAATAAGCTTTGCGTCCGCATCATCTTAAAGATAAACCATTCCCATGGCAAAAAGCACTTTTAAAAAACTGGCCTTTATTGCGTCTTCAAGACCCGAAGCCCAAACGGCCTTAAAAGCTGCCATAGCCAAATATGGAAATGCGGATGCTGCGCAAGCCGATGCCATTATTCCTTTGGGCGGTGACGGGTTTATGTTGCAAACGCTGAGACGATACCTTCCACTCGTCAAAAAAGGACTTCCCGTTTATGGGATGAATCAGGGCACAATCGGGTTTCTGATGAATGCCTTCTCATTAGATGATCTGCCAAGGCGCCTTTGCCAGGCAACATATACAGAGATACATCCGCTCAAAATGATCGCACATAGCGCAGCCGGGAAAGTAACAGATTCGGCATTTAATGAAGTCTCTCTCTTTCGCCAAACTCAACAAGCTGCACACATCAAAATCACCGTCGATGGTCGAGAACGCCTCGAAAGACTTATTTCGGATGGCGTTCTGGTTGCCACCCCTGTCGGATCAACGGCCTATAATCTATCTGCTCATGGCCCCGTCATTCCGATTGGGTCAGATATTTTAGCCCTTACCCCGATCAGTGCTTTTCGGCCACGACGCTGGCGTGGCGCGCTCTTGCCCGCACACGCCAAAGTCCGGTTTGATGTGTTAGAAGGTCAAAAACGTCCAGTCTCGGCGTCGGCAGATAATTCAGACATACGCGATGTGACCTCTCTAGAGATAGAACAAGATCGCGACACAACGATCACATTGCTTTATGACAAAGATCACGGTCTGGACGAAAAGATAATCCAAGAACAATTCGCAACTTAGTTTGAATTTCATGAAATGAAACTCAAACCCAGTGAATTTTTCATAAAATTAGAGTTCCAAAAAATGAACAAGAAAGGTTCAATTTTTGGACCTTTAAATAAAATTCGCGCCCACAGAATTTCATTTAAAACAAGGTAAGTCTCAAAAATTGAACAACGGTTTTTCTGGTTGAGGCACTAAGTTTTTGAATCTGAAATTAGCTGCGTTCAAATTTCATGGGATAGCCTCAAAAATTGAACCCTAATTGTTCATTTAATGAGATAATATATTTTTTTGATGATGAAATTCAAGCTAAGCTACCAACTTCGGGCTTAAGGCCGTATCCAAAAGATCCAGCAAATCCAATTCCATTTCTTCGGTCAAATCAAGTTCTTGACTTAATAGTCTTTCCGCAATTTTTCGCTGAAACGTCTCAAGACTATAGGCAGAATTTTCTTTTTCAACAGACAACCAGACGTCGATACAGGCCATAAACAAATTGACTTGGAGAGGTAAAAATCCAGCCTTTATAGCAATGGCTTTTACGCCCACACGATGGCCCGACGTCACTAATAGTCTTGTCTTTTCAAGAGTTTGTACTCCTAAGTTTGAAAGCGCAGAGACCACAAATTCAATGTCCCCACGCCCCGCAGAGCGCAAAATCAGACGCGGTGTAAGTTTCCCAGCCTTATATAATGACGCGATATATTCTTTTAGGTTTTTCTGAGACCAATTTTGCGTCGCGACATAGCTATAGGCGCGTTCCTGAGTGTCACGGCCTATACGTTTTGCATACTCGATTGGGACATCCGAATAAGTTTCTAACTTTACGCCTATTTTCTGGGTCGCGTGGTCAACTAATTTCGTTATCACAGGCATTGGAAAGTCATCGCGTTCTAGCGCCGCATTGCGGATCAAATCATCATCGACATAGATTTCTGCGATCAAACCTGCTGTTTCAGGTGAAATCAACGCGCCGTCATTAGCAGCTAATCTAGCCGTAGCTTGGCTATCACCAAAGCTGACGATCGCATGACTAATATGCAGTCCCAGCGTTTGACGTTGTGCGATAGCGCGTATTTTTTCTGCCGCTCGACTTTGTAAAACCCGCAATAGATCCTCATCCGTTAAAACAGGAGAGTCGGATAAGATTGGGATCGCGATTGAGTCGATGTCTTCGATTAACTGACGCGCAATGTGATGGGGAAGATAAGGTGATTTTCGCAAGGTAACCGCTAACGCCCGACGAACGAGATCAGACACATCCTGACAAATCCGATCTAATATCTTTGTCGCAAAAACCTTGTCAGTTTCTGACAACTCTAGGTCACGCAGCTCGCGGCCAATTTTTTGCACAGCATTTGCCCGCTTTTCTGCCGTCTCGCCTTTAAGTGCTATGTTAATAGTCTTGCGACCTAGCGTCTCAATTATCAAAGGAACATCATGCATTACCGTCTCACAGATCCAGTTGAGACCTTAGGTGAAGCAACGGTATTAACCAGTCGTTATCATAAGCAAAAAAATTTGGGAAAATGGTACCGCCTCTTGGTCTCGAACCAAGGACCTCTGGTTCCACAAACCAGCGCTCTAACCAACTGAGCTAAGGCGGCATTCCTTTTGGAATGCGCCGATTACGGCAGACAGGAAAAAGGTGCAACCCTTTTCCTATCTGAAATGCAGCATTAAAAGACTAAGTCTTGATATTTTGGAAGCCTTGCGACCCTAATTTTTCCTGACGACCAATATACTCAGCCAAATTGCGCGCACGCCAAGCTGGATCAGGATGAGTTGACAGGATGGTCGGCTGTCGCGTCGGCGACTCAGCAGCCATTTTTTCCCAAAGCTTCACGGATTGATGAGGGTCATAGCCCGCCCGGTACATATAGTTTGCACCTAAGAGGTCAGATTCAGCTTCGTGCTTACGCGAGTAAGGCAAGACAACGCCCAATAGGCTTCCAAGACCAAGTGCTTGTTGCAACCGGGCTGTATTTTGGCTTGCGCTCCGTAAACACGCATTGCGTTGCGCAGCTTCAACCTTCTTACATCTGTTTGAAAGCGCTGTTCCACCCAATACCGTTCCGCCCACAACAGCGAGTTGGGATACCATTTGAAGCGACATTCTTTCTTCAGCATGTCGTCCCGCCACATGACCAACTTCGTGTCCCATAATGCCAGCAATCGCATCGTCAGTTTCTGCAAAATCCATCATACCTTTATAAAAACCAACACGGTTGCCAGGCATAACGAATGCATTTCTCGTATTCGTATCAAAAACGGCATAGTCCCATTTTTGATCGCCGCGCCCGGCGCCTTGCGCAATACGTCCGCCAATCGTTGCCAAGCGTGATGTGTAGCGCGGATCATTAGATGTCGGAACTTGTCTCTTGATCTCTGCCCAACTTGACGCGGCGGCATTCGATAGATCACCTGAAAAGGCCGTGAATTGCGAGCGGCCTGTTTCAGGATTGGTAGAACATGACGATAAGGATGCGCCAGTTGATGCCAAAGCACCGCCAGCCGCAAGGGCTTTAAGCATTTTTCGACGTGGCAAATATTTTACGTGAGGCGCTTCTTCGCCGCAGTGATTATGTTGGGGATGATTACACATAAAAGACTCCATGTTTCACGTCAGTATACAACCATTAAAACATTATGGTTGTGTATTTTGCGGCCCTTAATCAATAAACACCCATTCCATACGCATTGGCAATACAAATATGTGTCATATTGGCCTGATTCTTAGCCTCAACTGAGTTTTTAGTGACAATAATTAGATGACTAATGCCTGAATGAAGAAAAATTCACCTGAAAATGACTGCACTATCCGAGTGAGATGAAATAACTTTGCAATGAAATTGTGTTACAAACAACCCATGAGTGACAATAACATTGATGATCCAATCATAGCCCGTCAGACCCCTCGCCCTGACTTTACGATCGATCAATGCTGGTCGGAATACACCCCCTTTGAGCATGAAACCTGGGATATCCTCTACGCACGGCAATTTGAAATTTTAAGAGACCGAGCGGCACCCGAATTTCTGGATGGCTTAAACCGATTAGAACTCAGTCAGTCCGGTATCCCTGACCTGGAACGCTTAAATAAGTCCCTTTACGCCTCGACGGGATGGACGATCGTAATGGTGCCCCATCTTGTTCCAGATAAGGTATTTTTTGAACACCTTGCAAACCGACGCTTTCCGGCTGGACGGTTTATTCGCAAAAGAGAACAATTAGACTACCTTCAAGAACCAGATGTTTTTCACGACATTTTTGGTCATGTCCCGATGCTCGCTCATCCCGTTTTTGCAGACTATATGCAAGCTTACGGACAAGGTGGTCTGCGTGCAGCCGAGCTAGGCTGTCTAAAAAATCTCGCCCGTCTATATTGGTACACAGTAGAATTTGGCCTTATAAAGACCGATAAAGGTCTACGCATTTATGGCGCCGGAATCGTATCATCATTTGGCGAAAGTCAGTATGCGTTAGAAAGCCAAACGCCTAACCGAATTGGGTTTGATCTTTTACGTCTCATGCGTACCAAATATGAGATTGATGAATTCCAGAAAACCTATTTTGCGATCAACTCATATGAGCAGCTATTTGACGCGACGCAGCAGGATTTTGGCCCGATTTACGAAGCCCTCTCGGCAAATGAGTTTACCTATCACTCAAATGAAATTTCTAGCAAGGATTTGGTTCTAAACATCTGAATTTAATCCATCTATTCAGAACAAAAACAGAGATTTAGACACAAAAAAACCCGGTTAAGAACCGGGTTTTTCTATTCTTATGTCTTGATCTCTTAGTTAGAGATCAGTCCGTCAATGCTACCAAGTGTCAAGAGCACTTCTGTACGACGGTTTAGCTGTTCACGAACACCATCACCTGAATCGATGAATGGGTTAGTTTCGCCTTGACCTTCCGACGTGATCAAATTGCGCTGAACACCTTGACGCGCAAGCTCTTCAAGGGCGTCATTTGCACGACGCTTGGAAAGGCCGAGGTTATAAGCGGCTGACCCAGACGTATCTGTATGGCCAACAACGCGGATACCCTGAACATTACAGAATTGATCAATGTCTAGAACGCGGGTGATCGCGTTACGTGTCTCAGCAGACTGACCTTTGTCAAATTCGTAATAGATGATTTCCTGACGATATTGCTCAGGACAACCAGATACAACAACCGGCGTAGCTGGCTGAATTGGACATTCGCTCTGATTAAAGCGCACTGTACCATCCCAACAAGTCACAGTTGGACGTGCTGGACATGCAGCTTGAGTCGCGGCTGTTGATCCATCCCAACAGGTTTCGACAGGATCAGGTCTTGGTTCCGGCGGACATTGGCCAGCATTAAAGACCATAGCACCATCCCAACACTTGACACCAGGCTCTGGAGTTTCGACTTTTTCAATCACCGTAGGTGCAGCCGCCCTGCCAAAGCGATAACGTAAACCGGTCAGAAGGAGATGACTTGAAGCATCTTCAAGCTCAGCGAAGCCTTGCGAAGAAGACCCGTCCAATGTGTTGATGGTTTGACCATCGAAATCAAAATCCGGTGAATTAAGGAATCTATAGCTTGTATCCCAAGTAAGATTTTCTGAAATCTGATATCCTAGACCCGCTAAAATTTGCCATCCAATCCCTGTATCTGTGTCTTGGACATCACATGAGAAAGCAGCACGGAACGGATCGAGACCTCCAGTGCGTGAGCCCGTACAGGCCGGATTTCTTTGAAGTAAAACACCACCATCGGAGGCTGTTTGTAAGAAATCATGCGCAACAAGTGACGCGTCACCTCGAACTAGACCTAAGCCCGCACCAACATAAGGTTCCCAGCGGTTAAAATCATCAAACTCATAAATCGCATTCAACATTATAGCATCCGTGCGAAGTTTGGCAAAAGAGCTTGGTTGTTGACCAATATCACCTAGATCGTTGAAAAACGTACTTCCATCGAGCTCAAAACGCCAATTATTGTCTGTTTCATAACCAAAGCCGAGATTCAGAGCGACATCGCCCTCACCTTCAACATCCCCTGTTAGGTCGCCAGTGATGTCAGCACTGTCAACGATACCATAACCCGCGCCGCCTTTGAGGTACCAGCCAGAGTCATTTTGAGCTGATGCGATAGACGGTACTGCCAAAAAGGCCGCCGCTGCCGTCGCGATAAGAAGCTTATGCTTCATGTGATTTCCTCCAATAATGGTCATGCCATTCAATTTTCTACTATCAGAGCCCTTCAACGGCTCGCAATCTCTTTTTCATAAACGGTTTAGCCGTCCGATGCCAAGGACGTATATAGCTTTCATATCATTAAGGAAAGGATTTTTCTCGAAAGTTGCTAATTTGCATCACTTTGCTTTAAAAACCTGAGATTACGTCTGTTTTTTGGAGTCATTTCGTCACATTTTGTGACAAAAATGTGCCTATACGCTAAATAATCTGTCAAATTTTGGAAATGGTACGCCCTCGCGGATTCGAACCGCGGACATCCTCATTAAAAGTGAGGCGCTCTAACCAACTGAGCTAAGGGCGCTTACCAAGTGCGGCGCTATCTAGTGGGACCTTCTGACTTCGTCAACCCACAAAACGCGCTCCTATTCATCCATTATCAGCCCGCCGTCCAAAACGGAAATCTTCAATAAATTCTTCATAGCATTCATCCGCAATGGCAGAGCGAATACGCTGCATCAAATCCTGAAAATAGGCGATATTGTGCCAGGACAATATCATGGCGCCCAATAGCTCTTTTGATCTCACCAAATGATGAATATAGGCTTTGGAATAGTCTAGTGATGCAGAACATGAAATATTTGCGTCCAGCGGAGATTGATCTTCCGCAAATTCAGCCCTTTTAATATTATAAGGCCCTTTATCGGTCCAGACTTGGCCATGCCGTCCTGAGCGAGTCGGAATGACGCAATCAAACATATCAACCCCGCGATAAACTGCTTCAACAATATCTATAGGTTTTCCAACACCCATCAGATAACGGGGACGTTCCGTTGGCAAGTGAGGCGTCGTACAAGATAAAGTTTCGCACATAGCCTCATGACCTTCCCCGACCGCGAGACCGCCAATCGCAAATCCCCCAAATCCTCCGGCTGTTTTCTCGGCAATTGAAACTTCCGCCGATTTTTTTCTTAGGTCAGGATAATTTGACCCTTGGACAATGGCAAAAAGCGTCTGGTTTTCACGATGTCCAAAGGCCTCCAGAGATCTTTGCCCCCAACGTAGCGAAAGCTCCATAGACTTCGCTGCAATATCATGACTCACTGGGAAATCCGTACATTCATCAAGCTGCATTGAAATATCAGCCCCCAGCAATTCCGCCTGAATTTCAATACTCCGCTCAGGCGAAAGCATATGTTTCGATCCATCCAAATGACTTTGAAAGGTCACGCCCTCTTCAGTCATCTTGCGTAATTTGGAGAGAGACCAAACTTGGAAACCGCCCGAGTCGGTCAAAATCGGGCCATTCCAACCTCCTAATTTATGCAGACCGCCGAGCCGTTTGACGCGTTCAGCCCCGGGCCTGAGCATCAAATGATAGGTATTGCCCAGGATAATATCAGACCCGGCCTGTTTAACCTGGTCCATATAGAGGCCTTTGACCGTGCCTGCCGTACCAACAGGCATAAAGGCTGGCGTGCGTATATCTCCCCTAGGGGTCTTCAAAACGCCCGTTCTGGCCGCCCCGTCACGGGCTTGGATATCAAATGGAAAAACCGCCATTACTCAGCCTTCCATATCAGAGACGAGTCCCCATAAGAATAAAATCTATACCCTGTCCTCAAAGCATGAGCATATGCAGCTTGCATTCTATCGAGACCTGCCAGCGCACTGACAAGCATAAATA
>CAYRMO010000014.1:0-36270 GCA_964425355.1 uncultured Algimonas sp. | reverse complement strand
TATTTCCCATGCATGCCAGGACCATAAAATTCCGTGTTACGGCTTTGAAAGCCTAGGCCTTCGTAAAATCCAGACTGGCCTATGGCGGCAAAGAGGCCAATTGTACAGTCGGCAGAACAAATCGGTTCTAGATGACGGATGAGATGGGTGATAAGTTGTTTTCCGATGCCGTGACCCCGATGAGATTTCGCAATAATGACGTCCTGAATATAGAGGATCAGAATACCATCCCCGACACAACGCGCCATACCAACAAGCTGGTCGCCATCATATGCGACGATGCCCCAAGGCGAATGCGCAAGGATCCCAGCCATCTGTTCAGTCTCTGGAACACCCCATTCTGTTTCAGCGCGCAGGGCTAGAAATTCGCTGGCATTAGGAGGTCTTGGCGTAAAGCGGATCACGACGTGGCTCTTCGTTTGAAGTTTTGCGACGGAGCTTTGCGCAGGCGCGCCATAGAAAAATAGGGCTCAGGCTTTCCGTGTCTCTCAAAGCCAAGTTTTTCTAAAACACGCATACTGGCAGGGTTATCTGTAAATACGCCAGCCACAACGATTTGAGGTCCATGTCGCGTTTCCAGTTCCTCGATCAAGGCGGCACAGCTTTCTGTTATATAGCCGTGCCCCCAAAAGGGCCGCCCGATCCAGTAGCCAAGTTCCCATGGGTCATTGATATTGGCGCGAAAAAGATCAGCCACACCAATGAGTTTATCTTCAGAGCCTTTTGTGATGGCATAGGCATTTCCAATGCCTCGACGCTTTTGGGCCCGTAAATACATAACTTTGAAATCGACAGATAAGCGCGGGAACGGGAAGGGGAAGCTACCGGTCATGCGGGCAATGTCACGATCATTAGCAAGTGCGGCAAAGCTCTCAGCATCGCTGAGTTCAATAGGCCGTAAAACAAGCCTGTTGGTTTGAATTATATCTTGCATGACAACCCCTTTCGATTGTCAGCAGGGAAAAGAAAAGGGAGATCGGGCTAGAACCCGATCTCCCTGCTGTTCTTTAAATCGGGTCCTTCGACCCGATATTGATCAGGTCACTATTCGGCAGCTTCCGGGAGCTGGACCGAGACATATGTTCGTGCATTGCGTTTCTTCGTGAATGCCACGCGGCCTTCTGTGAGCGCAAATAATGTATGATCTTTGCCCATACCAACATTGGCACCCGGATAGTATTTTGTTCCGCGTTGACGAATGATGATGTTTCCTGGAATGACGGCTTGTCCGCCTGACTTCTTTACACCCAGACGACGGCCAGCACTATCGCGACCATTATTGGATGAACCACCTGCTTTTTTATGTGCCATGGATAACTCCTGCGAATTCTAAGCTGAGGGCCTAGCCCTTAATACCTGTGATACGAACAACTGTCTCAAGCTGACGATGTCCTTGCTTACGACGATAATTCTGACGACGCTTCTTCTTAAAGACGATAATTTTTCCGCCTTTGCGTTGTTCAAGAACTTCGCCCGTAACAGACGCGCCTTTTACGAGAGGTTCGCCGATTTTAACAGCGCCTTCTTTGCCATGCATAAGCACGTTATCAAAAGAGACTTTTTTGCCTTCTTCTGCGTCAAGCTTTTCGACGATAATGATATCGTCTTTGGCGACCTTATATTGCTTACCACCGGTCTGGATGACTGCGAACATGGTTTCGTCCTGTTTCCTTAACAGACAACCATCCAAAAAAGGGAAGGGTGTCTTCGTAAATATATAAAAGCCGCGCTGGGCGATTCCCGCGGCGGCCAATTCGAACGCCCTTATAAACACCACACTTAAACTGTCAATGCAGATATGTTGTTGAATTCAATGTGGTCTTTAGGTTTAGGCAAGAAAAAACCCCGCCGGTTTTGAACCGACGGGGTATTTTATTTTATGTGTCTGGGCTTAGTTAGCTGGACGTACGCGACCAATTACTTGGCCAGCAGATGAAACAATCTCACCCGCCTGGTTCACACGACCGATAACAGCGCCTGTTGACGTGCTTACAACAGATCCATCAGCACGGACCGTGAAGTCACCAGCCTGAACGCCGCCGCCTGAGATGACGCCGCCAGTTGAAAGACCGCCAGTTGACAGACCACCTGTTGAGAGGCCGCCACCTGAGATGACACCGCCAGCTGCACCGCCTGCGCCACCTACTGAGAGGCCTTGTAGGACGACCTGACCAGCAGAGTTCACAACGTTACCATTAGCTTGGAGTGTTCCGATTACAACACCGCTCGCATTCCGAACCAGATTGTCTGATCCGACTGTGTAGCCGCCTGCTGATGTAACAGTTCCAGTTGAGAACCCGCCGGTTGAACCAGTTCCGAAGCCTGTTGATCCAGTGCTAAAGCCGGTTGATCCGGTTGTTGTACCGGAGACCATTGAGCGCCAATCAACACCCAGTAAATCAACCGTCCGCAATGTGAGATGACCAGTCGAAAGGCCACGAGCCTCTTGATAGGCCGTCACAGCTGCGTTGGTTTGATTGCCTAAGCGACCATCAATGGCACCTTGATAGTAACCTTCTGCCTTCAACGCACGTTGGATCGCGCTGATCACAGTTGAGTTCGCATTAGCTTCACAGAGGATCTGACGCCACTCTGAAGTTTGAGGTGTGGCAACCGTACGACGTGTGATCGTTCCGTACTCTGGTGGAATGACAATCGTCTCAGTCCGCGCTGGTTGAACAATACGCTGAACTTGGATTGTGTCATAACGCGCAGGGATTACCCGACGCTCGATACGAGGGGCTCCGTCAACAACGCGACGTGTAACCTGTTTCGTAACGGCAGGAATGACACGCTCTTGTGTCGTTGCCGGTGTCTTCACAACACGACGCTGAACCGTTTTCGTAACAGCCGGGATACGACGCTCTTGCGTAGATGCCGGTGTTTTCACACGACGACGGGCTTCAGTCTTCGTAACCGCCGGAATGACACGCTCTTGTGTCGATGCTGGCGTCTTCGTGACACGACGCGTAACCTGCTTTGTGACGGCCGGGATAGTCCGTTCAGTCACAGCTGCTGGCGTCTTAACGACACGACGTGAGACCTGCTTGGTCACAGCTGGCGTTGCACGCTCAACCGTACGAGCCGGTGTCTTAACGACACGACGCTGAACAGTTGACGTTTTCGCCGGAATGACACGCTCGCTAACACCTGCTGGCGTTTTCACGACTTGACGTGTGACCTGCTTGGAAACCGCTGGGATTGTCCGCTCGCTAACACCTGCTGGTGTTTTAACGACGCGGCGTGTTTCCTGCTTGGTTATCGCTGGGATCACGCGCTCTGTCACACCTGCTGGCGTTTTCACGACACGGCGAGAGACCTGCTTGGTTACGGCTGGAACAGTGCGCTCAACCGTACGAGCCGGTGTTTTCACGACGCGACGTGTTTCCTGCTTCGTTACGGCTGGAATGACGCGCTCTGATACACCTGCTGGTGATTTCACAACACGACGTGTTTCCGTTTTCGTAACCGCTGGGATTGCACGCTCTGTCACACGAGCTGGTGTCTTAACGACACGACGTGGGACCTGCTTCGTGACCGCTGGAACGGCACGCTCAGTTGTTGCTGCTGGTGTTTTCACGACGCGGCGAGAGACCTGCTTGGTTACAGCTGGAACTGTACGTTCAACTGT
The DNA here is from genome assembly GCA_964425355.1 of uncultured Algimonas sp. Taxonomy (GTDB): domain Bacteria; phylum Pseudomonadota; class Alphaproteobacteria; order Caulobacterales; family Maricaulaceae; genus Litorimonas. The sequence goes on along the minus strand of CAYRMO010000014.1, from coordinate 32,639 downwards.
CCGCGCTGGCGTCTTGATCCGACGACGCGCTTCAGTCTTCGTAACCGCTGGAACGACACGCTCAGTTGTCGCAGCTGGGTTTCTGACGACCCGGCGAGACACCTGCTTGGTAACCGCTGGGATTGTCCGCTCTGAAATACCGGCTGGCGTTTTCACGACACGACGCGTTTCCTGCTTTGTGATCGCTGGAATAGCACGCTCTGTCACACCTGCTGGTGTTTTCACGACGCGGCGAGAGACCTGCTTCGTTACAGCTGGAACGGTGCGTTCCACTGTTGAGGCTGGCGTCTTAACAACACGACGTTGCTCCAGTTTCGTGACAGCTGGGATGACACGCTCAGTTGTCGCAGCTGGGTTTTTCACGACCCGGCGAGACACCTGCTTGGTAACCGCTGGCGTTGCACGTTCTACAGTGCGAGCCGGTGTTTTCACACGACGACGTGTTTCCTGCTTTGTGATCGCTGGTACCGCACGCTCTGTTACACCTGCTGGCGTTTTCACGACACGGCGAGAGACCTGCTTGGTCACCGCTGGGATCGTGCGTTCTGCCGTAGCTGCTGGCGTTTTAAGGACGCGACGCTGCTCCAGTTTCGTAACCGCTGGGATAACACGCTCAGTTGTTGCTGCTGGTGTTTTCACGACGCGGCGAGAGACCTGCTTGGTGACGGCTGGAACAGTGCGTTCTACCGTACGCGCTGGCGTCTTAACGACCCGACGTGTTTCCTGCTTTGTGATCGCTGGAATTGCACGCTCAGAAACACCTGCTGGCGTTTTCACGACCCGGCGAGAGACCTGCTTGGTCACGGCTGGGATTGTGCGCTCAACCGTACGAGCTGGCGTCTTAACGACACGACGTTGCTCCAGTTTCGTAACCGCTGGGATAACACGCTCAGTTGTCGCTGCCGGTGTTTTCACAACACGACGAGACACTTGCTTGGTAACCGCTGGGACACGACGCTCAGTTGTTGCAGCTGGCTGAGAAATACGACGACGTGTTTCAGTCTTCGTAATCGCTGGCACTGTCCGCTCTGTTACACCTGCTGGCGTTTTCACGACCCGGCGAGAGACCTGCTTGGTAATCGCTGGGATTGCGCGTTCAACTGTAGAGGCTGGCGTTTTCACGACGCGGCGTTGCTCCAGTTTCGTGACAGCTGGGATGACACGCTCAGTTGTCGCAGCTGGCGTTTTCACGACCCGGCGAGACACCTGCTTGGTAACCGCTGGAACTGTACGCTCAACGGTAGCTGCTGGTGTCTTAACGACGCGACGCTGCTCCAGTTTCGTAATCGCTGGGACTACCCGCTCTGTTACACCTGCTGGCGTTTTCACGACCCGGCGAGACACCTGCTTGGTCACCGCTGGGATTGTGCGCTCAACAGTACGTGCTGGCGTTTTCACGACCCGACGTGTTTCCTGCTTTGTGATCGCTGGAATGACACGCTCAGTTGTCGCGGCTGGGTTTTTCACGACCCGGCGAGAGACCTGCTTGGTAACCGCTGGGATTGTGCGCTCAACTGTAGAGGCTGGCGTTCTCACAACCCGACGTGTTTCCTGCTTTGTGATCGCTGGAATTGCACGCTCTGTCACACCGGCTGGTGTTTTCACGACGCGGCGAGAGACCTGCTTCGTTACAGCTGGAATTGAACGTTCCACCGTACGAGCCGGTGTCTTCACAACCCGACGTGTTTCCTGCTTGGTGACAGCTGGGATGACACGTTCTTGTGTCGCAGCTGGACGATCAACCACGCGACGTGTGACGGTTTGTGTCACAGCCGGGATTGTCCGCTCTTGCGTAGAGGCCGGTGTCTTAACGACACGACGTGAACGCGTTTTCGTAACCGCTGGAACGACACGCTCAGTTGTTGCCGCTGGCGTTTTCACGACACGACGAGACACTTGCTTGGTCACCGCTGGAACACGACGCTCAGATGTGCGCGCTGGGTTCTTGATCCGACGACGTGTTTCAGTCTTCGTAACCGCTGGAACGACACGCTCAGTTGTCGCCGCTGGTGTCTTAACGACCCGGCGAGACACTTGCTTCGTTACAGCTGGAACTGTGCGCTCAACTGTTGAAGCAGGCGTTTTCACAACACGACGTGTCTCTGTCTTCGTGACAGCTGGAATGACGCGCTCTGTTGTCGCAGCCGGTGTGTCAACGACACGGCGTGTGATCTGCTTGGTTACAGCCGGGATACGACGCTCTTGCGTTGCAGCCGGTGTTTTCACACGACGGCGAGCTTCTGTTTTTGTAACAGCCGGAATGACACGTTCTTGCGTTGTCGCTGGGCGATCAACCACACGGCGTGTGACAGTATCTGTCACGGCTGGGATTGTGCGCTCAGTGACACGTGCAGGTGTCTTAACAACACGACGTGAAACTTGCTTCGTGACCGCTGGGATCACGCGCTCGACAACTTTAGCTTCTTCAGAAACGACACGTGTCTGGTAAGATCCGATACGTTGGCCATATTGACCGCCTGATGATGCGCTGCCGTTTCCGACGAGACGTGAACCGCCCGCTGCGCGATCAGCTGCTGCTGCTTCTGCAGAAGATTTTCCATCACGATCGTCACGACCGTCGCGATTTGCGTCAACAAAGCCAGTGATACGACCGCTAACGGTTGAGCCGCCGGCATCAACAACACGCGCTTCAGATTTAACGATGCGACGTGTGACCGTATCCGTAACAGCTGGGACAGGGATTTCACGTGTCGTTGCTGACTGATCAACAACACGACGCGTAATTTGACGTGTAACCGCTGGGATTGTGCGCTCTATAGAGCGTGCTGGCGTAACGATGACTTGTTTTGTGATCGTCTTGAATTTCGCTGGGATCTCAACACGACAGAGGATTTCACCTGTCTGGTCAACACGTGTTTCTGTTGATTGAACAACTTCAGTGTTAACACCGTCAAAGACTGTGAACTGACCACGTGTCGCCGTGTTAACGGTTCCTCCGCGGAAGGCTCCAGCGTTAATAGCTTGGCTAGCAGGCTTCCACTCAACGCGAGACGGCTCAATAAGAACGCGCTCAGAGCGTGTCTCATATTTCGCTGGGATCACATCAATTTCAATGCGCTCAGGCGTTACAACGATTGTCTCTGTTACGTTACGATATGTAGCTGGAACAACCTCAACGCGCGTAGACGCTTCTTGAACAACGATCGTTTCAGTCACAGTTTCGTACTGAGCTGGAATGATCCGTAGATTATTCGCTGGCTCTTGCTCAATGAATGTCTCGCTACCTGTTGCGAATTTCGCAGGTACAGCGACATATTCAACGGTTTGAGGTTGAACAACGACTGTTTCAGTCACGGTTTCGAATGTTGCCGGAATAGTGACAAGCTCAGTTCTCGCTTCTTGAACAACAACCGTTTCAGTCACGTTGCGGAAGGTTGCTGGAACAGCGACGAGCTCTGTTGAAGGCTCCTGAACAACGATTGTTTCTGAATAGCTTTCATATGTCGCAGGAACCGCAATATATTCTACTGACTCAGGCTGAACAACAACTGTCTCTGTGACGTTCCGGAAAGTTGCCGGGATCGTGACAAGCTGAGTTGTCGCTTCTTTGGCAATAACCGTTTCAGACACAGTGTCAAAGACAGCAGGGACCGCAATAAGCTCTGTTGTGGCTGGCTGAACGACGACTGTCTCAGTTACAGTTTCAAACGTTGCTGGAATAGAGACAAGCTCTGTGGAGGCTTCCTGAACAACAATTGTTTCTGAATAAGTTTCAAATTCCGCAGGAATTGAAACATATTCGACTGTTTCAGGCTGAACAACAACTGTCTCAGTCACGGTCTCAAATGTTGCCGGGATAGACACAAGCTGTGTTGTCGCTTCCTTCTCAACATATGTTTCAGTGACAGTTTCAAACGTCGCTGGGATAGCGACTAACTCTGATGAAGCTTCCTGGACGACGACTGTTTCAGTCACGTCGCGGAATGATGCCGGAATAGCGACAAGCTCAGTTGAAGCTTCTTGAACAACGATTGTTTCAGCGACTGTTTCAAACACAGCTGGAACTGTTTCGTAAGTCACTGAAGCTGGTTGAACAACGACAGTCTCAGTCACAGTTTCAAATGTGGCTGGGATAGAAATAAGCTCATTAGACGCGTCTTGAACGACAATCGTCTCAGTCACAGTTTCGAATGTTGCAGGCACTGTCTCATAAGTGACAGAGGCTGGCTGAACGACGACTGTTTCAGTAACCGTTTCAAATGTTGCTGGGATAGTCACCAGCTCAGTTGACGCTTCTTGAACAACGATGGTTTCAGACACAGTCTCAAACACAGCCGGGATTGTCTGATATTCGACACCAACAGGCTGAACGACGACTGTTTCAGTTACAGTCTCGAATGTTGCCGGAATTGCAACAAGCTCAGTAGAGGCTTCTTGAACAACAACAGTGTCAGATACTGTTTCGTAAACAGCTGGAACAGCGGAATATTCAACTGTTGCAGGCTGAACGACGACTGTTTCAGTCACAGTCTCAAATGTTGCTGGAATAGTCACAAGCTCTGTTGACGCTTCTTGGACAACGATTGTTTCAGAAACAGTTTCGAATGTTGCTGGAACCGTTACATACTCGACACCAGCAGGCTGAACGACGACTGTTTCAGTAACAGTCTCGAAGGTTGCCGGAATTGAAACAAGCTCTGTTGACGCGTCTTGGACAACAATTGTTTCTGTGTAGTTTTCGAACTTAGCCGGAATAGAAACATATTCGACTGTTTCAGGCTGAACGACGACTGTTTCAGTTACGGTCTCGAATGTAGCCGGGATAGAAACAAGCTCTGATGACGCGTCTTGAACGACAATTGTCTCAGATACTGTTTCATAGACCGCTGGAATAACTTCATAAGTTACAGAAGCAGGCTGAACGACAACGGTTTCGGTTACAGTTTCGAACGTCGCCGGAATTGAGATCAACTCAGTTGAAGGTTCTTGAACAACGATTGTCTCTGAAACGTTTTCGAACACAGCTGGGACTGTTGAATATTCAACAGAAGCTGGCTGAACCACAACGGTTTCAGTTACTGTTTCGAATGTTGCAGGGATTGTCACGAGCTCTGTTGAAGCTTCTTGAACAATCACTGGCTCAGATACTGTTTCGTAAACGGCTGGGATAGCTGAATACTCAACTGTAGCAGGCTGAACCACAACGGTTTCAGTTACAGTTTCGAATGTCGCAGGAATAGAGACGAGCTCTGTAGATGGCGCCTGAACGACGATTGTTTCTGAGTAAGTTTCAAACTCAGCCGGGATCGTGGCATATTCGACGCCAGCAGGCTGAACGACGACTGTTTCAGTCACCGTTTCGAATGTTGCTGGGATCGTCACAAGCTCAGTAGAGGCTTCTTGAACAACAACAGTGTCAGACACTGTTTCGTAAACAGCAGGAACAGCAACATATTCGACTGTTGCAGGCTGAACGACGACTGTTTCAGTTACTGTCTCAAACGTTGCCGGGATAGATACCAACTCAGTTGAAGGCTCTTGGACAACAACTGTTTCACTGACTGTGTCATACGTTGGAGGCGTTACAACATATTCAGATGTTGCAGGCTGAACGACGACTGTCTCAGTAACGGTTTCGAACGTTGCTGGAATTGTCACCAATTCAGTTGACGCTTCCTGGACAACAATCGTCTCTGAATAGTCTTCATATTCAGGTGGAAGAACAGCATATTCGGCTGTTGCAGGCTGAACGACGACAGTTTCGGTAACGGTTTCAAAGGTCGCCGGAATTGTTACGAGTTGTGTAGATGGCTCCTGAACAACAACAGTTTCAGTCACTGTTTCAAACGTTGCTGGGATCGTCACAAGCTCAGTTGAGGCTTCTTGAACAACAACAGTCTCAGTAACCGTTTCAAAGGTCGCTGGGATTGTGACGAGTTCAGTTGAGGCTTCTTGAACAACAATCGTCTCAGCAACCGTCTCAAATTCTGCTGGAAGTGTTGCATATTCAACAGAGGCTGGTTGAACAACAACGGTTTCAGTAACCGTTTCAAAAGTTGCCGGGATTGTCACGAGCTCAGTAGAGGCTTGCTGAACAACAATCGTTTCAGATACTGTTTCGAACGTTGCTGGGATAGTTACAAGCTCAGTTGAGGCGTCTTGCACAACAACTGTCTCAGTAATTGTCTCGAAAGTTGCAGGGATTGCGACAAGCTCGGTTGACGCTTCCTGAGACACAACTGTTTCAGTTACAGTCTCAAATACAGCTGGGACTGTTGAGTATTCTACACCTGCGGGCTGGACAACGACTGTTTCAGTCACGGTCTCAAAGGTTGCAGGGATTGTAACAAGCTGTGTTGAAGCTTCTTGAACCACAACAGTTTCTGCAACGGTTCCAAAAGTCGCTGGGATTGTAACCAACTCAGTTGAAGCTTCCTGAACCACGATGGTTTCAGAGTAATCTTCATAAGTTGCTGGGATCGTTACATACTCAACTGACTCTGGCTGAACCACAACAGTTTGAGATACAGTTTCATAAACTGGCGGGATAGCAATAAGCTCTCTTGACGCTTCTTGAACAACAACGGTTTCAGTCACTGTACGGAAGCTTGCTGCACCAGATGCCGAACCACCGCTATAGGCATTCACTGCAGAACGAGAAACAATATTGCCGCCTGACCCTAGAATATTTCCAGACCCGTCAAGCGAACCGACTTGCGAACCAGAGGCATTGAAAACGCGACCGTCTGAACTGACATTATATGTTGTTCCACCGACAACGAGACGTGTTCGTGTTGAACCTGTACCGATTAATGTGAGGGGGTTAACAGCATTAGCCGCTAAAACGTTTCCGTTTGTGCCAACAATATTACCTGAGGCATCAACGGACCCGACGCGGGTTCCGGATGCGTTTGTCACGGTACGTGAGGAGTCTATATTATATGTCGCGCCATCAATGGTAATAGAAACCCGTCCACGTCCCGGAACAATAGAGCCGCCGCCAGCGACGAAAAGCTCATAGCTTTCTTCCTGAACAAGTACCCGCTCGGTAACTGTTTCCAGTTGAGCCGGGATCTTGCGAATTTCTTCACCAGCTTGACGCAGAACAATTTGCTCTGTCGTCTCCGTGTATGTGGCTGGTACGATAACCTTAGCATAACACTCACCAGGACGCGCGCCTTCAGGCGGTAGCTCCTGCGCTATGGTTGGTACTGCGAGGGCTGCTATTGATGCAGCCATAAGTAGAGAACGTTTCATATTTCGAAAACCCCCAAAGTCTTCAGTTTTATTTTGTCGCGACATGCGAACTCCTCCAAAAGTCTCATCCTCCGCCGGTGGGCGGATTCAGGACGTTAACTTCCTCTTAAACATTGAGGAAAGTAATTCAACGCCTAAATGGTTATAAGCGAAAAGGTTTGTGGAAAGACGCCTCAGCGGCGTGTAACATTTCCCTATCCCCTCGCGTATCGCCATAGGCCTCCACTATATTCACAGGACTTGGTGCAAATTGGTCGTTAATGCGTCGGACCTTATTGGGTCCCCACACATTATATCCCTCCAGTTTGCCAGTCGCCCTATCGTTAATAAATTCTAACTCAGTCGCCATTACGTTTTTTTCATGAATGCCAACTGAACGTGCCCAATGCCGTAGGTAAGGACCTATCGATGCGCTACATATATAAAGACTCGAAGGCCCAATTTCCGGGTTTTCAAGCTTTGATCTTACATTTTTTAGGGCCGCAGGTCGTATCAAGGTCGGAATGATATCCTTCGCAAATTGTTCCGCGCGGATTTCGATGTCGGAAAAGCTCTGATTGGCAAAGAACCGATTCACAACAGCTTTCTTTACCGCATGGCGGTCAATCAAACCTGTTTTATAGGCTATGAATTTGGGCAAAAGTCGCAACACATTGCCTAGCCAGTTGGCCGATCCGGCGTAATATTTCAAAAACAGGGCAAATGTGTCTTTTGTGGTAATTGTTCCATCAAAATCAAAGACATATATCCTATTTTCAGGTTTAATGTTTTGTGATTTTGACATTTTTTCCCTTATGATTCGGAGCCTGCAATCTCTGAATCGTAGATTGATTTCAAGCACAGAGTGCAGGTGTGATTTATAAAGCGCTAACGCGTATAGGTCATTCGGAAAATCTAAGGTGAATTCTTCGCAATTTTATCGGTTTCACCCTTGTATGGCGCGCCACAGCAGGCCAGAGTTTCCGGTAGTAATATGCTTAGTCTGGATCTGCTAATGTCTTCTCGTGTTTTGCGCACCATGTCTCTTGTCGCCGCGCTATGTTTGTCGGCGTGTTCCGGCACTGAAACAGATAGCTCTTCAGAGTCTGTCGATTTCGTACACTCGATCTCTGATTTGAAATCCGATGAGAACATCACTTATGGTAAGCTTTCCAATGGGTTACGCTATGCCGTCCGCTCAAATTCGACCCCAACAAAAACAGCGACACTTCTTATGCGCATTGACACGGGTTCATTGAATGAAACCGACGAAACACGCGGATTAGCGCATTTCCTCGAGCACATGGCCTTTAATGGCTCAGAAAACGTCCCAGAAGGTGAAATGACAAAGCGATTGGAACGATTCGGTCTGGCTTTCGGTGCAGATACAAATGCGTCAACCAGTTTTGAAGAGACGATATACCAATTAGAATTGCCAGATGTCTCAGAAGAGATGCTCAATGAGACGTTAGGTCTTATGCGCGAGACTGCGGATCGCTTGACCTTGGCGCCGGATGCTATCGAGCGCGAACGCGGCGTGATCCAGGCAGAACGTCGGGCGCGGTCCAATCCGGGCTTTAAGGCCTTCCTTGATCAGCTAGATTTTTTAGCGGGTCATACAATTTTGCCAGACAGATTGCCCATAGGAACAGAAGATACGATCGATTCTGTAACACCGGAACAGTTTCGTGCCTTTTATGAGGCTTGGTATAGGCCAGAAAACACTTTTGTGACACTCGTTGGGGATTTGTCACCAGAATATGCCATTGAGAAGATTGAAGAATTTTTTGGCGATTGGCAGGGCGATGCGGATGTTTCGCCCGGTATTCCTTTCGAGATAGAAAGCGCCGCACTTACCAAACTTCGCAGCCGTGTTTATGAAGACCCAGAAATTCAGACCAGCGTCTCCGTCTCTTTGCTGAAACCTTATGAAGCTGAGAGAGATACCGCCGACAATCGTAAGGCTGGCCTGATTGAGGGCATGGGACATAGAATTCTCAATCGGCGGCTCGGAAAACTAGCGCGCACAGAGGATGCGGCCTTTATTTCGGCGGGTGCGGGACTATCAAACTATTTTGACATGGCCGAAATCACATCACTTTCGGTCAGTACGGAGCCTCAAAATTGGGAAAATGGCCTCGCCCAAGCCGAACAAGCGCTTCGTCAAGCCCTAGAATATGGCTTCACCCAGGCTGAATTGGACGAACAAATTGCCAATATCGAAAATGCCATTGAGGTTGCCGTGCAAAGATCGCCAACGCGTCGTACACCACGACTGGCTCGAGAGATTATGAACAGCTTCTCAAGCGAATCCGTCGTAACCCCTCCAGAGAGCAATCTCGAGCGCTTTCAAAGTTATAAGGATGAAATTACGTTGGATGCCGTCGAGACAGGCTTTCGTGACGCCTGGGATGGACTATCTGACTCGGCTCAGCTCTATCTGCAAACTTCCGAAATGCTGGAAGACGGCGAGGCGCGCCTGGAAGCGGCTTATCTGAATACGCGGAACACAGATGTGGCGCCGCGCGAGATCGAACAGGCGCTTGAATTCGCCTATACTGACTTCGGAACAGCCGGAAAGGTGAAGAGCCGCGAATATCTGGAAGACCTGGACGCGGTTTTGATTACTTTCGAGAATAATGTCAGATTGAATTTAAAGAAAACGCCCTATGAGGACAATGTCATCCGGTTGTCGGCTCGAATTGGGGAGGGCATGCTATCCGCGCCGATCTCTGACGCGCCAGGGTTTGAAATTTATACGCAAAATATGTTGTCGCTCTCTGGATTGGCCAAACATAAGGTCGATGATATTTCAACCTTGATGGCGGGCAAGAGTGTCGGAGTTGGTCGGGGGTTTTCTGATACATCCATGACCCTGTCTGGTTCCACGACACCTGATGACTTGGCGTTACAGCTACAATTAATGACGGCATACGCCACCGACCCCGGCTATAGACCGGAAGCACAGGCTCAATATGAGAAATTTATCCGGTCCTGGTACCCAACGCTGGATAGTACTCCAGGTGGTGTGGCGAGCCGTGATATTGGACGGATTTTGCGAAATGGGGATCAACGGTGGGGCATTCCGCCGGAGTCTGACCTTCTAAATGTTGATATGGACCTCATCAGAAGCTGGATGAATAACCATGTTCAAGGCGGAACGATCGAATTGACAGCCGTGGGTGATATTGATGAGGACGCGCTGATCACGTCGATCGCAAAGACATTTGGGGCTTTAGAAACGCGACCCTCTACATTTTTTGAACCGGATCCCGAGCTGACAAAAATCTCTTTCCCGAAAGGGTCAAGACGTCCGATCGTTCTTTCACATGCTGGCGACGCTGAAACAGCAAGCCTTTATATCTATTGGCCAGCACCCGATGGGACAGATATTGCGGTGGCGAGAAAAAGACAGATGGTGTCTGATCTATTTGACTTGCGCTTGACAGAAGTCCTTCGTGAAGAGGAGGGGGCGACCTATTCACCAGGGGTTTCACAATCAGGGTCTCGTATTTATAAAGGGTATGGGTTTATGGGCGCACAGATCGAGGTGTCCCCAGATCAGATTGATGTGATGGCTGAAAAAATTCGCGATGTTGCCGCCGAATTTTATCGTGGAGAAATTGATCAAGACGTCTTTGAACGCGCCAAAAAACCGATCCTCGAAAATCTTGAGACCAGTCTGGAAAGCAATTCGCTTTGGATGGGCGTCTTATCGCAAGCGCAATCTGACCCAGAAAGTATTGATCGTTTTCGAAGCCGAGACGAGATGTATCAGAATATGACACTCGACGATATAAAACCTGTCGCAAAGCAGGTGTTCCAAGACGAGAATTCAATCGAAGTTCAAATTTTACCGGAAGGTTAGGTCTCATGGCCTAGCCTGCTGGTTGAGATTCAATTTCCGTAAGTTATTGAAAATTAACGTATAATATTATTATTTCATTTATTTTTAAGGTTGGGTTAACCATAAAAATACGCCTTATGTCTCATTGTTGGACATTTTCCCCTCTTGGCAGAGCGGATGCATAGCTTCTCCCGAAATCAAGATTGCAGCGCTTACTCCCAGCTTGCGAACAAGACATAAGGATAGTGAAGATGAAACGGATGTTTAACCATATCGCCAAGAGATATCGCAAAAACACAACTGGTAATGTTGCCGTTATGTTTGGTGCATCAGCCTTTTTCTTAGTTGGGGGGCTTACATTAGGTGTTGATTTGACAAACGCTTATTTCGCGAAACAGCGTCTTCAACAAACGACTGATGCGGTCGCCCTATTAGCCGCAAAAGATAAATCACTCGATACCGATGCTAAGTTGCAAGCCGCGGCGCAAGCGCTCTATGATGCCTCTTATCCCAATGAAACTGGCGTAAGGATTGTAATCGAAAATATCCGTCGTGATGGAGATCAGGTCATCATTGATGCCACAAATAACATAGATACATTTTTTGGCGGGATATTCGACACGGCAAATCTCGATGTCGCTGTGACATCAACGGCGACCTTTACACAGAGATCCATCGATGTTGCGTTAGTATTGGATACAACGGGTTCAATGGGTGGACGTATTCAAGGCGATCCATCTGGCATCATTAAAATAGATAGCTTGAAAACGGCGGCCAATGGTTTGGTCGATACGCTTGAAGGTTCAGGCGCTAGCGAAGTAAGGTTGTCAATCGTTCCGTTCGGACAATATGTGAATGTTGGTCAGACACATGCGGGCGCGCAATGGCTTGATTTAGACAATAATCTAGAAGCATCATGGACAGGGTGTGTTGGGTCTCGACTCAACGGGTTTGATGAAACATCAACGGCTGCTGGCGGGCAAATTCCAGCTGCGGTTGGCGCAACTTGCGGATCGGCAGTCCAGCCACTGACAGATAACTTTAATGCGCTCCGCAGGTCGGTCAATAATCTTACGGCGCGCGGTCTGACCTATGTTCCTTCGGGAATTACATGGGGGTGGCGAACCTTAGAAGGTGAGTTGCCAACTCAGGTTGCCGATGCACCAAATGATACTGTGCACAAAAAAGTCATGGTTATCATGACTGATGGTCAAAATACCCGGTCTAAGTCTGGTTTAGCCCATAATGGACGCTCATTGGCCAATGCGAATAGAAAAACCGCTGATTTGTGCAACCGTGTGAAAGGCGATAATATCGAAGTTTACACAATTGGCTATTCCCTAACAAATCAGGAAACCATCCGCTTAATGCAAAATTGCGCCAGTGATGCAGATAATTATTTTGACGCCCGCACAGCCGCAGATTTAAATCGTGCGTTCCAAGCAATCGCAAGCGAGTTGGACGTGTTACGTATCTCGTCTTAGATTGATATAAATTTATAAACTAAAAAGCCGCTCCATAATATCGAGCGGCTTTTTTATTGTCTAAAATGCTATTGCTTAGTAAGCGTCTGGGCCAGATAGGATCTGATTTTCAGGACATTTATAGACACCTAGATCTTCATCGCTCGATCTTTGAACTTCCAAAAGTTGCATGTGGAAAATCAAAATTGAATTGGCCGGGATCGGTCCACGATTTCGGTCACCATAGGCAAGTTCAGGTTTGATATAGAGCGTTCGGGCTTCGCAGACTTTCATTTCAGTCAAAACTTCATTCCAACCTAAGATGAACCCATTAGATGGGCCGCGTAGCGGTTGACCACGATCATATGAACTATCAAATTTAGATCCATCGCGGAAAATCCCATGATAATGGGCGGCCATACCTTGTCCTGGAGCTGCAACGGCCCCATCATTCAGGCCCTGTTGAACAACAACATATTGCAAACCGCTATCTGATGTAATTACGTTGTTTTTCTTGGCATTTTCGGCCAGCCAGTCCGCATTTTCTACTTGGATGCCAACGGGCTCAGTTGACAATGAAATCGCAGCTTCAGATCGTTCTGACGAAGCTTCAGAGCTGATATCAGCTTCAACTTCAGTATCTGTTACACGCGCTGAGTCGCCACAGGCTGAAAGCCCAAAAAGGGCGGCGCTAAAAAGTAAAGTTCTGAGTCTCATGCATAATCTCCAATGCAATATATTTACGTAAACCGTAGATTTACCTGGCAAGTTCCTTCATGGCAGATTCCAGACCTGTCAAGGTCATCGGAAACATGCGCTCTGGACCGATAATGTCTCTGATCATTTTTGTTGATTGCGAATAAGTCCAATATTTCTCTTCTGTTGGATTAATCCAGACAAGATGGGGATAAATCTCGACCAGCCTTTGAAGCCAAACTGCGCCAGCCTCTTCATTCCAATGTTCGACCGAGCCGCCGCGCATGGCGACTTCATAGGGGCTCATGGCGGCATCGCCCACCATGACGACGCGGTGGTCACTTCCAAATTTGTGAAAAACGTCCCATGTCGGCGTAACTTCTGTCATACGTCTGCGATTATCTTTCCAAACCTGCTCATAGAGGCAATTGTGGAAATAGAAATATTCGAGACGTTTAAATTCGGTTCGGGCAGCGGAGAATAATTCTTCGACTTGTTTAATATGTCCGTCCATTGAGCCGCCAATATCGAAAAAGGCGAGGACCTTGACGGCATTGCGGCGCTCGGGACGCATTTTTATATCGAGCCAGCCTTGTTTAGCCGTCCCTTTGATTGTGCCGGCTAAGTCTAATTCTTCAGCTGCGCCTTCGCGCGCAAATTTTCGTAATCGACGCAAAGCGACTTTTATATTTCTGATCCCGATTTCTTTATCGCCATCCAGATTTTTAAACTGGCGTTTGTCCCAGACTTTGACGGCTTTGCCATGACGACCTGTTTTTTGACCAATTCTTACGCCTTCAGGATTAAACCCATAGGCGCCAAACGGGGACCTTCCTGCTGTGCCAATATTTTTATTACCGCCTTCATGGCGTTTGTCCTGATTTTCCAATCTTTCGCGCAAAGCTTCCATGATTTTATCAAAATCGCCTAGGGCTTCGATTTCCGCCATTTCTTCGGGTGAGAGGTGAAGCTCGGCCATTTTCTTTAGCCAATCGGCAGGGATATTGGCTTCATCCACACCAAAAATATCTCCCAGATAATCAACACCTCTAAAGACATGAGAGAACACTTGATCAAATTTATCTAGGTCCCGCTCGTCTTTAACAAGTGCCGTGCGTGCGAGATAATAAAAGCCGTCTAAGCTTTCATCAGCCACATCTTTCTCAACGCCCTCCAAAAGCGTAAGATATTCTCGGATTGAGACCGGTACGCGCGCGCGACGCAATTCGCTGAAAAAATGATGAAACACGGCGAGGTTTTGGCATTGGTGACGGGTAAGGGCAAGTGAGTCGGTGTCATAATTTTAAAATTGGGTCTTTATGACAGGCGGAATGTTTTTCAGACAAGATTGAAATACACCATTTTGTGACGGAAATAGACGACGAAATCACATATACTCGAGCCATTTATCGCTTATATAGGGTATAAACCTATTGAGGATATATGTCTGATTTTGTTTTAAGTCATGAAGCCGGCTTAAGGATGGGTATATTTATATCCATTTTGGTCTTGATGATGGGGTTTGAGGCGGTATTTCCCCGTAAAACCCGCGCTTTGGGACGCACACGCCGTTGGGCATCGAACCTTTTGATCGTTATTATTGACTCGATTTTCGTAAGACTTTTATTTCCGATTGTTGCCGTGGGTGTTGCCGCCTTGTCTGTAAAAAATGGCTGGGGTCTTTTCAATTTTACGCCGCTTCCAGACTGGCTAGAAATAGTCGTCGCGATTATTCTCCTCGATATGGCGATCTATTGGCAACATGTTGCTTTCCACCGCATTCCATTTTTCTGGTCTTTTCACAAAGTACATCATGTTGATCGCGATATTGATGTCACCACGGGGTTACGATTTCATCCGATCGAAATCGGGTTCTCCCTGATCTATAAACTCGCAGCCGTTTTGATTTTGGGAGCGCCTGTTCTTGCCGTCATTTTGTTTGAGATCATTTTAAATGGATGCGCGATGTTTAATCATTCAAACGTAAAACTTCCCCTATCAGTGGATCGAATATTGAGACGATTCATCGTAACGCCGGACATGCACCGTGTGCATCACTCAACGCGCATGCGCGAGACGAATAGTAATTACGGCTTCAGTATTTCTTTATGGGACAGGATTTTTCGGACTTATATTGATCAGCCAGAAGCAGGTCATGATGGCATGGTTATAGGGCTTGAGGAACATCAGTCTAAGGGCCCAGCCTCATTGAGTTGGTCGCTTTTGCTGCCGTTCAAATCAATAAAAAAAATGGAAAACTGGTTGTGAGTCCGGTCATTAGAACTTTAGCAGGACTATCTTTAGCAATTGCCATGACCCAAACGCTTTCAGCCTGTGCGTCGCCCACTGGCGAAAATGAGGCTTTACGCAATACCCATGAAAAAATAGTCAGGGATTTTGAGGGTGGCTCTCATATAAGTGCTGCTTCACTATCGGATATGGCGCCGAAGGAATATGTGCTTTTCGATGTCAGAGAACCCGATGAATTTGACGTGAGTCATATAAAAGGCGCTATTCGGATTAATTACTTTAGGTTTAAATTTAAAAAGAAGTTGTGGAAACTTGACCGAAGCCGGCCATATCTGGTGCATTGCAAGTCAGGCCACCGAAGCTCAGGTGCCGTGAAAGTGATGAAGCGAGAAGGCTTTACTCAAATCTATCACCTGGATGGAGGATTTGATGCGTGGAAGGCCTCCAATGGTCAGCCCTAATAATAATAACTGTCACCATTAGAATGGGTTAAGCGTATAACCGTCTTGCTGGAGCACAGCATGGGCGGTCATGGCAGATAGGGCCATCTCGACACCTGGTAAAAGATCCGCATTTGAAATGTCTCGATAGGCAGCAGTTTGACCACATAAGATTATTCGGACGCCCTTATCTGTTAAGAGCTTGATTAGCTCGGCATTGGCATTTGATTGGCCTGGATTTTGTTTTTCGTAACGCGATGTTTTTGTCAGGTCGAACGCCGCTTTACCGTGAACAACAATAGCGAGTTGTAGTTTCTCAGGTGATATGCCTGCATTTACATGCATGTTCAAAAATCTTGCGCCGCTATTGAAACTTCGATTGATCTTCCCGGGGTCAGCGGGGTCGACGACATCAAACAGAACTTTAAATTTCGTGCCAGTTGGAATTTTAAAGTCTGTGTCTACCAAGGCTGTTTGGCCATATTGGGGAATATAAACCCCGGGTTTAAAGTCGCTTTCGCTTGCCTGGGCTTGATATGATAAGCCCAGAGTAAGGCTTATCATTAGAAAAAATATTGCGGTAAATCGATACATTGTTTTTCTCTTATTCGCTGTTGGTCGAGAATTTTTCCTCGGATTTACCGCATCAAAAATAGACGGTTGCTTTACATCCCGGTCCGGACATCGGTTTCGACGCGTGCGGCGATTTCGGGGTCCAGTTTGAGTTCCATTGCGAGGCGGTCGAGATAATCACGTTCTCTTGGGTTCAATCCATTGGCAATTCGACAAGAGGCCGCGTAAATTTCCAAGGCTGTTTGATCGTCATTCGCAAGAGCCGCCACGCTAGATGGATCAGCTTCGCCAGCAAGGACAGCTTTCACGTCTTCAGCGTCGACACCGTCTATCCGATCAAAAAGAATGGCTTCTTCGTCTGATATCTCTCCATCGGCCTTGGCGGCATGAACCATCGCCGTCAGCAAGATATCAGCGCGGTTGGTTGGTGCTTTTTTCTTAAGAAGGTCCATCACATCCTGAACGTTCTTTGGCATTTTTCCGGCTTGTTGGGCTTTATAGGCAACCATTCCCAATGCACCCAGACCGGCCAGGCCGACAATTTTGCGACCAGAGCGGCCACCCAGCAAAAGTGCTAATGCGCCCGCAGTGGCAGCGGATCCAAGGCGTAATTTATTTCGGGAGTCATCGTCGTCGCCAACGCCTAGCTTATCAGCCAAGGCATCTTCTGCCTGCTTATACATGGCTTTGCCCTTAGATGTAAGTTCAGCCGTATCGGTTGATTTCGCTTTGTTGATAAGGCCCGTTCCGGCGCCCAATATCTGATTCAATAAATCTTGTGCTGTTGTTGGTGTGCTCATGACGATCTCCATGTTTAGTCTAGCTATAGATAGGGGTTAATGCTCTCTGTGACAAACGCGACTTGATTTTTTCATGAACAAAGTAAAAACTGACGTATGAAAACATGGTTGAAGCGAATTTTTGCGTGCACATTTTTGATCCTGATTGGCGCCGCGCTCTATTTGAGAACGCCTGCGGGAGATCGGTTTGACTCTTTGACCGCAATCCAAAAAGCACAAGACTATGATGTTCGAATAATTCGAGACGCATTTGGGGTTCCGCATGTGTTTGGAAAAAGGGATGCAGATACAGCCTTTGGGTTCGCCTATGCCCATGCAGAGGACGATTGGGTGACGATACAGGACGTTTTGATCGCCTCACGTGGTATGTCCGCCCAATATAAAGGAAAATCTGTTGCGCCCCAAGATTACCTCTATGATCTCTTTAAAATCAAAGAAAGTGTAGAGCGCGGTTATACCGATCAGGTCAGCCCGCAAGCGCAAGCTATCGCAAAGGGTTATGCGGACGGAATAAACCTATACGGGTCTGAGAACCCTGATAAGGTCTTATCTGGCATTCTACCTGTCACGCAAAAAGATATATTGGCTGGCTTTGCCTGGGCGACGCCATTTTTCTATCGACTTGATGGTGAGCTCACCGAGTTGTTTTCGGCCGCAGACAGGCCAGATGTGTCGCCTTGGTCGGAACAATCGAACAGGTCATCGATACCCGCCGCAGTCCGTGGTTCGAATGCCTTTGCTGTTGCTCCATCGCGCTCGGATGATGGCCATACGAGACTTATTGCAAATTCTCATCAACCGATGACGGGACCTTATGCGTGGTATGAGGCTCATTTGGTAAGTGAGGAGGGCATGAATATTATTGGGGCAACATTTCCAGGTGTTCCTATCATGGCACAAGGTACGACACCAAATCTCGCATGGACCCATACAGTCAATCGGCCCGACCTTGTTGATATTTACGCATTAGAAGTCGATGATCCTGACAACCCAACCACCTACCGCTTAGACGGAGAGTGGATTGCTTTTGAAAAGTCGAAATCCAAATTCAGGGTCAAACTGTTCGGACCATTCTCTCTACCTGTCACGCGCGATGTGCTTTGGTCTAGACACGGACCGGTCTTGTCGACGCCAACGGGTCATTACGCCATTCGTTATGCAGGAATGGCCTGGTTGGAAAAAGGCGCAACAGTTCAAAATCTTGGTGCGTTGGATCAATGGCTGGCGATGAATAAAGCCAAGAATATGGATGAATGGCGTGCTGCGTTGGTGGCTCAAGGCGTTTTGTCATTTAATATTGTTTATGGAGACAAGGACGGCAATATTGGCAGTGTTTACAATGCGCGTATGCCTAACCGAATTGAAGGGCCAGAATGGACAGAGATATTACCTGGAGATAAATCCGAGTTGATTTGGACAGAATTCAAACCCGTATCTGAGCTGCCTCAACTTTGGAATCCAGATTGCGGTTGGGTGTTTTCCGCAAATGCAACGCCTTTCGCGATTACGGATGAGGCGTGCAATAATCAAAGAGACGCGTATTCACCGACATTTGGAATTGAGCGCCGCATTACGAATCGATCCAGACGGGCTTTGGAATTAATGTCGCCTGATAATTCTATCACGAGAGAAGAACTTTTATCTTATCGGGCAGATACGCGCTATCACCCTGAGAGCCAGTTAATGAAACTCGTTGTTGAGTTGGTCGCGACATCATCAGATGAACCAATCGTTCAAGAGGCTCAGGAGCTTTTGAGGAATTGGGATGGTGATACGAATAAAACGAACCGAGCTGCCGCTTTGGCTGTCATATCGGGAACACGCATTTTGGGCTATGAGTATATAGAGCCGCCTCAGGCGCCTATTGAAAATTTATTGAAAACAGCGCGTGATTTAAAAGAAAATTTCGGACGGATTGATCCAGAATGGGGTGAGGTGAACCGACTCATTAGAGGGGATGTAAGTCTGCCGCTTGATGGTGGGCCAGATATATTGCGTGCGATCTATGCAGATCGCGATGGCGTGTCCAAATCTGGGATCATGGCAGCATTTGCTGGAGACACGCATATATTGATCGCGGATTGGAGTGCAGATGGCGAGATTAAAGTGGACTCAATTCACAATTTTGGCAGCGCTACGAGCCTTGAAGAGTCGCCGCATTATTCGGATCAAACTGGGTTGTTTTCTGATGGAAAATATAAGCCAATTTCGTTCGATATCGAAACGATTAAACTTGGTGCAAAAAAAGACTATCGGCCAGGCGAAAACTAGTCAGTTTCTGTTCAGCTTCAATGTGCTCTTGCCTTCACGTGCGGGCGTATTATAGCAAATTTTTAGTTAACTCTGGAGGGATAACGAACATGCAAGTTGAAAATGAAGGTGTAGCCGCCGTAACAGATGCTGCAGGCGAAGCTGCATCATGGCTGTCAATAGAAAAACTATTGAGTATTTGGGAAGTGATCTCACCCTATGTGATAAAAGGTATTTTCGCGCTTTTGATTCTTTGGATCGGTTCAAAAATCGCGAAAAAAGTAGGAAGCTTGGTCGCGAACAAAGCTGCTAAAGCGCCAAATATTGATAGTACATTAGCGAATTTCATCGGATCAATGGTTCGATATGTCATCCTTGCTTTTGTCTTTATTGCCGCAATTGGTCAGGTTGGCGTTCAAACAGCTTCGCTTGTTGCCATTTTTGGTGCGGCGTCATTGGCGATCGGTTTGGCTCTACAAGGAACGATGTCGAACGTTGCGGCTGGTTTCATGCTTATGCTCTTCCGCCCATTCAAAGTTGGTGACTACATCAATGTTGCAGATCAAGAAGGTGTGGTGTCTGATATCTCACTCTTCGTGACTGAAATCACAACGACAGATCATCGCCAAGTCATGATTGGAAATGGAAACGTCTTTGGTGCGACAATTCAAAACTTCACATCATTTGGCAAACGTCGTGTCGATCAAGACTTCGGTATCGATTATGAAGACGATATCGATAAGGCGATCAAAATTATTACTGAGACAGCTGCAGCACATCCAAGTGTTAAATCTGATCCAGCGCCATGGGCCAAAGTTGTCGGACTAGGCGAAAGCTCTGTAGATATTCAGAGCCGTGTCTGGTGTAGTGCAGATGACTATTGGGATGTCATGTTTGACCTGAACAAGTCGGTTAAAGAAGCGTTTGATAAAGGTGGAATTTCCATTCCTTACCCAATCAGTGTGGAACTCGACAAAAAATAAACTTACACAAGCTTTATGTTTCAACGCGTCTCTTGGGACGCGTTTTTTTTTTGAAAGTAAACGATGGATGCAAAAACCTATATTTCAAAGCTTGGATTAGAGCCTCATCCAGAAGGTGGGTTTTACCGTGAAACCTTTAGGTCGGATGTTACGACAGGCGCGGGCAGGGCGTGCGCTACCTCGATCTTGTTTTTACTAACCTCTGGAAACCCGTCGAATTTTCATCGCATAGATGCAGAGGAAGTTTGGTTCTATCATGGTGGTGATCCATTGACGGTCCATATTCTGGACAAAGACGGTTCATATTCTTCTATTGCAATCGGACCAAATCTCAATGCGGGTCAGGTTTTGCAGGCGGTTATTCCGCCAGACGTTTGGTTTGGATCGAGTTGTGATATCGATGCCGGCTTTTCGCTTGTTGGTTGTGTTGTCGTGCCAGGGTTTACCTTTGATGGGTTCGAGCTCGCGCAGAGGTCGAAATTATTAAAAACTCACCCGAAATATTCTGAAATTATTTTCAAATTAACACGCTAAAACTCTAAATTTTCGTTTTATTAACGACAAAGTTTAACTGGAATAGAAGGCTGTGAAACTATCAACTCTCCATGGGTCAATTCCAATATATATACACATCCACATGTAAGGCAGAAATGACGCCGCAAAAGGCCTATGAAACAGCCTGTTCGAGCAAGAAATTTTGTGAACAATTCGGCATTACGGGTCGTGTGTTCGCCAATCGTCAACAAGCATTAGCAATAACGGAGGGGCCTAGACCTATCCTAGATTACCATTTGCAAGCCGTTCAAGATGACCCACTCGTTGAGACAGTATTGCTTCATGTCGATAGAGAGATTGTTCTAAAAGAATTTCCTGATTTTTCGCTTTGGTTAAATCTCGGCAAGGACGTCCTGCTTTCAGACGGAATTTTTCAACTTACATCTGAGGCGGTCAAATTGGCCTTGCCTGCCAACCCATCTCCAAAGCTAAGAATTATGGCCGAGGCTTATTTGTTCGATAGTATGATGGAAGTGGGTTAGCCATAGGCGCGATGATTGCACCTGCATATGCTGACCAATTAACCCGCGACCTTTTCAAATCCTATGTTGCAACGAGCTTTTTAGATTTTCCTTTTCCAGATTTGAGCCTCGATTTCGCCGTCATCGACAAAATGAAAATGACTATGGTCAAAGTAAATATATTTGCGCAAATTAGCGGCCAGCTTATCTCGAGCAATCCATAGCTTAGCCAACAGACCTTCCCAACCGTCAACATTGAATACATGACAAAGCTTATACCTGCGGTCATACCTGTGCGAACAATAAGTAAAGCCTGAGGCAAAAACGATAATGAGGTGAGGATAGCGGCGCAAAATCCGATGAGTTCAACATGTTTCATGCGATATGAATATCTCAAAAATTATATTCCAGAACATCAGTTCCGGAAGCCCAGTTATGCGTAAATGGCGGCGAAATTTCATAAATTTGTAAGAGTTGGCGCGTGACAGGAGTCGCGGCATAAATTTAGGTCGAGTTTTGTATATTGGTTGTGCAATTCTATCTGTTTTACAATATTTTACGATAGCTTATAGGGAAGAGAGGTCGCAGGAGAGAATTGATGACAAATAACGTGTTTTTGGCGCCAGTATTGGCTTTGATTGTTTGGACGCTTTTGATTTGGGTCCTTATGTATGCTCGGCGAATCCCGGCCATGCAAAACGCAAAGATTGATCCGGATAGTGCGAAATCTCCAGATGGGGCATGGAAAGAAGAATTGCCGCTACGTGTGCAAGCTGCCGCGCATAATTATAATCACCTGCTTGAACAACCGACGATTTTTTACGCTGTGATGTTTTATGCTGTGCTGGTTGGGCAGATGTCTCAATACCTTCTGATAGCGGCTTGGAGCTATGTTGCCCTACGGGTTATACATAGTTTCATCCAAACCAGTGCTGGTAGCGTGATGATGAGATTCGGCGTTTTTGCGCTTTCGTCCCTTGTTTTGGTGGCGATGGTTGTGATGGTGATACTCTAGATTTAAGCGGTTTTTTGCATTTCGTTTAGAGCCTCCCATACTGCGGAAAGTGCTATAAAATCGGCACTCTCATCAGGATAATAGTCATTGTCCAAATCTGCGGGACTATTTCGCGTGATAATTATGCCAATAGGCAACCCTGTTTTCAGATCTATGACGGGGCCGCCACTCATTCCGGTGACGACAGGCTCATCAGGTTCAAAAATATGGGCAATCCACTGGCCAAGGCTTCGTTCCATATAGACTTTCGCAATACGGACCTCTGGAGATTGGCTGCCGGCGGGGTACCCAATCAAGGCAACATCTTGACCAATTGCGGGAACAGGCGGGCACAGCTCTGGCAAATCGCATCCTATAAGCGCTGCATCCAGGCCATTTGGCCAACTCTCTTTATAACCTTTAGCAAATGGAGGGGTGTGTCCTCCAATCTCGGATACGCAATGCCCAGCGCTAATCCAGCCATCCCAATATGAAAACCAACTTGTATAACATTGGAGAGATTTTGCATTGTAGAAATAGCGACGAATATCCAGTTCTGGATGCGGCGTTATTTTTTTATCCGGTGGTGCGGTTTCAGCTTTTCTAAAGAATTTTCGAAAAATCATGAATGGACTAGAAACTTATTTCATCATTTACGCAAGCACCGTTTATGGTAATCACGTCTCATGAAATATGTTTTAATCGGGTTGTTTTTGATAATATCTGCGGGGTGCAGTTCGACCAGCCCTGAACCACAACCAGTTTTTGCTGTTGAACATCCCGAATCCTCTCCATTTGACGAAACGGCGGATGCGAAACTGGATGTTGAGGCGGCGCTTTTAAAGGGGGCTTCAGAGCAAAAAATCACACTTGTCGCGATGGGAGCCAATTGGTGTCATGATAGTCGGGCTTTGGCGGGTTGGTTTGACACTGATCAAGACTTTCAGACCCTTCTAGAAAATAAATTTAACCTCGTTTATGTCGATGTTGGTCAGAAAAACCGCAATATCGATATTGCGCAACGTTTTGGGTATGACGAGATTGTCGGAACACCTACGCTCTTTATGGTCGCGCCTGACGGAACGGTTTTGAACTTGGAGACGGCGGTTACCTGGCGCAATAGCGCAAGTCGTACCAAGTCTGAGATTTTCTCAGCGCTTGAAACCGTGAGTTTTTAAAACATGTTTATTGGGCATTATGGACCCGCTATTTGGGATGCGCATAGATCTCAAGGTGTAAGGCTTTGGCATGCTTTTCTCGCGGTTCAAGCGATAGACTTCGTCTCAATATCATTGGCATTGATGGGCGTGGAAGGTGGTCAAAAATCAGATGGATTACATCCGTTAGCGTTAAATATTGATTGGTCACACAGTTTTTTGAGCGCCATTATCATTTCTCTGATTGTTGCCATTATTTACCGGAGCTTGCTTCCTAAAGTCGGTTGGAAATCTGTTGTGATTATGGGGGTGCTTGCATTTTCGCATTGGCCTCTTGATTGGCTTGTTCATCGGCCGGATCTACCGCTTTATCCCGGCGGTGAGTTGATGTTGGGTTTAGGCCTGTGGAATTATCCATGGCTAACGTTTATCGCCGAGGTCATCCTGTTCTGGGGCATGATTTTTTGGTGGTTGTCTGTCACGCGGGGGAAATTATGGACAGCGCTGACGGCCTTGCTTTTGAGTGTGGCGCTTACAGCGCTACATTTTGATATTGTCACCCATCCGACCTTGCAGTTTCATGATGATGGGAGCGTCGCGCCACCTAGAACACAGTTTGAAAATTTTGTCGGGTTCATAATTTTCATTGGGTCTGCGGCAATTATTGCCTTTGTCGAAAGATATCGCGACGTTAAATCTGATCGTCTTTGATTTTTGAGGGTAAGCTCTCAGCGTCATTTGACTTGTGATTGTTGCGTTGGCTTTTTAGGCGAAGGCCACGCCCAGTCGTTACCGCGTCTTTTCCGAATTTTGCGCGTGCAATGTCACTGGCGCGTTCTGCCGCGCTCCGCTTTATGGCTTTTTCATCGAGCATATCCGCAATATCACCCATAGGCTCGCTTAAGCCAGATATTCCGGCGCCTATTAGGCGGTATTTTTTTACCCCGTCAGTTTCGGCCTCAAGCAAAGGCTCTAAAGCGCTAAAGAGCGTATCCGCCAACTGAACCGGATGTTGAAACGTTCGAGAGCGCGTGATGGATTTAAAATTTGAAGATTTTAGCTTTAGAGTGACGGTATGTCCGGCGAGTTTTTTGGCTTTGCTTCGATCAGCTGTTTTTAAGCAAACCTGCCAAAGCCGATCTTTTAAGGTTTCAATGTCAGCGATGTCTGAGCCAAAAGTGGTCTCTGACGATACGGATTTACGTTCACTGACGGGGTTTACAGACCGACGATCTTCGCCGCGCGCTAGTCGCGCCAATCTTAGGCCGTGATCACCAAAACGTTCGGCCATCCATTTATCGGATTTTGTCAGGACGTCAGATATTTTTCTCAAGCCAGCTTTTTCCAATTTTGCAGCAAAGGCTGGGCCTATACCGTAAATAAAGCGAACAGATTGTTTGGCGAGGAAAGCGGGCGCATCAGAGCGCCCCAATACGGCAAAACCATGCGGCTTATCCAGATCAGAAGCCGTTTTTGCGAGGAACTTATTATAGGACAACCCGATCGATACCGTGACGCCAATCTCAGACAGAATATCATTTTGAAGTTTGATCAGGCTTTGCGCTGGCGTTTTGCCATGTAAGCGTGCCGTACCTGTCAAATCAAGAAAGGCTTCGTCAATAGACAATGGCTCGACAAGGGGGGTGAGGGCGCGCATCATGTCGCGAATGCGGGCACCTTCCTTGGCATATTTGTCCATCTGCCCTTTCACAACAACAAGGTCCGGACAGAGCTTTAGGGCTTGGAACATGGGCATGGCGGAGCGCACGCCAAATATGCGTGCATGATAGCAGGCGGCAGAGACGACACCTCGACGTCCGCCACCCACAACAACAGGTTGATCTCGTATGCTGGGATTGTCACGCTTTTCGACTGAACAATAAAACGCATCACAATCTACATGGGCGATAGATAGAGTTTGTATCTCCTCATGTTCGATCCAATGGCGCGCACCACATACAGGGCAGGCCGGGGCCTTAATGTCTGCCTGACCACAATCGCGGCATAATCGCCTCATATCTCCAGAATTAGGGGACATTTCGGGTTTATAGAATCTTTACGATGTTCATGCAATGTTCCTATTCTTAAGTAAGGGGTGGTCTCGAATCGTGGTTAACCATCGGTAACCACCGAGTACACAGCTATTTAAGGATATTGTGGCAGTTAAATGCTGGAAGAATAAGAATAGGTCACGCGACCAAAGACGTGGCCATTGAGTATGGTGATTTGGAAAGATGCTGCAAAAAATGCCAAAAAAGGTTCTCATCGTTGAAGATAATGAGTTGAACATGAAGCTGTTCACTGACCTTTTGGATGCGCATGGCTATGAAACGCGGCAAACGCGCGAAGGCTTGAAAGCTATTGCAATGGCGCGGAGCTTTAAGCCCGATCTGATCCTCATGGATATTCAATTGCCAGAAGTTTCCGGGCTTGAAGTCACAAAATGGATTAAAGACGACGCAGCGCTTGCTGATATTCCCGTAATTGCGGTCACCGCATTTGCGATGAAGGGTGACGAGAAGCGCATTCGTGATGGCGGTTGTGAAGACTATATCGCTAAGCCGATCACTGTGTCCTCTTTCTTGGCTAAGGTGCGTAAATTTGCTGAAGCGGCTTAGGTCATGTCGGCCAGAATCCTGGTCGTTGATGACCTCGCTCCCAACATTCATCTTCTTAAAGTCAAATTACAGGCTGAATATTATGATGTGCTAACCGCACAAAGCGCGCATCAGGCGCTTGATATCGCCCAAAAAGAACGTCTTGATCTTATCCTAATGGATGCGATGATGCCCGGCATGGATGGGTTTGAGGCCTGTGCTAGGCTCAAAAACAATCCTGATACATGGCATGTCCCAATTGTTATGGTCACGGCGCTTGAAGAGACAAAAGACAGAATTCGCGGTTTAGAGTCCGGCGCGGATGATTTTATCACCAAGCCGATTGATGATTTCAATATGATGGCGCGCGTTAAATCCTTGTTGCGTCTAAAAATGGTGACCGATCAACTGCTCAGCCATACGGGGCAGTCCATTTCGAATTCTCGAATTTTGATGCAAAATATTGAGCAGCAAAAAGGCCGAATTTTACTGGTTGATGACCATCCCAGAAATGCTGAGAAAATTGCCGACACGTTGCGCGAAAAACATCATGTCGTTATGGAAAGTGATCCGGCAGCAGCGTTGCGCATTGCGCGAACAAATATTGATATGGCAATTGTCAGTCTTTTATCAGAGAATTTTGATGGCTTGCGGATATGTGCCTCTCTAAAATTCGACAAAGAAAGCCGCGACATTCCCATTTTGGTTGTTGGTGACCCGGAGGATGAGACCCGGTTCGTGCGGGCCTATGATATTGGTATTAATGATACCATCATGCGTCCGATTGAAAAACAAGAACTCAAAGCGCGTGCGCATACCTTGCTAAGACGCAAATTTTACGCCGATAGCTTGCGCGAAAATTTCAATGAAAACCTTGAAATGGTTGTCGCAGATCCACTGACGGGCCTCGGCAATCGCCGCTTTTTTGATCGCGCTGTAGAGCCGTTTTTTGAAGACTTAAATTCGAACGGAACGCCATTTTCAATCATGGTCTTCGACATTGATCACTTTAAGCGCGTCAATGATATTTTGGGACATGATATGGGCGATCAAATCTTGAAAGAGACGGCGGCCAGACTTGTCACCAATATGCGGGCAATTGACATTGTGGCGCGCTATGGCGGCGAGGAGTTTATGATCGCTATGCCGGATACAAATCTGGAAGACGCTTTGATCGCGGCTGACAGAGTTCGGGCTCTTATTGCTGGAACGCCCGTATTCGTTGACGGTGAGGCCTTACAAGTCACGACCTCTGTTGGCGTCGCAGAAGCGGAAAAGGGCGAAGGCTTAAGAGATGTGTTCAAACGCGCTGATGGTGCCTTGTATCAAGCCAAGCAAACGGGTCGCAATAAGGCTCTGCCAGCTGAGGTAAAAGAGGCAGCCTAAGATTTTAAGGCAAAAAAAACCGCCCCTTAAATAGAGACGGAATTGCTTTTAATCGTAAGGTTAGATGTTATTTGATCTTACCTTCTTTGAAGTCGACATGTTTACGGGCAACCGGGTCATATTTCCGTTTGACCATTTTTTCTGTCATTGTACGTGAATTCTTTTTGGTGACGTAAAAATACCCTGTACCCGCAGTCGAATTCAGGCGAATTTTGATAGTTGTAGGCTTCGCCATGACGCTTAGTCCTCTTTATAGAAAGTTCAGTTGCGCGCCGATAGGCGCTGCGGCTCGCTCTGTCAATAAAAAGACGTCAGGGGAACTGCAGCATCCTCGTTTTACCTTTCAAATAGCGAAAATAGAAGATTTCGCGGGGTGGGGATTTATGTTTGAGGTATCTTTGCAGGACCTGGACCATCATTTCCGTCGCGCGTTGGGTCTCAAGGTCTTTGATTTGCTCAAATGTAAACCAGTCAACATTCAGGAGTTCAGAACTATCTGAAGTGGCGGGCGGTGGAATTTCTCCCAGATGTTTGACAAAGAACCACGTATCGAACCGTTTGTGACGGTGAGGCGGCGTGATCGCACGACCAAAGACTTCGAGACCGCCAAGGTCAGGTAGATAACCAGCCTGACGAAAAGCGTCATAACTTGGATGGTTTAAATTCCGTCTTTGCTCTGCTGCTTGACCCAGCATTAGCCCGGTTTCCTCCCAGGTCTCCCTGATACTGGCAAGCGCAACAGCACGTGCGCGGCGCGGTTTATACGCGGCTTCCAAAATTCTTTCACTTCGCGAAGACAGGTCGCCAATATAGGGCGCGTAACTATCGGCGCGATCTACACGTCCGCCCGGAAAAACATAAACACTGGGCATGAAGTCATGACGCTTGGAGCGCTGGCCCATCAATATCTTTAAAGTGTCACCACTTCCGCATGTTAAAACAATGGTAGAGGCGAGTTTAGGTCGAGGCGCCTTTGTGAGGGCTTTGCGTTTCGCGCGCTCGTCCTCGGTCATTATGATTTTGCCAATTTTAAATGGATCGGTCATAGTGTTGGTGATGGTTGGAGTCGGGCATGGAGGCAATATCTAGACTTGTATTTCGACATATTGTTTCGGCCTCATCTGCCAAAATATGCACTGTTTTATCAGACTTGAACTGACATACCTTGAAACATGTCATTGAAATCTCAATATAGCGTCAATGTTTTTCGTGCAAAGTGGAGGCTCTGATTCGTCGTCCACAAAATATAAAGGACCGCATATAATGCAAGATCCAACGCAACAAGCCATGAACCTCGTCCCAATGGTGGTCGAACAGACATCACGAGGGGAGCGCGCATTTGATATTTTCTCTCGCCTTCTCAAAGATCGTATCATCTTTTTGACCGGTGTGGTCGAGGACGGCATGGCGTCATTGATTACGTCTCAATTATTATTCCTTGAGTCTGAAAATCCGAAAAAAGAAATCAGCATGTATATCAACTCGCCGGGCGGCGTGGTGACGGCGGGCATGGCGATTTATGACACAATGCAATATATTAAATGTCCGGTTAGCACGGTTTGTATTGGTCAAGCGTGCTCGATGGGGTCCTTACTTTTGGCGGCTGGCGAGGCGGATATGCGCGTTGCTTTGCCAAATGCCCGCGTCATGGTGCATCAACCGTCAGGTGGTTTCCGTGGACAGGCCTCAGACATTGAGCGCCACGCCAAAGACATTCTCGCCATGAAAAAGCGCTTAAATGAGATTTATGTCAAACATACAGGTCAGAAATATGCGACAATCGAAAAGACGCTAGACCGTGACCATTTCATGACGGCCGATGAAGCCAAAGCTTTTGGTATTGTAGATCATGTTTATACGAAACGGGGTGATGCCTAAGGTTGTATTAATTGAGGTCAAAATATTCGCTTTTTCATCTTCATGTAAGCGTGACCTTAATAAATTGATGTTAAGCTTGACGCTGGTATAAAAAACAACGACGTTCGGCATTAGTCTTGCAAGGCATAGTGCTAAAGCCAAAACAGAGAAGTGGGACGAAAAAAATGAGCAAAACGACAAGCGGTGATAGCAAGAATACGCTATATTGCTCATTCTGTGGCAAATCACAGCATGAGGTTCGTAAGCTGATCGCGGGCCCAACTGTTTTCATTTGCGACGAATGCGTCGAACTTTGCATGGATATTATCAAAGAAGAGGGCAAAGGCGCGCTTGCGAAAACGCAAGAAGGTGTCCCAACCCCTCAAGAAATCACCAAAATTCTTGATGATTACGTCATTGGTCAATCTTATGCGAAACGTGTTTTGTCTGTGGCGGTTCATAACCACTATAAGCGTCTCAATCATGCAACCACCAGCCCCGATGTTGAACTCGCTAAGTCCAACATCCTTCTCGTGGGGCCAACAGGGTGTGGTAAGACACTTCTTGCGCAAACCTTGGCGCGAATTTTGGACGTGCCTTTCACCATGGCCGATGCCACAACCTTAACCGAGGCCGGTTATGTGGGTGAAGATGTCGAAAACATCATTTTGAAACTGCTTCAAGCCTCTGATTATAATGTTGAACGCGCGCAGCGCGGTATCGTCTATATTGATGAAGTGGATAAGATTTCGCGCAAATCTGATAATCCATCTATCACACGAGATGTTTCAGGTGAGGGCGTGCAACAAGCCTTACTCAAGATTATGGAAGGTACAGTCGCGTCTGTTCCACCACAAGGTGGTCGTAAACATCCGCAACAGGAATTCTTACAAGTCGATACGACGAATATCCTATTCGTGGTAGGCGGTGCTTTTGCAGGCCTCGACAAGGTAATTTCAAACCGTGGCGATAATTCCTCAATTGGATTTGGTGGGTCTGTCAAAGAAGAAGATGCGCGCCAAGTCGGTGATATTCTAAAAGCTGTGGAACCTGAAGATCTCACGCGATTTGGGTTGATCCCAGAATTTGTTGGCCGTCTGCCCGTTATTGCGACCTTAACCGATTTGGATGCGGATGCATTGGTTACGATCCTGACGGAGCCTAAAAATGCTTTGGTCAAGCAATATCAGACGCTTTTCCAAATGGAAGATGTGAAACTCAAATTCACAGAAGAAGCGCTGATGGCAATTGCGAAAAAGGCCCTTGCACGTAAGACAGGTGCGCGTGGATTGCGGTCTATTATGGAAGCGATCTTGCTCGATTCAATGTATGATCTTCCGACATTTGAAGGTGTCGAAGAAGTGGTCATCAATGAGGAAGTTGTCGAAGGGAATGCGGAGCCACTCCTAGTTCATGCTAAAAAAGCAAAACAAACGGCGGATAAGTCAGCCTAAGGCAGACTGATATTTGTGCGAAATTCAACGGAGACCCTCAGGTCTCCGTTTTTTTATGTGCTTTCAATACACGTCAGGCCTTGTTGTTGGGGTGCGGCAATACCACATTTGGTAAAACCAATATTTCAAGGTATTGAACTTAAATGACTGATTTAAACAGACTTCCGATTCTGCCTCTGCGCGATATTGTGGTATTTCCACATATGGTCGTCCCCTTATTTGTTGGGCGCGAAAAATCTATCGCTGCGCTTGAAGAAGTTATGCGAGCAGAAAAGCGTATTCTGCTTATGACTCAGAAGGATTCATCGGTTGATGATCCAAAGCTGAAAGATCTGTTTGAGCGTGGCTGTATCGCAAAAATCCTCCAGCTTTTGAAATTGCCAGACGGAACGGTGCGTGTATTGGTCGAAGGCCAAGATCGGGCGTCTATTTCTGATCTTAAGATCGGAGACTATATGGATGCTGTCGTCACGATCCATCCGAGTGAACAAGCAGATAAAGACCATGTCGCCAAGCTGGCTGAGACCGTTCGTGGACGTTTTTCCGACTATGGCAAGCTCAATAAGAAAATTGCCGAAGATATTACAACCTCAGTGTCTGACACAAAGGACCCGTCTAAGCTCTCAGATATTGTGGCTGTGCATCTCGGCGCTGATATTGCACGCAAACAGGCTTTGCTAGATTCAATCGAAGTCGGGGACAGGCTCGCCCAGATATTGGAACTGCTGGACGGTGAGGCTTCTGTGCTCAAAGTCGAGAAGAAAATCCGAGGTCGCGTCAAACGCCAAATGGAAAAAACCCAGCGCGAATATTACCTCAATGAGCAGATCAAAGCGATCAATAAGGAATTAGGCAATGATGCGCCAAATGAGCTCGATGAGCTACGCGAAACGATTGAAAAGACCAAGCTAACCAAAGAAGCGCGGCAAAAGGTCGATAAAGAGATTTCGCGCTTGCAAAAAATGTCGCCTATGAGTGCCGAGGCCAATGTCTCGCGTAATTACATTGATTGGATGCTATCTGTTCCGTGGAACAATAAAAAACGCGTCCAGCGTGACCTCAACAAGGCACAAGAGATATTGGATGCGGATCATTACGGCCTGGACAAAGTCAAAGACCGTATCATCGAACATTTAGCCGTTCAGACACGAACCAAGAAAATCAAAGGGCCAATCCTGTGTCTCGTTGGACCGCCCGGCGTTGGTAAAACCTCACTGGGTAAGTCTGTTGCGCGCGCAACGGGCCGTGAATTTGTACGCGTCTCATTAGGCGGTGTGCGTGATGAAAGCGAAATCAGAGGTCATAGGCGGACCTATATCGGGTCCATGCCAGGACGCGTGATCCAGTCTATGAAAAAGGCGAAATATAGTAACCCGCTCTTCCTTTTTGACGAGATCGACAAAATGGGATCCGATCACCGCGGCGACCCTTCGGCTGCCTTGCTTGAGGTTCTAGATCCTGAACAGAACGACACGTTCAATGATCACTATCTCGATGTGGATTATGATCTCTCAGACGTTATGTTCATCACCACGGCCAATAGTTTAAATATGCCGCAACCCTTGCTTGACCGGATGGAGATCATTCGCATTCCTGGCTATACTGAGGATGAAAAGGTAGAAATCGCAAAACGTCACTTGATACCGGATCAGATTTCAGAGCATGGGCTCAAGACAGGT
>CAYRMO010000013.1:2026-37467 GCA_964425355.1 uncultured Algimonas sp. | reverse complement strand
CCGTGAAGGTGGCCGCACTGTCGGCGCCGGCGTTGTTGCAAAGATTGTCGAATAGTTCGATATTAGGAGTTGATAATTAAAGCGCGGTACGTTAGGTGCCGCGCTTTAATAATAATAACCGCGTTCTGGAAGACATGAGGTCTAAACCAGGGCCAGCTGTTTGAAACGTGTAAGATTTAGGGTTCCGTTATGGATCGTCAAAATATTCGTATCCGGTTAAAGGCATTTGACCACCGTATTCTCGATACTTCTACCAAGGAGATTGTCTCGACGGCAAAGCGCACGGGCGCAACCGTCCGTGGTCCAATCCCTTTACCAACCCGCATAGAGAAGTTCACTGTGAACCGCTCGCCACACGTTAATAAGAAATCCCGCGAACAATTCGAAATCCGTACACATAAACGGATGCTCGATATTGTGGACCCAACACCCCAGACGGTTGATGCGCTGATGAAGCTTGATCTCGCCGCCGGTGTTGACGTTGAAATCAAACTAGGAGCGTAATGATGTTGCGTTCAGGCATTCTCGCTAAGAAACTGGGTATGACCCAGGTCTATGATGATCTTGGCAACCATATTCCTGTCACAGTACTTTCTCTTGAAGGCTGTCAGGTTGTGGCACAAAAAACAAATGAGAAGCATGGCTATTCAGCTGTTCAATTGGGTGCTGGCGAAGCTAAGCCCAAGCGCGTTTCTAAGGCGGAACGTGAGCGTTTTGCCAAAGCTGGTGTAACGCCTAAGAAAAAGCTTGTTGAATTCCGCGTCGCTGAAGAAAATCTCGTAGAGGTCGGGGCTATCATGCTCGCTGATCATCTGGTTCCGGGTCAAAAAGTTGATGCGTCTGGTATCACCGTCGGTAAAGGTTTTGCCGGGGCGATGAAGCGCCACAATTTTGGCGGGCTTCGCGCAACACATGGTGTGTCTATCTCGCATAGATCACACGGATCAACGGGTCAGTGTCAGGATCCGGGTAAGGTCTTTAAAGGTAAGAAAATGGCCGGCCATATGGGTGCGGTCCGACGGACAGTTCAAAATCTTGAAATTGCCCGTGTGGACGCCGAGGCCGGCTTAGTCATGATTAAGGGTGCTACGCCGGGTGCCAAGGGTGCTTGGGTTGAAATTCGCGACGCTGTCAAAGGTGTTAAGGTGGATGATCTTCCAACGCCTGCGAAATTTACAATGGATGCCCCTGTCAAAGAGGCTGCGCCAAAAGAAGATAAAGAAAAAGCGCCTGCTGCTCCGGCAGCCGGATTTGTTGATGCGGTTGTTCTGATCGATGGCATTGGTCCAAAGGGCGAAGAGGCTCTGGCTGAGGCAGGTATCACGAAATTGACGCAGATCGCGGCCATGAGTGCTGCGGATATTGCGGCGATTGAAGAGAAAATCGGTAAGCCTGGTGTTGTTGCGAAACAAGAATGGGTTGAGCAAGCCAATGAAATGATTGGTGGCGCTGAGCCACGCTCTCAAGTCGATAAAGACTTGGCTAAGAAAATGCTTGCAGATGCCGCAAGTGGTGAGGAGGAGTAGATGAAACTCGACATTCAAACACTCGCCGGAAAGAAGTCAGGTTCAGTTGAACTAAACGACGCTATTTTCGGAAATGAGCCACGTGTTGATATTCTTCACCGTATGGTTCGCTATCAACTTGCCAAACGCCGCGCAGGTACACATCAAACCCAAGAGCGCGGAGATGTCTCCAAGACAACAAAGCGGATTGGTCGTCAAAAAGGTGGTGGTACAGCCCGTCACGGTAACGGCTCTGTGTCTCAGTTCCGCGGTGGTGCAAAGGCTCACGGTCCACGGTCTCGTGATCACGGCCACAATCTTCCTAAAAAAGTCCGCGCTATGGCTCTACGTCATGCACTGTCTTCCAAGGTTAAATCATCTGAGCTCATCGTAATTGATGAAGCGGCTCTAAAAGCGCCTAAAACGGCTGATCTGCGTAAGCAGCTCGCAAAATTAGGTGTAACAAATGGCCTGGTTATTACCGGTTCTGCTGTTGAAGAAAACTTTGCGAGAGCTGCCAGCAATATCCCGAATTTGGATGTTGTCCCATCAGCAGGTGCAAATGTTTATGATATCCTCAAGCGTCACCAATTGGTTTTGACAAAAGAGGCTGTCGCTGATCTGGAGGCTCGTTTGTCATGAGTGTTGCAGCCCGTCATTACGATACGGTCACCGCACCGATCATCACTGAAAAAACAACGATTGTTGCTGAAAATAATCAGGTTGTTTTTGAAGTTCCGTTGAGCGCGTCTAAGCCTGAAATCAAGGACGCGATCGAGCAATTATTCAAAGTCTCTGTGACCGCCGTAAATACGATGCGCGTCAAGGGAAAAACCAAGCGCTTCCGGGGTCGCCCTGGTCGCCGTAACGATGTCAAAAAAGCGATTGTCACATTAAAAGATGGTGACAGTATCGACATCGCGACTGGATTGTAGAGGTCGACCCATGGCATTGAAGACTTTCAACCCGACATCGCCTTCGCGCCGTCACCTTGTACAGGTTGACCGCTCGCATCTTCATAAAGGGCGTCCAGAAAAATCACTGACCAAAGGTCTGACGAAAAATGGTGGCCGGAACAATACGGGCCGTATTACCATGCGTCGTCAAGGTGGTGGCCATAAGCGCCTTTACCGCATTATTGATTTCAAGCGGAATAAGCAGGGTGAAGCGACAGTGCTTCGTCTTGAATATGATCCGAACCGCACGGCCTTTATTGCTCTGGTGCAGTATAAGGACGGCGAAAAGGCCTATATCCTAGCACCTCAGCGTCTCGCTGTTGGTGACGCGGTACTGTCTGCAGACCGCGCCGACGTAAAGCCAGGGAATTGTATGCCGCTGCGCGTTATGCCTGTTGGAACAATTATCCACAATATCGAGCTTAAGCCTGGTAAGGGTGGTCAATTGGCTCGCTCTGCAGGGACTTATGCGCAGCTTGTTGGTCGATCTGAAGGCTATGCTCAAATTCGTCTAAAATCTGGCGAAATGCGCATGGTTCACCAAACCTGTCGTGCGACAGTTGGTGCTGTGTCTAACCCAGATCACATGAACATTAATCTTGGTAAGGCTGGTCGTAAAAGATGGCTTGGTAAGCGCCCGCAGGTTCGCGGTGTTGCCATGAACCCGGTAGATCACCCGCATGGTGGTGGTGAAGGTCGGACCTCTGGTGGTCGTCACCCTGTGACACCTTGGGGTAAGCCTACCAAAGGTGCCAAGACTCGTAAGAACAAGTCTACCGATAAATTCATTATTCGTTCGCGTCACGCGAAGAAGAAACGCTAGAGGGCCGGGAATATGCCACGTTCAGTCTGGAAAGGTCCGTTTGTTGACGGATACCTCCTGAAGAAAGCCGAAGCCGCACGCGCCGAAGGTCGTCATAAGCCGATCAAGACATGGTCGCGTCGCTCGACAGTTATGCCATCATTTGTTGGTCTAACCTTTCAGGTTCACAATGGTCAGAAATTCATTCCTGTTCTCATCGATGAGGATATGGTCGGGCATAAGCTCGGTGAATTTGCCCCAACTCGTACTTATTATGGTCATACGGCCGATAAAAAAGCCAAGCGGGGCTAGATCGTCATGGCTAAAACAAAA
This sequence comes from uncultured Algimonas sp., assembly GCA_964425355.1. Taxonomy (GTDB): domain Bacteria; phylum Pseudomonadota; class Alphaproteobacteria; order Caulobacterales; family Maricaulaceae; genus Litorimonas. The sequence continues at coordinate 33,871 of CAYRMO010000013.1, read as the reverse complement.
AATCCTCGTCGCGTTGCCGACAATGAAGCCCGCGCCAAGCTGCGTATGATCCGCATCAGCCCGCAAAAGCTGAATCTTGTGGCCCAGCTTATTCGTGGCAAAAAAGTTGAAACAGCTTTGGCTGATCTTACGTTTTCGAATAAGCGTATTTCAAATGAAGTTAAAAAGGTGCTGGAAAGCGCCATTGCCAATGCTGAAAATAATCACGGGCTCGATATTGATAGTCTGATCGTATCAGAAGCCTATGTGGGCAAGAATTTTGTCATGAAGCGCTTCCGCGCTCGTGCCCGTGGCCGTGGAGCCCGAATTCTGAAACCGTTTTCCGAGCTGACTATTGTCGTCAAGGAAGTCGAAGAAGAGCAGGAGGCCGCGTAATGGGTCAGAAGATTAATCCAATTGGCCTGCGCCTCGGTATTAACCGCACATGGTCATCGCGTTGGTACGCCAATACGGCTGAATATGGCGATCTACTTCATCAAGATCTGACCATCCGGTCATTCCTTACGAGTGAGCTCAAGAACGCTTCTGTTTCGCGAATTGTTATCGAGCGTCCACACAAAACATGTCGCATCACAATTTACACAGCGCGTCCTGGTGTCGTGATTGGTAAAAAGGGTGCGGATATTGAAGTGCTTCGCAAAAAAGTTGCCTCTATGGTTGACGGTGAAGTCTTCATCAATCTGGTTGAGGTTCGTAAGCCTGAAGTTGATGCAAACCTTGTTGCTGACGGAATTGCCCAACAGCTCGAGCGTCGTGTCTCTTTCCGCCGTGCCATGAAGCGTTCGCTTCAAAGTGCGATGCGCATGGGTGCCAAGGGATGTAAGATCAAGCTTGGTGGTCGTTTGGGCGGTGCTGAAATCGCGCGTGTCGAGCAGTATCAAGAAGGATCTGTTCCGCTCCACACTATGCGGGCTGATATTGATTACGGAACAGCTCGTGCGCTGACAGCCATGGGTATTATCGGAATCAAAGTCTGGATTAATAAGGGCGAGATCATGGAACATGATCCATATGCCCATGAAAGACGCATGACAGAGCAGGGCGATACACGCTCTCGCGGAAATGATCGTGCGCGCGGAAATGATCGTGGCGGACGTCGTCCGGCACGCACAAATTAGAGGCTAAGAGAGATGTTACAGCCAAAACGTACAAAATACCGCAAGGCCCATAAGGGCCGGATCAAGGGTATGGCCAAAGGCGGCACATCCTTGAATTTCGGATCTTATGGTCTGAAATCACTTGATGCCGAGCGTGTTACAGCGCGTCAGATCGAGGCGACACGTCGTGCGATCACACGTCACATGAAACGTGCCGGTCGTGTCTGGATCCGGATTTTCCCTGATGTGCCTGTCACAAAGAAACCTACCGAAGTCCGTATGGGTAAAGGTAAGGGTTCTGTCGAATTCTGGGCCTGTAAAGTTAAGCCTGGTCGTATCATGTTTGAAATTGATGGAGTTTCTGATGATGTTGCGCGTGAAGCGTTACGTCTTGGGGCTGCTAAACTTCCTGTGCGGACGAAAATCGTCACGCGTCCGGGCGAATAAGGAGGTCTGACGATGAAAACCGAAGATATTCGCGCATTTTCTGATGATCAGATGGCTGATGAGTTGTTGAAGCTAAAGAAAGAGCAATTTAATTTGCGCTTCCAGGATGCGACAGGTCAGCTCGAGAAAACAGCGCGTGTCCGTCAAGTGCGTCGCGACATTGCTCGTATCAAGACTATTCAAGCCGAGAAGAAGTCGGCCGTAAAGAAAGAGGCGTAACCTATGCCTAAACGTATTCTACAAGGTGTTGTCGTCTCTGACAAAACGGATAAAACCGTTGTTGTTAAAGTTGAGCGTCAGTTCCTGCATCCGCTGTATAAGAAGACTATTCGTCGGACGAAAAAATATCACGCTCATGATGAGACAAATTCGATCAAAGTGGGTGAAATTGTGCGCATTACAGAATGTGCACCAAAGTCAAAACTGAAGACCTGGGAAGTCGTTGCCGGAAAATAATCCGGGTAGCGAAACTGCCAAGCTGAGGAGAATCGCATGATTCAAATGCAATCAAATCTCGATGTCGCCGATAACTCCGGTGCACGTCGCGTTCAGTGTATCAAAGTACTGGGCGGATCAAAGCGTCGCTATGCGAGTGTTGGGGACGTGATCGTCGTCTCTGTCAAAGAAGCTCAGCCACGTGGCAAGGTTAAAAAAGGTGATGTTCGCCGGGCTGTTGTCGTTCGCGTTGCGAAAGACATTCAGCGCCGCGATGGATCAGTTATCCGTTTTGACGGAAATGCTGCTGTTATCATCAATAATAATGGTGAGCCGATCGGAACACGGATTTTCGGCCCAGTACCGCGCGAATTACGCGCTAAATCTGGCCCGACGAAAAATCTGATGAAGATCGTTTCGCTCGCACCAGAGGTTCTCTAATCATGGCTGCTAAGATTAAAAAAGGCGACTATGTCGTTGTTCTGACAGGGACAGATAAGGGTCGTAAGGGCGAAGTCCTAAAGGTATCTCCTAGGGATGAGCGCGTTGTCGTAAAAGGCGTCAGACTGGTGAAGCGTCATGTTAAGCCAAGCCAGCAAGACCCAGAGGGTGGGATCAAACAATTCGAATCCCCTATTCATATTTCAAATGTTGCGCATATTGATCCAAAAGATGATGTGCCAACGCGTGTAGGTTTCAAAGTGCTCAAGGATGGAAGAAAAGTCCGCGTAGCCAAGAAATCGGGAGAAGTCATCGATGGCTAAGCCGTATACACCTCGCCTTGCCGAGATCTATCAGAGTGAAATTCGCGCTAAGTTGCAAGAGCAATTTAAATATTCCAATGATCTGCAGATCCCGACAATTGACAAAGTTGTCCTAAATATGGGTCTGGGATCAGAGGGCGTTGCCGACAAAAAGAAAGTGGCTGCTGCCATTGAGGAATTGACATTAATCGCAGGTCAAAAGCCTATTCCGACAGTTGCGAAGCAATCCATTGCTGGATTTAAGCTTCGTGACGGTATGGTGATTGGTGCAAAGGTAACTTTGCGTCGTGATAAAATGTATGAATTTATTGATCGTTTGGTCAATATCGCTTTGCCACGCGTTCGTGACTTTCGCGGACTGAATGGCAAGAGTTTTGATGGCAATGGTAATTACGCCATGGGCCTGAAAGAACATATCGTTTTTCCTGAGATTGACTATGATAAGGTCGAGCAGGTGCGTGGTATGGATGTCGTGGTGCAAACCAGCGCCAAATCAGATGAAGAAGCAAAGGCATTGTTGGCCGCGTTTGGTTTCCCCTTTCGGAACTAAATGAACGCAACAAGTCAAGCGGATCGCGTCAAAACGGTCCAGCAACCTAGAAAAGGAAAAGATTGAATGGCTAAAGTCAGTGCAGTCGAACGCAATTTGAAGCGTCAGCGCCTTGTAGCAAAATATGCTGCGAAACGTGCTTTGCTCAAGGATATTGCGCGCAATAAAGATTTACCAGTGGAAGAGCGCTTTGCCGCTCAGCTGAAACTTGCAGAATTACCACGTAATTCCGCCAAGACACGGGTCAGAAACCGGTGCCAAGTTACAGGTCGTCCGCGTGGTTACTATCGTAAAATGAAAATGTCCCGTATCGCGCTTCGCGAATTCGGATCTCTTGGCCTGATTCCAGGTCTCGTTAAATCTAGCTGGTAGGAGGAAAACAATGTCTTTTTCCGATCCACTCGGTGATATGCTCACCCGTATCAGAAATGCTATCATGCGTAATCGTTCATCTGTGACGACACCTGCATCCAACCTTCGTGGCCGTGTGCTTGATGTGCTTGCTGATGAAGGTTTTATCCGTGGTTATTCTGAGACAACCGATGATAAAGGGTTCCGCATCTTCGAAATTGAACTGAAATATTTCGAAGGCGAAGCCGTTATTCGTGAAATTAAACGCGTGTCTAAGCCTGGTCGTCGTGTCTATTCCTCCGTGAAGACACTTACACAGGTTCGTAACGGTCTGGGTATTTCAATTCTTTCAACTCCAAAAGGCGTGATGAGTGACGCTGCCGCCCGCGAAAATAACGTCGGCGGCGAAGTCCTTTGTCAGGTCGCGTAAGGGAGGGTTGAATGTCACGTATTGGTAAGAACCCTGTAACGATCCCTGGTGGTGTTACCCTAACGCAAAACGGTCAGACTGTCAGCGTTAAAGGTCCTAAAGGCGAGCTTAGCTTTACACTCCCAGACGGAGTGACAGGTAAACTTGACGATGGCGTATACACTGTTTCACCCGTGGAAGGCGTCAAGACCGCCAAAGCGATGTGGGGCACGTCACGTACAATGGTCTTTAACATGATTGAAGGCGTAACAGTTGGTTTCAAGAAAGAGCTTGAGCTAAAAGGTGTTGGGTATCGCGCGCAAATGAAAGGTAAGACACTTTCAATGCAGCTCGGCTTTTCACATGATGTTGAATATCCGTCACCTGAAGGTATCACAATTAACGCCCCTAAGCCGACACAAATCATTGTCGAGGGGATAAACAAACAACAAGTTGGTCAAGTTGCTGCGGAAATCCGCGCTTACCGGAAGCCAGAGCCTTATAAGGGCAAAGGTGTGCGGTATCTTGGCGAATATGTCCGTCAGAAAGAAGGGAAGAAATCATGAAGTCCTCCCGTTCACTTATGCAACGACGTGCGCAGCGTGTCCGTCGTCGCCTTAAGAAACACGCACAGGGGCGTCCCCGCCTATCTGTGTTCCGCTCACACAAAAATATCTCAGTGCAAATCATTGATGATGTAACGGGCACAACCCTCGCAGCTGCGTCCACATTAGAGGACGCGTCTGCTAAAGGTGGAAATGTCGAGGCCGCACAACGTATCGGTAAGCTGATCGCTGAGCGTGCCAAAAAAGCCAAGGTTGGAGACGTTGTCTTTGATCGTGGGCCTTATCTTTATCATGGCCGGGTGAAAGCCCTTGCCGATGCGGCCCGCGAAGCCGGATTGAAATTCTAGGAACGTATTATGGCTCGTAGAGAAGACAATCGTCGCAAGCGCGAAGAAGAAGAAAACGAATTTACGGATCGTTTGGTTCATATTAACCGTGTGGCCAAGACCGTTAAGGGTGGTCGCAATATGTCATTTGCTGCTCTTGTCATCGTTGGTGATGAAAAGGGTCGTGTTGGTTTTGGTAAGGGTAAAGCCCGTGAAGTGCCTGAAGCCATCCGTAAGGCGGCTGATGAAGCTAAAAAGACAATGATTCGTGTGCCATTGCGTGAGGGTCGTACCTTGCACCATGATGCACGTGGGCGCCATGGTGCCGGTAAAATCGTTTTACGTTCAGCCCCTCCAGGGACTGGCGTGATCGCAGGTGGTCCAATGCGGGCTGTGCTGGAATGTCTTGGTGTTCAAGACGTTGTTGGCAAGTCTATCGGAACCTCTAACCCGTATAATATGGTCCGTGCGACTTTTGATGCGCTTAAGCGTATGGAAAGCCCTCGTACGATTGCCAATAAGCGTGGCAAGAAAGTCGCGGAAATTGTGGGTCGTCGCCAAGATGGAGCCTCAGCGCCAGCTGAAGCCGCTACCATTGAGGTTGCTGATACCACAGAAGCCGTCTCCTAGGAGATTGAAGAATGGCTAAAAAAGCAACAGTAACGGTTCGCCAAACAGGCAGTGCAACCCGTCGTAAACCAGATCAGCGCGCAACGCTTATTGGTCTAGGTTTAGGCCGCATTGGCAAACAGCGAACTTTAGAAGACACACCCTCTATTCGTGGCATGATCAATAAGGTCAGCCATATGGTAGAAATCGTAGAAGAGTAGTCTTTTGGCGGCAATGACCGTCAATCGAAACCTCTTGGAGACAAGAACATGCGTTTGAATGAACTCAAAGATAATGATGGCGCCACACACCGCAAAAAGCGGATTGGTCGCGGTATCGGCTCTGGTAAGGGCAAAACAGGTGGCCGTGGTGTTAAAGGTCAAAAATCACGCTCAGGTGTAGCGATTAATGGATTTGAAGGCGGTCAAATGCCAATCCATATGCGCCTACCTAAGCGGGGCTTTAATAAGCCAAACCGCAAGCGCTTTCAGGAGCTCTCAATTGCATCTTTGAACCGCGCTATTGCGGCTGGAAAAATTGATGGCAAAACGGATTATGACGCGGCAGCGCTTGTCGCAGCTGGCGTTATTCGCCGCGCCAAAGATGGTGTACGCCTTATTGGATCTGGTAAGGTTGAGAAGGCCGTTAAACTCCATGTGTCCGGCGCAACTAAAGGCGCGATCGCCTCTGTTGAGGGTGCTAAGGGTACCGTAAATGTTTTAGATGAAGAGACGGTTTACCGCGCAAAGGGTGAGAAAGCTGATAAATCTGGAAAGGTTTCAAAAGCGGACAAGAAAAAAGAGCCAAAAGCTGAAAAGGCTAAGCCGGCTCCGAAACCAAAACCCAAGCCAAAGCCAAAGCCAAAGCCAAAGCCAAAAGCGGCCCCTAAGGCTGAAGAGGGGCCTAAGGCTAAACCAAAAAAAGCTGCAGCAAAAAAGAAACCTCAGGTCCTATATACTGACGGTGCGACGGATGGTGACCCCGATGATTTGAAAAAAATCAAAGGTATCGGTCCAAAATTTGAAACGGATTTGAACGCAAAAGGCGTTTATTATTTCCGCCAAATCGCGGCTTGGACAGCGAAAGATATCAAGATGGTTGATGAGATCATCGACTCATTCCCAGGACGTATTGAGCGTGATGAATGGGTTAAGCAAGCTAAGGCGCTCGCTAAGGAATAATAGCTTGGGGTGTCACATTCTTTGCGTGGCCCCTTACAATTGCTTTAATGGATACCTAACTAGGTTAAAATTTGAAGTTTAGATAAAGGTGCTTCATGGCTTCCGCCTCAGAACAGCTCGCAGCGAATATGAACTTTGGAGTGTTCTCCAAAGCCAAAGAACTCCAAAAGCGTTTACTATTCACGCTTATGATTTTGATTGTTTACCGGATTGGGACTTATGTTCCAATTCCAGGTATCAATATTGAGGCATTCCAAGCGACGTTCGGAAGTGGTGCCGGCGGATCCCTTTTTGAGCGCCTTAACATGTTTGCGGGTGGTGCCGTAGAACGGTTAGGGATTTTTGCCCTAAACGTAATGCCCTATATTTCGGCTTCGATCATCATGACCCTCCTCAAGGGCTCTGTCGCGTCTTTAAAAGAACTTGATAAAGATGGGGAACAAGGCCGAAAGCAGATCAATCAATATACGCGCTATCTCACAGTGTTTTTGGCCGGTTTTCAGGCCTTTGGGATCGCCCGCGGCCTAATGGCCGTTGAAGGCACTGTGATTGACCCAGGCTATTTCTTCCAAGCTTCTACCGTGATTACCTTAGTTGGTGGTACCATGTTCCTGATGTGGTTAGGTGAACAAGTGACAGCCCGCGGCGTCGGAAACGGCGTCTCCCTGATTATTTTTGCTGGGATTGTTGCAGAACTTCCGAAAGCGCTTTATCAACTCTTTGGCCAAAGCCAGAGTAATAACCTTGATGATATTATATTGGTTATCTTGCTCGTCCTTTTTGTTGGACTTTCTATGCTGATTGTTTTTGTTGAACGCGCGCAAAGACGATTATTGGTCCAATATCCCAAACGACAAATGGCGGGTGGCAAGCAATTTGGTGGCGAAAATTCTTTCATGCCGCTTAAACTCAATACGGCTGGTGTTATTCCGCCAATTTTCGCAAGTTCGCTGCTCTTACTCCCAACGACATTTGGGACGATTGCGGCAGGTGGTGAAAACGCAACAGGTTTTGTTGGATCGATGAACGTGCTGCTCGGATATGGCCAACCGCTTTACCTGGCGCTTTATGGTCTCCTGATTATTTTCTTCTGCTACTTCTATGTGCCTTATGTATTCAAGCCCGATGATGTAGCCGAAAATCTGAAAAAGAATGGTGGTTTCTTACCAGGTATTCGCCCGGGTAAGCGGACGTCAGAATATTTATCTTATGTTCTCTCACGCTTGACCTTTATTGGCGCGCTCTATGTGGCTTTCGTTTGTGTCTTGCCTGAGCTCTTTATATCGCAACAGGCTGGCTCTGTTCCGCAATCTGTCGCGCTTTTGATCGGCGGTATGAGTCTATTGATTATTGTGTCTGTGACGCTCGATACGGTCGCCCAGATACAATCTCACTTGGTTGCTCATCAATATGAAGGTTTGATCAAGAAATCCCGTATGCGTCGTCGTAATAAGACCTAAGAGGAAATTGATGTCTCTCAACCTTGTTCTATTTGGTCCACCCGCAGCCGGGAAGGGTACGCAAGCCAAGCGTTTAGTGTCAGAACGAAACCTCGTTCAGCTCTCAACGGGTGATATGTTGCGTGCAGCAAAGGCTTCTGGATCTGAACTCGGACAAAAAATTGCAGGTATCATGGAAGCCGGTGATCTCGTCAGCGATGAGATTGTCATCGCGCTGATTGAAGAACAGCTTGATGCGCAATCTGGTGCCGAAGGCTTTATTTTTGACGGATTTCCACGCACGGTTGCTCAGGCTGAGGCGCTTGATGCCGTTTTAGAAAAGCGCGGTGAGGCTGTTGATTCTGTCATTCGGTTGAAAGTCGAAGATGCCGCTATCTTAAGGCGCGTTGAAGAGCGGTCTAAAAAAGAGGGTCGCAAAGATGACACTGTCGAGGTGTTTAAACATCGTCTTGCGACCTATAATGAACAGACAGCCCCATTGCTTCCATATTACTCAGCGCAAGGGAAATTAACCGAAGTTGATGGCATGCCAGCTGTCGAAACGGTCGCGGCGTCTATCGCCGAAGTGCTTGACCGGCTGGCCTCTCCGAAGGGAGAGCCAAAAATAGGATTTTTCGCCCGTTTATTCGGACGATAAAAGAGGAGGGGATTCTCCCCAATATGACAGTGTGAGCGGTTGACGCACGCCCTGTTTAAGACTATGTGACCCGCTTTCGCGGCAGACGTATCCGGCTACCGTCCCTTCGTCATGGGACAAGCTTTCGTCATAGCCGTCTCGAAACCGGAATGAATTGGAGGCCAATTGTGGCTCGTATTGCTGGGGTAAATATCCCGACTAATAAGCGCGTTGAAATCGCGTTGCGTTATATTCACGGAATCGGTCCGGCTAAAGCCACCGAGATCTGTGAAAAAGTGGGCATCGCACGTGAGCGTCGCGTACATGATCTATCAGACCAAGAGGTTCTTCAGATTCGCGAAACCATTGATGCTGATCACCAGGTTGAAGGTGACCTACGTCGCGAAGTGTCTCAGAACATTAAGCGCTTAATGGATATGGGTAATTATCGTGGATTGCGTCATCGACGCGGCCTTCCTGTGCGCGGTCAACGTACACATACAAATGCTCGTACGCGCAAGGGTCCTGCACGGGCCATTGCTGGCAAGAAGAAATAAGGTAGCACATCATGGCTAAAGAACCAGGTCGCGTCCGTCGTGCCGACCGGAAGAACATCACTTCCGGCGTCGCCCATGTGAATGCAACATTCAACAATACAATGATTACCATCACAGATGCACAAGGCAACGCTGTTGCTTGGTGTTCTGCGGGCATGATGGGATTTAAGGGCTCTCGTAAGTCTACACCCTATGCGGCACAAGTTGCAGCCGAACAAGCGGCTATCAAGGCTGCTGAGCATGGTATGAATACGCTCGAGGTCAATGTGAATGGTCCTGGCTCTGGTCGGGAATCAGCCGTTCGGGCGCTTCAAGCCGCTGGCATGACTATTACGACAATTCGTGACGTAACACCTATTCCACATAATGGATGCCGTCCCCCTAAACGCCGTCGCGTTTAACACCCTATTTTGTCCGGGCTTTCTTAGCCTTGGTAAAACATTCTCGGTGTGTCCTTTCTTTGAAATGGCACACCTTACGCACAATTAGAGGCGAACACTGTGATTGAAAAAAACTGGCAAGAACTTATCCGTCCAATTAACCCGGAAATTGAGCCGGGCCGCGACCCAGCACGCAAGGCTCTAATTATTGCAGAACCACTTGAGCGTGGTTTTGGGATGACATTGGGCAATGCTCTACGTCGTGTATTGCTTTCCTCCCTCCAAGGTGCAGCCGTTTCTGCTGTACAGATTGACGGTATCGTTCACGAATTTACATCTATTCCAAATGTTCGTGAAGACGTTACGAATATCGTTTTGAACCTCAAAGGTTTGGCTGTTCGTTTGCATGCGGACGGACCTAAGAAGCTTTTGCTGCGCAAGCAGGGTGCAGGCCCGGTCACAGGTGCCGATATTGAAGAAACAGCGGATGTTGAAATCCTGAATAAGGATCACATCATTTGTACAGCTGATGAAGGTGCTGACATCCGTATGGAACTCACCATCACATCTGGCAAAGGCTATGTGCCTGCAACGGCGTCTCGGCCAGAAGATGCGCCAATTGGCCTGATTTCAATCGATGCGCTTTACAGCCCGGTTAAGCGCGTAGCTTACCGCGTTGAAGATACGCGTGAAGGTCAGGTTCTAGATTATGATAAGCTGATTATCGACATTGAAACAAATGGTGCCGTAACACCTGAAGACGCGATTGCAGTCGCCGCGCGTATTCTTCAAGATCAATTCCAGGTCTTTGTGAACTTTGATGATCCAGAAGATGTATCTCGTAAAGACGAGAAGCCAGAGCTCGACTTCAATCCTGCGCTATTGCGTAAGGTTGATGAGTTGGAACTGTCTGTCCGGTCTGCAAACTGTTTGAAGAACGACAATATTGTTTACATTGGCGACCTTATCCAGAAATCAGAGGCAGAAATGCTCCGCACGCCAAACTTTGGTCGTAAGTCCCTAAACGAGATCAAAGAAGTTCTCGCAGCTATGGGTCTTCACTTGGGTATGGATGCGCCGAACTGGCCACCTGAAAATATTGAAGAACTTGCCAAGAAATATGATGATCATATCTAGGCCTTCTGCCTAGTCTGATCCGACCACCTCAAAGAGAATTAGTCATGCGTCACAAGATCGCCCACCGTAAATTAAACCGCACAGCCTCACATCGGAAGGCTATGTTTGCGAATATGTCCAGCTCATTGGTTGAGCATGAGCAAATCGTGACAACCCTTCCAAAGGCCAAGGAATTACGTCCCTTTGTTGAGAAGCTCATTACGTTAGCGAAAAAAGGCGACTTGAATTCGCGTCGTATCGCGATTTCTCGTATGCGCAATAAGGCACAAGCCAAAAAGCTCTTTGATGTCTTGGGTCCTCGCTATGCGGATCGTCCGGGTGGATATATCCGTATCATGAAGGCTGGTTATCGCTATGGCGACAATGCCCCAATGGCAGTGATCGAATTTGTTGACCGCGATGTAGACGCCAAAGGCAAGATTGACCGCGAGCGTCTCGAAGGTGTCGAGACTGTTGATGCTTAGGTCTTAGGAAATTAGAATTCTAAAGCCGCCCCCTGGGGCGGCTTTTTTATTAGATTTTTTAAGCCGTTATCGACCACCCCAGTTTATCAATTCGGTTTAAATTTGTTTACGCCCATTGCATGTCGAAGTTGCGTGTAAAAAATAAAACTGACTATTCAACTTCGCTTCCATCTTCTGTTTCGATGTCAACGATTGTGACGGTACCTGGTTTGAACCATGGTTGTTTGCGAAGCTTCTCTATTTTCGCAATCCGGTCATCGAGGAATGTCGTTACATCCCGGCCCAAACGGAAGGCATCTACATCGGAGGAGGCTGAAATCCTCTGCCGGCCTCGTTCTCCAAAACCAGCGGTAATATCGTTCACCACATTATCATAGCGGTTAACGCCTCTATACCCAGCTTTAACATACTCATCAAAGACTCCAGCCCGCATGCGCTTTTGGAAATAAGTTTCGAGATCATCGGAAAAATTTGGAAAATACCAAGGTGAAATATCGTGATAAATACGGCTCACCTTGCCATTATCCATGCCGCGCAGGGAGTTGGCATATTCCTCTGCATTTTTCTTTAACTGTTGGCCTAATAGGGTGGCGTTATAAGCTTCATTTGATAATGACGGACTGCTTGAATCCCCTAAATAAAATGCCATGGCCACGTCAGGATTTTTCCAATTCGGATAGACAATACGTTCACGAATATCTTGGAGGGATAAAGAAACACCATTGACGGTGATAAGCTTCGCGGCATGAAGCGTCGCGTCAGAGTCTGGAATAGGTCTAATATTTTCGGGGCGACGTTTCGGTCCGGGATAATGGTCCATGACTTCCCGAATGACGACCGCATTATGCAAATTAATCCAATATGCGAGTTGTTCGTTTCGCGGCATAGTGGAAATCGTTATGCGATTACCAATGGATTCCAATTCAGAAACATAGTCGCGTATCGCTGTTTTAATATTACTCTTCATGTGAGGATAAAGAACTTTATTTCCTTCTAATCTAAAAGGGGACACATGTGTCCGGAGTAGACGGGTTCCTGTTTCACGTGCTGGGGCCTTATGTGGTATTCGCGTGCTGGGTCCCATAAACAGGATTATATCTCCGAGAAGCTCACTCCAAGCTCCATATCCAATTTGTGTTCGATTAGAGGGTTGTGGGTAAAATTCCGCGAGCGGTTGTAATGTTGTTGCAATCGGTTCGGAATAAGTTTGCGAATCTATCGTATTTGTAGTGGCGTGTGAGGCCGTGGCGTAAAATACCGCAGATAAAATTAAAGGGAAAATTTTGGTCGCGATTTGCATTCAAATTCTCCTTCCTAAAGCCTTAGTCCAGAATGCGACTTTGCCGTGGCCTTACCAAGGCCTGCTAAAAATGTGTTCAATAATTCATTACACTATAATTGGTTTTGCCTGCGGTTTCAACGGTTATTGCAAGCCAGCTTTCAAAGCTTAGGACGACGTGCGCGGTACCAAGCCGCTTTATAAGAAGCCGCAGCTCTATAAATTGCAGTCCCTCCATTACGTTTGATTTGACGACTAATCGTGGAGGTTGTTCCCTTTATCTGGCGGACCTATGCCGCCTGTCTTTGAGAGTAGTGGATAGATCGAGGACGAGTTCAGATCAAATAGTCGCCCGATGGAACTTATAGACTCGCCAAGTCCCCACCTATCCCACATATCGGCCTTTTGCTTATCCGTAAAATATGTCCGCCTCCGCCTGTGGGTCATGACGTAATGATAATAGGGTCCGCATTCCTGAACGGATTTCCTTGAGCCGCAATAGGTTAGGCTTGGATTGACCAGCCCAATGTTTCACCCGCATGAAACGGGATGATATCGGTTTCACTTAGGGTTAAGCGTTCCGGAACCACCTGTTCTTTACGCGTCAGGGTGATTTTTTCCTCATTCACAGGAAGTCCATAAAAGCGAGGGCCGTTCAGGCTTGCAAAGCCTTCGAGCTTATCCAGAGCCTCTTCTTCTTCAAAGGTCAGCACATAGCTTTCCAAGGCATAGGGTGCATTAAAGACGCCTGCGCACCCACAGGCGCTTTCTTTTGCGCCAATGGCATGGGGGGCCGTATCTGTGCCTAAGAAAAACTTGGGAGAGCCGGAGGTTGCCGCTTTGCGTAAGGCCAAACGATGTTTCTCTCTTTTGGCAATGGGTAGGCAATAGAAATGCGGACGAATGCCCCCATCAAAAATGGCATTACGATTATAGCGCAAATGATGCGGCGTAATAGTTGCCCCTATATTTGGACCTGATTCCATTACAAAATCTGCGGCGTCCTCTGTCGTGATATGTTCAAACACGACCTTGAGCTCCGGATGTTCCTTGACGAGCTTGATCATGACTTCGTCGATAAAAACGGCTTCACGATCAAAAATATCGACATGTTTATGGGTCACCTCGCCGTGCACAAGCAACGGCATGCCTATGTCTTCCATGACATCTAGAACGTCGTGAATTTTGCGAATATCGCTCACACCATGGGCGGAATTTGTCGTCGCATTTGCCGGATATAATTTTGCGGCCGTGAAGACGCCTTCGGCTTTACCACGTCTAATTTCGTCTGGGTCAATTGTGTCGGTCAAATAGGCCGTCATGAGCGGGGTGAAATCCAGTTTTGGATCAAGAGCGCTTAATATGCGCTTCCGGTACTCACGTCCCGCTTCCACGGTTGTTATTGGCGGTTTTAGATTTGGCATTACAATGGCGCGGCTAAATTGGCGCGCGGTATAATTCACCACATCCCCGAGCATTGCTCCGTCCCTAAGATGGACGTGCCAATCATCTGGACGACGTATAGTAAGTGATTCAGTCATAGAGTAATCGATAAGGCGAGCTTAGATTTAGGTCTAGTGGGAAAACCCTAATCCCAGTCTCGACGCTGTAATTCTATTAAAAGTTCGCCGTCAGATCCAAATAATTTAAGGTCTTTATGTGTGCTTTCAGTATTACGCGTGGCTTGTAAGATTTGGATGAATTCAGCCTCTGCGTCCATCACGTCCTGGCAATATTTTTTTGTACTTGCGAGAGCCCCAATTTTCAATTTCGTTCCGTCTTGCGTGTATTGTCCGAAAAAATTATTGCATCCTCCATATCCAATAATTTCGCCGCCCGATTTGAAGGCCACAAATTGCTCGGAAATTTCTGATTTTTGGGGCGCCCATTCACTGCCTTCTAACGAGGCGAGCGGTCTGGATTTTTGAGCGTCTGCCGCAAGCTTAACACAGCCCCCAAGAATGAGGGCGCCAATGGCAATCGGAATGATAACCGGTAACGCCATTAGCGTTCCCGAAACGGATCACCGAGCATCGAGGCGATATGGCGTCCATTTTCGGCCAAGGCGGCGACGTCGACAGAAACGGCCGGACCGCATGCGTCATGACGGTCTTGTTCTTGATAATAGCCCGCATTAAAGGCGCGAATGAGTTGTTTTTTGCGCTCCTCATCCCCTTGCGTTTCGACATCCATCATTTGCGAGGCGTAATCCCGCCATTTTTGATCATTTGGACCAAAGCAAAGCGTTCGCAAATAATGTATCTGACCCAGGTTTTTCGATAAGGCTTCGACAAGGCTTGTCATTGTCACCATATCTTCTTCGACACGTAATTCCGCTTCTTCGCGCGCTTTTAAGGCGGCGGCACGTTTTTGGCTTTCTGTCAAAACAGGCTCGGCCTCGGCGTCCCCAATAGGCTCCGCATCTTGCGCGTAAGCTGGAAAAATGGTCACGGACGCCATGAGGGCTAGATATAAAATACCGCGTTTCACAACCCCAATTTAGCTGTCTTTTGCCGAAAACAAAGCCATTTTCGCATGACCTTCAAAAATAATGCGTTCGGTCTCCGACCACATACCCAATTTACCGATTTCATTTAGTGGAATAAAGACGGCTTGCGCTGCATCGTCTCCGGCTTGTGGATCTCCTTCTGTCCATCTCGCGAGATAGTCGTGAAGCCTATAATGATAGCCTTCAAAATCTGCATCTAATGCCGTGATTTTGGTCAGAATTTCAGCCGATATCGCTGTTTCTTCTTTGAGTTCGCGCAAGGCCGCTTGAGCTTCTGTTTCACCTGTTTCAATGCGTCCGCCAGGAATAGACCATTCCCCTTTACGGGGTGATGTCCCACGTTGAATAAGGAGGACCTGATCACCCTTTAGGCAGACTATGCCAACGCAGTCTATTCGATCATGGCTCATTCTCATTTCCTTTTACGGCTTAAACCCTCTATAGCGGGCTTATGTGCGGACGCTATACATTGGCAGCTAATTTAGACCAGATTGCGACCCGATTTGGGGCGAAAACAAGTTCGGACGGGCTTTGGTCCTGGGACCCTAGATATAATGTGTCACCCGCCAGTGTTGTCCCTGTCATTGCTTTTGATGGAGCCGGAGACCGTAAAGTCGTCCCGATGCGGTGGGGATTGCATCCGTCATGGCGAAAAGAGCCGCCCAGCGGTCGTCCCCTTTTTAATGCACGCATTGAGACGGCCAAAGAGAAACCGAGTTTCAGAACACCCTATAAAAGACGCAGAGCCCTTATTCCAACAACGGGGTGGTATGAATGGGAACGCGTTGAAATGCCAGATGGTAAAGAAGTCAAACAGCCGCATTTTATATTCGAAGACTCGGATAATGTCGGCGCAGAGGTTTTTGCCTTTGCGGGGCTTTGGGAGCGTTGGCATGTTGATGAAGGCATTGAATTGCTGAGTTGTGCAATTCTGACAACGGCCGCTACGGGCGATGTTAAACATCTTCATCACCGCATGCCGGTAAGATTACCTGAAGCCCATTGGGATGATTGGATGGATGCAAGTGCCAATCCAGATTTTGTGCTTGAGATGATGTTAGGTGGAGACGATCTGGGGCATTTCCAAGTAGACCGCGCGGTCGGCAATGCGCGCAATGATGGCCCGGAGCTTATTCGACACGCAATTGACGTTTAAACGGAGTTTGCCAAATCACTTTCGCCAACCTCTTTTTCTATCTCATTAGTTGTTAAGCGCGCTGCCTCAATTAAACCCGTCTCTGTTTTATCAGAAATGAAGTCCGCCATATGCGCCCCTCTTTGACCCAAAGGCCTGCACGGGCCGCGTGTTGTATCGGCGAGGGTTTGTCGTTCAATTTCTGAATTTAATTGGGCGCCGATTATGATGACATTTGCCGTCAACCAAAGCCAAATCAGTAAAATGATGACCGACGCTAGGCCGCCAAAGACCTCATTATAAGTCCCAAAATGTTGGACGAATTTCGAAAAGCTAAAGCTGATAAGCAACCAGCTAAGCACGGCAAAACTAATGCCGGGGATAAGCCAACGTATACGGGCTGGGCGTCGTGACGGGCCAAAACGATACATCACACCGCAGGCAAACGAAAATACAAGTAGGAGTAAACCCCAAGGCAGGAACCGAACCACATTATCTGTTGCGCCCTCAAGCTTTAGAAATGTAAGCGCCGTCGGCACACCAATAATCACGATAAGGGATAACCAAACGATGAAAAGACTACCCAATGTCATAGCGGCCGCATAAAGATAAAAGACCAAAATATTGCGCGTTTCAAATTCTTCATAAGCAATATTCATGGCGCGCATCATGGCGCGAATACCGGCGCCCGCCGAGAAAAAAGCGATAGTCAGTGAAATAAAAATACCCACTGTGACTTTGGATCTGTCGGCATTGAGGACGCTTGATATTTGATCTGTGATAAGTCCCAGAGCGTCACCCGGCATCAGAGAGGAAACACTTTTTATAATCGCGTCAACATCTCCAGGATCTGTGAAATAGGAAAAAATTGACAGGGCCGCCGATATCAATGGAAAGACGGCAAGGAGAGAGAAAAACGCGACACCTGCGGCAATCACATTGACATTATCATGCTTTGTAGCTTGAGCCGTTCGGATGATAATTTGCCACCAATCAGAACCCGAAAATTTCAACGGGTTCGTAACGGCGCATTGCTCAAAACTCCTTTTATAAGGGGCCAAACCCTAACCCTTTTTCGGGGGTTGCGGGCGCGAAAAGATCAGGAGGTCTTCCGTTGATTGGGTCGGGTCGAATTTGTACCCATTCAAATTGAAATCTTTTAAGCCTGTGACCTGATCAACGCGGTTTTGGAGAATCCACCTCGCCAATAATCCGCGTCCGAATTTCGTGTAATATTGAATGGGGCGGGATTTTCCGTCTTTTTCTTCCAGAAACTTTGCCGAGATCACTTTTGTCTCGAGGGCTTTGGCATTGACGGCCTTGAAATATTCATTGGAAGCCAGATTGACGATTGTCTTATCCGAATGATCAGCCAAATCTTCCATGAGGGAGGGGGCCAGGCTGTCTTTCCAGAAGGCATATAAATTCTTGCCGCGTGGATTTTCAAATTTTGTACCCATTTCAAGCCGGTAGGGTTGAATTATATCCATGGGCCTTAGAATGCCGTATAGACCAGACAAGATCCGCAAGTGATCTTGCGCAAAGCCAAGATCATCATCCGAGAGTGATTTCGCTTCAAGTCCCCAATAAACATCCCCATCAAAAGCGAGGCCTGCAGCCTTAGAAGAATTGGACTGGCCGTCCAAATTGAAGGCTTTGAAGCGATCAGCATTAAGTTTCGCCAGATTATCTGAAATATGCATGAGCGATTTGAGATCATCAGGGGATTTTGTCTTGGCGAGTTTTGCAAGCGTTTTTGTATCTTCGCCAAAGCGAGGATGTGTTGTGTCCAGTCCGGTCTGTACTGGGCCCATATTCATTTTTTTGGCAGGGGAAAGTAGGGTGAGCATTTTAGCCTCCTCATGAGATCAATGGCCCAATTGCCATTCGTATCCGTGGGTTAAACAGAGCTCATAGATAGGGGTTTAGTTTCAGAATGCTAGTCAAATTCCGGTGATATTTAGGGATAGGGTCATATTAATTCATGACTTTTTATATCATCACGCGGGGGTTCATAATCCGGTCCGGATCAAGGGCTTGTTTGATCGCGCGTAAAAATTGGATTTTTACCGGATCAGATCGTTCGAGCAGATCATCGCGTTTCATGATCCCGATCCCGTGCTCGGCGGAAATCGAGCCATCAAACGCCCCCACAATATCAAAGACGATCCGGCTTATTTTGTCCCATTTGGCGAGATAGGCGTCCTTATCCATGCCTATCGGTTGCGAGATATTATAGTGAATATTGCCATCCCCAAAATGACCAAAGACGACGGGACGGCAGCCTGGGATAAAGGTTTCAAGGGCTTGATTTGCTCGTTTGAAAAAATCTGGGATGCGATCAATCGGAATGGTAATATCGTGTTTGATAGAGCCGCCTAGGAACTTTTGCGCCTCTGACATATTCTCGCGGATCGAGAGTAGATCAGCGGCTTGGGTTTCATTTTGAGCGATCACCGCATCCTGAACTTTCTCTGCCGCAAAAGCATTTGCGATTATGGTCTCTGAAAGCGTTTGCCCAGCTTCAGGGGTTTCAACCTCCCAGTCACAGAGGAGATACCAATTATGTCGGGTCTCAAAGGGATCGCGCACCGTGTCAAAATTATCAATCACGGCTTCAAAGCCAATGCGAGGCATGACTTCAAACATGGAGAGACGTCCGCCCGCTCGAAAATCTTCAAGAAGGGATACAGCCTTTGCTGCGTCGCTCACGCCAATCAGGGCTCGTTGGATATAGCCCGGTTTTGGAAATAGTTTCAGGCTTGCGGCTGTAACAATACCGAGCGTGCCCTCGGCCCCCAGAAAGAGACGATTGAGATCATATCCCGTATTATCTTTGCGCAATGAGGTTAGCCCGTTAAAAATTGATCCATCGGCTAGGACCGCTTCGACCCCGAAAATAAGGTCCTTCGTTGTTCCGTATTTAAGGACATGATTGCCCCCAGCATTGGTCGAGATCACGCCGCCAATCGTGCAGCTTCCCTGACTGGATAAGGTAAGGGGGAATTTACGACCCGCTTGATCGGCAGCGTCCAAGACAGATTGTAGTGTCGCGCCGGCTTCAACGATCATGGCATTGGATGTCGGATTGACTTCACGGAGCTGCGTCATTTTCTTGAGGCTGATTAAGACTTCGCCTTGTGGGGTATTCCCGCCAACCAATCCCGTATTTCCGCCTTGTGGCATGATAGGAAGTTTGTGCTCCGCGCAAATCTTGACGGCCAGTGCAACCTCTTCCCTAGTGCGCGGGGTCAGCATGATAGGGGTTTGACCGAAATATTTATCCCGCCACTCCCTAAGGTGCGGGGTTATGATATCAATATCTTGGGTCCAGGCGCTATCTGGGAGCGCCTCTTTTAATTTGTCTATTCCAATGCTCATGACAAATCATCCGGTAATTTGACGGTGCCTTGCCGCAAGATGCGAACGCCCGTTGCATCAATTGAAATGATTGTTGAGGGCTGACCAGATAGTGGAATTTCAGTCTCGAGGTGTGCATCGACCTCTGATCCTAAAAGGGCGAGTGCAGACGCATGATCAACGCAATCGGCGTCCCCAGAGCGATTGGCACTTGTGAGAGCAAGAGGAGATGTAAGCTTGTCGCGCCAGTTTGCGTCGGGACACCGGAGGGCGATGGTTGGCGAGCTATTCTGGTGAGAAAGGCAACGTGGATCTAATCCTGTTTGAGCTTTTGCTTTTACAATAATTGTCACAGAACCTGGCCAATATTTATCCGCGATTTGGCGGGCCTTATTATTAAAATCACCCAAAGCCTCAGCTTGTTCCAAATTTGAGATACAAACGGCTAGGGGTTTGTCGAAATCACGTCCTTTAATGGCATAGATTTTATCAATGGCCTCGGAGTCTGTCGCCTGAGCGGCCAACCCATAAACGGTCTCTGTTGGCAAGAGTATGACACCGCTTTGATCAAGCGCTGAATTTATCAGGTTAAAAGAAGTCATTGAACCTCGTTAAATTCGGTCTCAATACGAAGGGTAATCTCATCTCCAATATTGGCGAGCGAAATCAGATAATCTAGTCCCCACTCTGAACGATTAAAGCGCCCCACAGCCGAAAAGCCCAGGGTCTGTCCTGGATTTCCAAAGCTTTTTCCCGCGCCATTATAAGTGACGTCAAGCGTAACGGGTTTCGTCACACCTTTTAGAGTCAAAAGTCCTGTGACTTCTCCGGTTTGGTCCGTCAAACGTTTGGCGTTGGTCGCCACAAATTTGATTTCAGGATATGTGTCTGCTTCAAAATAATTAGAGGATGTCGCAAGTGTCTCATCCCACTCAGGATCGCCAGTAGAGACACTTTTCGGATTAATTCGAACGTCAAGCTGGCTGGCAGTCGGGTCAGTTGGGTCAAAGTCTAGTGACCCGCTCACCTCATCAAAACGGGCTGTGTAAAAAGACAGTCCGGCATGTGAGAGTGACCACGTTACCGATGTGTGACTTGGATCAAGTTTATATTGTCCAGCGGGCGCCTCGGAGACGTCCAGGCTAGGCGCTGTTGCGCAGGCGCTAAAAGCGAGGGCTATAAGCGTGAGAAAAATCCGTTTCATAATTCTAGTTTCCTATCCCAAAGCTAACGCAATTTACAGAAATATAGGGTTGAAAGCTATAAACGCTTCGCGCACATGCACTGCCATGTTTAAGACCAAGGATAAAGAGCAGGATGAAACGCCGTCTGAGGAAGAAAAAATACCGACCAAGCAATGGATTCTGAACGAGCTTAAGTTTTTTGCCAAACTAGTGGTTTTTATTCTTGCCTTTTTGACACTCGTCTGGGGTCATTTTAAAATTCCAAGTGAGTCCATGCAGCCCACCTTAGAGGTGGGTGACCATATTTATGTTTCGAAATATGCCTATGGATATTCGACACATTCATTGCCCTTTTTACTTCATAAATTACCCTTGCCAGAGGGCCGTATTTTTTCTCGCGCGCCAAAACGTGGCGATGTTGTTGTTTTCCGAAATCCTAGAAGTGAACTTGTGATGATTAAGCGCGTGATTGGCCTTCCGGGGGATCAGGTTCAAATGCGGCAGGGACAGCTTTATATAAATGGCGAGCTAATCGCGCGTAAATTGGTCGAGGAACGTGTATATCTTGATCACGAGAATGGATTGCAAATTCGCGTAGACACTTATCAGCAAACCCTACCAGAATCTGATAAAACATTCTTAATCTATGAACAATCAGATGGTAAAAAACTGGATAATACATCGGTTTTTACTGTGCCCGCAGATCATGTATTTTTTATGGGTGATGGTCGGGACAATTCAACGGATAGCCGGGCTGGCATTTATGGTCCGGGTATGGTTCCGATGGATTATTTGATGGGGCGCGCTGACCGAATTATGTTCAGCTTTAAGAAATGTGATCGCGATTTGGATTATTACTGCCCGCCAAAGGGTAGAATTATGAAAAAGCTCTAGCAGAAGCCAATAAATGGCTGTAACGGGCCTGAATGTCTGAAGATACGATCATATTGGTCCGACATGGCAAACCGGCGCTTTCACGTAAAGTGAGATTGAGCGCGCGCGAATATCGGGACTGGTGGAAACAATATGATATTGGTGGTATTTTGCCGGATCAAAAAGTTCCAAAGAAGGTTAAGGAATGGGCGGGCAAAGCCGATATATTCTATAGTTCGTCTTTGCGGCGTGCCATCGAAAGCTTAGAACTGGCTGCGGGTCGGGCACCCGACCAAATATTGGATGATTTAGTTGAGGCCCCATTGCCGTCTCCGCCTATTCCCGTGAAATTACGTCCTAAAAGCTGGGGGACTTGGTCGCGAATCGTCTGGTGTATAGGCTGGTCAGACGGGATGGAAAGCCGGCCCGAGGCCCGCAAGCGGGCTAATCATATGGCGAAAACACTGGAAGAGTCTGCGCAAGGCGGTAAGATCGTCTATGTTTCCGGTCATGGATGGTTCAATCGCATGATCAAAGGATCATTGATGGCGAGGGGCTGGAAATGTGTCTCGCAAAATGGTGATCTGCATTGGAATCACAGAAGGATGGTCAGGACTAATCATGAGTGACATCAAAAATTTGAGTTTTAAAGATGCCCTCACTGAACTTGAAGGCATAGTGGACCGCTTGGAACGCGGTGACGCGCCTTTAGAAGAGAGTATTGAGATCTATCAACGCGGTGCCAAATTAAAGGCGCATTGTGAGAGCAAATTGAAATCGGCCCAAATGAAAGTCGAAAAAATTGTGCTTGATGGTAAGGGTGATATCAAAACCGAAGACTTTGATAGCTAATGTCTCAACCAGCGCCCGAGCCAATAAAACAACCTAATTTTCTTGAACGCCTCAGCGAGGTCGCAAGACAGGTCGAAAACCGTTTATCTGATTTGATTGCAATCCCATCGGGTCGCCAAGCCGTCATTATGGAAGCCGCGCGTTATGCAGCTTTGGGCGGAGGCAAGCGTCTGCGCCCCTTTCTCGTTTATGAGACAACCCGTATGTTGGGTGGACCGTTAGACGCCTCGCTTTCTGCGGGTTGTGCCCTCGAATGTCTGCATGTCTATAGTCTTATCCATGATGATCTTCCCTGCATGGATGATGATGATCTCAGGCGAGGAAAGCCAACCGTACACAAAGCCTATGACGAAGCCATGGCTGTTTTGGCAGGTGATGCCTTACTAACGCGGAGTTTCGGTATTTTGAGCAATCTCGATATTGATCCCCAAATTCGGTTAAGGCTCATTTCTGAATTAGCGGTTGCAGGAGGTATGTCGGGCATGATTGGCGGGCAGGTCGTCGATATGACGGTTGGAGAGAGCGACCGCGATGAGGCGCTGATTACAGACCTACAGGCTATGAAAACGGGAGCCTTGATCGACTTTGCGGTTCGTGCGGGCGGCATTTTGTCAGGGGTGACCGAGATCCAATTGCATGATTTATCCAGCTATGCTCAAGATATGGGACTCGCTTTTCAAATTCAGGATGATATTCTCGATGTTATCGGTGATGCTGACATTGTAGGCAAAGCCGTTGGCAAGGATGAAAATCTCGGAAAGGCCACATTCGTATCCATATTGGGCCTCAATGGTGCGAAAGAACGGGCGCAAGTTTTGGGGGAACAGGCGAAAAATCGCCTTGAACCCTGGGGAGAAGCCGCGCAAACCTTGCGCGATACAGTAGATTTCGTGTTGGCACGCCAACACTAAAGGGATGAAAAGGGCAATATGCCAAACACGCCTTTACTTGATAGTGTAAAATACCCTTCTGATATGAAGGGATTTTCCAGAGAACAGCTCAAACAATTAGCCGATGAGGTCCGGGCTGAAGTGATTGATGCCGTTTCGGTGACGGGTGGACATCTGGGCGCTGGTCTGGGCGTTGTTGAGCTAACAGTTGCGGTACATGCTGTCTTTGATACGCCAGATGATAAGCTGATCTGGGATGTCGGCCATCAATGCTATCCCCATAAAGTTTTGACTGGGCGTCGTGACCGTATTCGGACCTTACGCAAAGGCGGCGGGCTTTCAGGGTTTACCAAACGCGCTGAAAGTAAATATGATCCCTTTGGAGCTGCCCATAGTTCAACCTCGATTTCAGCCGGAATGGGGTTTGCGACGGCACGCGACCTTGATGGTCGAAGCAATCATATTATTTCCGTCATTGGCGACGGATCGATTACGGCCGGTATGGCCTATGAAGCCATGAATAATGCCGGAGCGACAGATTCGCGCCAGCTCGTCATTTTGAACGATAATGATATGTCTATTGCGCCACCTGTTGGAGCTATGAGCCATCTCTTGTCACGTACGGTTTCTTCAGGGGGCTATCAGGCCCTACGCGGTGCGGCTAAATCAGCCGTCGCCAACGCCCCGCGCCCCATCAAGACCACAGCAAAACGGGCCGAAGAGTATACGCGTGGCATGTTTATGGGCGGGACATGGTTTGAAGAATTAGGGTTTTACTATGTCGGGCCAATTGATGGTCACGATCTGGATGCCCTTATTCCGGTATTAGAGAATATCAAAAAAATGAAGGATGGCCCCGTCCTGCTGCATGTCGTCACGCAAAAGGGCAAGGGCTATGAACCCGCTGAAAATTCCGCTGATAAATATCATGGCGTGTCGAAATTCAATGTCATCACAGGCGAGCAATCAAAAGCCAAAGCCAATGCGCCTAGCTACACCAAGGTCTTTGCGGAAAGTTTGATTTCAGAGGCGCGTAAGGACGACAAAATTGTTGGCATCACAGCCGCCATGCCCGGTGGAACCGGACTTAAAGAATTTGGTCAAGTCTTCCCGGATCGTATGTTTGATGTTGGAATTGCCGAACAACATGCGGTGACATTTGCGGGTGGTCTGGCCGCAGATGGGTATAAGCCATTTTGCGCGATTTATTCGACCTTTTTACAACGCGGCTATGATCAAGTTGTGCATGATGTAGCCTTGCAAAACCTACCGGTTCGATTTGCGATGGACCGTGCCGGGCTTGTGGGCGCAGACGGTCCCACACATGCAGGGGCCTTTGATATTGCTTATCTCGGCTGTCTTCCAAATATGGTTTTGATGGCGGCTGCTGATGAAAATGAGCTCGCCAAAATGGTCGCCACAGCCGTGGCGCGCGATGATGGCCCGACGGCCTTCCGCTACGCC
Organism: uncultured Algimonas sp.; assembly: GCA_964425355.1. Taxonomy (GTDB): domain Bacteria; phylum Pseudomonadota; class Alphaproteobacteria; order Caulobacterales; family Maricaulaceae; genus Litorimonas. The sequence continues at coordinate 8,976 of CAYRMO010000013.1, read as the reverse complement.
AGAGGTGAGGCGACAGGATGTGGCATCGATCCTAATCCTCAAGCCCTTGAAATTGGCAAAGGCCGTGTGATGCGAGAAGGGAGCCGCGTTGCCATATTCTCCTACGGAACACGTCTTGCAGAGGCTATGATGGCCGCTGAGCAACTGGATATGCTTGGTTTATCCGCGACAGTGGCTGATGCGCGTTTTGCAAAACCGCTCGATACTGAATTATTATGCCGCCTTGCTGATGAGCATGAGGTATTGATTACAATTGAAGAAGGCTCTGTGGGTGGTTTTGGGGCGTTCTGTCTTCACGCCCTAGCCGATGCAGGGCGTTTGGATAATGGCGTCAAGATTCGCACAATGACACTGCCTGATATTTACATCGATCAAGACTCACCCGCCAATATGTATAAACAGGCAGGTTTGGATGCGAATGCGATTGTTGAAAAAGTATTCGAAGTCATTGGTCGGGATATGGCGAGTTTGCAAGGGCTGGCGTGACACCGATTTCGCTGATCACCTTCCTATTTTCCTTCCTCACACCTCTTATTATTTTTCATCATGCGCGCTGATCAATATTTGACGGCCCATGGCTATTATGCGTCGCGTGCCAGAGCGCAGGCGGCTATTCGGGCCGGGTTAGTGAAAGTCGATGGTCGCGTCCTCAAAAAACCGTCTGAAAAAATAGGTGAAGGAGTGGCGATTGAAGCCGGGCAGGAACATCCCTGGGTTTCGCGCGGCGGTATAAAGCTTGACCATGCCTTGCGTGCTTTCGATGTCGACCCCAATGGCCGAATTGCATTGGATGTGGGCGCATCTACAGGCGGGTTTTCACAAGTCCTGGTAAAAAATGGAGCGGCAAAAATTTATGCGGTCGATGTCGGTCATGATCAACTTCATCCCGACCTCAGAGCAGAACCCAAAATTGTTTCCCTAGAGGGCCAAGACGCTAGGACATTATCGACTAGTGATTTATCACCAAGACCTGACCTGGTTGTTTGCGATGCGAGTTTTATCTCTGCCATGAAAGTCCTAGAAACGCCTTTGCGCATTGCGGCCCGACAAAGTGATCTCATCTCCCTCGTCAAACCGCAATTTGAAGTCGGAAAAGTGGGTCTTGGAAAAGGTGGTATTGTCAAATCAGAGGCGTTAGCGTTGCAAGCCTTGGATGATGTGAAAGCTTGGATTAGGCAGCAAGGATGGCAGGTCATGGCGACCGATGTTTCTCCAATTAAGGGTGGGTCTGGCAATATTGAATATTTGCTTCATGCTAGAGCACTTTAACCTCATCCCATCAAAAAGACTCTAGATTAGGTTAAAGTGCTTTATACGAAAATAAAAAACCCCGCTTGTGATAAGCGAGGTTCTGAACTTAATTTTCGGATTAGTTAGATTAGTATCCTCTACGGTGTACATTCCGTCGGAAATTGCGTCGATTATTGTTAAAACGACGGTTTGAGAATCTACGGTTCGAGAATCCACGGTTTGAGACGCCAAAGCTCGAGAACCCGCGATTATTGAATCCGAAACTGGAGAACCCGCGATTGTTAAAACCTCTATTGCCCAAATTGATCGAAAGACCAATATTAGGAGAAGAGCGGTAATAGCGAGGTGTCGAATAATAACGTGGGCTGCTATAGACGGGCCGATAGGTTGTGCGCGTTGGATAGCTGGAATAACCTGAATTAGAATAAACAGGGTTTGAGGAATAAACTGGACTTGACGAATAAACGGTGTTTGATGCGCCTGAGTAATAGCCAGTCTGAGGGTTGTAATACCCACCTTGCGAATAGCCAGTGTTTGAATACCCCGCATTTGAGTATCCGACTTGGGTACCGCGGTTATTTGAACGCCCGTCACCCGCAATAGCTGCACCTGCGACACCGCCGATTACGGCGCCTAAAACAGAGCCTTCGGTACGCGCACCATTGCCCGCGAGTTGACTGCCAAGGACGCCACCGGCTACAGCGCCGATAGCTCCACCTAGGAGTTGATTATTACCATTATTGCTGGACTGATGAATATGTTGATATCCATTATCATGAGCCGATGCTGACGTTGCATAGGCAACCGAAGTTGAAGCGACGACAATAGCAATAGTTTTAAAAGTTGTAGAGAAACGCATAATAGGGTCCTTTCGTCCAAAATAGGCCAGTTTGTCGGCCAAGCGTTCGGAAAGCGGTACCGTCTCCCTACAGACGTTTAGTTGTACCTAGCCTTAACGGCGTGTTAAGACTGTAGTCAAAATCCTCTTCCTATGCAAATAAGCAACTGAATTTTCCGTGAACGCAAAACGCCCTACCTATTGGCAGGGCGTTAAGCACGCATTGGAACATGTGGGTGTTCTTTTTGCGAAGGCTTTTAGCTTATGACAGCTTAATGTTTGCCGCCACAAGAAAATCCGTTATGTGCGTGATTTTTGATCTTACGACCATATTGGTCATAGACAGCTTTTCCGTCGCCATAACAATATGTGCCTGGGTTCTGAATAGTCTCTTCGATAATAACTGGATTATCTTGAATACATCCAACGCCGTCATATACGGACCCAACCGGACAGGTAGGTGTCACAGGTGCTGGTGGCACATAGACTGGGGCTTGTTCAACAATACGAGCCGGCGCTTCACAGGTTCCATTTCCAAGGTCGACTGTGCCGCTTGGACACGGTTGGTTGACCACGATTGGAGCACTGCCGATTACGGTTTTGGCTGGTTCTTGACATGTCCCGTCGCCGAGATCTGTCGTTCCGGCAGGACAAGGTTGTGGAATAACAACCGGGGCTGAACCCAGAACAGTCCGGGCTGGTTCCTGACAGGTTCCATTTCCGAGATCTGTCGTGCCTGCAGGGCAGGTTGCTTGGATTACAACGGGAGCCGGCTCAACGATTTGCTTAGCGGGTGCTAGGCAAGTTCCATTGCCTTGATCCAGTGTACCTGATGGACAGCTAGATGGAATGACGACTGGCGCTGCTTCTACGATCTGTTTGGCTGGTGCCAAGCAGGTTCCATCGCCCTGATCGCTCGTGCCTGATGGACATGACTGCGGAATGACGATTGGCGCTGCGCCGAGAACCGTTCTAGCCGGTTCCTGACAAGTCCCGTTCCCCAGATCTGTTGTACCTGGAGGGCAGGATTGTGGAATGACAATAGGAGCGGCGCCTAGGACTGTCCTTGCAGGTTCCTGGCATGTGCCATTGCCAAGGTCAGTTGTGCCTGATGGACAGGTCGCCCGAATGACCGTTGGGGCTGGCTCTCTTACAACACGCGGAGCACTTAGACATGTCCCGTCAGATTGTTGCGTCGTGCCAGATGGGCAAGGTTGGTCTACAACAACACGCTGACGTCTAACGACTTGAGGCTGAACGCGAACACGTTGGCGCACAACTGGTCTTTGGATTGTTTCAGTCCGGTAGGTTGTAACAGGTACAACAGGGCCAGATACATAACCACCTGGAGCATATGTCGGTCCACCGAAACCAGGTCTAAATCCAACAGGGGCTGGGCCTGTATAGATAGGTCCAGATCCGACAAACCCACCACTGACGGGTCCTTGGTAAACCCCTCCACCAAAGCCAGGTCCTGTCGGAATCGGGCCTCCAAAACCGCCTGTATTAATGGGTCCAGTTGATCCGCCATAGCGTGAATTTGAACGACCATTTGCAAGGGAGTATCCAGCAAGACCGCCAATGACCGCGCCAATGGCAGTGCCTTCTTGGCGTTGGCCTGACCCTGCAAGATTTGATCCTATTACGCCGCCCAGACCAGCACCAATCGCTGTTCCGGCTAGGTTGCCGCCATTAAAACCAGGGTTAAACTGACCAGCATAAGGGTTTCCGCCAAAATTTGATTGCGAATTTCCAAAGGCTGTGCCAGCGAGGCCGCCAACGACGGCGCCGATCGCGGAGCCTTCTGTTCGATTACCCGTCGGTGCGAGTTGAGATCCGATCACGCCACCGAGGCTGGCTCCACCGATTCCACCAAGAACGGCATTATTATCGAAATTTCCGATGAGTTGCGCTGAGGCACTCAGTGGAAAAAATGCTGCAACCGCAATGGCTGCTGTTGAAAGAAGTCTTTTCATTGTCTTTGGCTCCTGCCTTTTTGGAGAGCCGCCTTAACGACCCACACTCACCTTTTCAGCTTTTAACGCGCTTGATACGCTTTTTTGCAATTTTCATGCCGAATAGAAGGTGAAGCTAACATGAAGGCATCAACTTTCTCAAAAAGCTTCGCCTCTGAGGAGAATAATTCTAAGTTTAGAGCGCTTTAACCTAATCTAGAACCATTTTTGATGGGATGAGGTTTTTCTGCTGGTTAGGCGCGTTTTGACAAGCGATGCTGGCATCGGTTGTCAGAATGCAACGCGGTCCAGCAGGAAAAGATCGCCCAAGCGGCAGAATCAGCAAATCAAAGTCAACTTCAGCCACTGACGCTCTTATCATTGATCTTGGCAGTTTGAGTGCGTTGGGACGTGTTCATGGTGCCAGCACCATTTCACAAGCCCCGCCTGCTCAAACTGCCAATTTCAGCGGTCAAAATGATTCTAGATTAGGTTAAAGTGCTCTATCATATAAAAAAACCCGACCTGCTATTTGCAGGTCGGGCGATTGGGTCCACCAGGTCCCGTTAGGGACGATGACCCGGTGGCTCTAATAAGCACGACGTCTTGTCGTGCTGTAAACGGTCCGGCGGGAAGTGCCGTATTTTTTGATCCGTTTGCGCTCATCTTTTAAACAGTCCAATTCATAGGCGATCTGGTCGAGACGGCGCTCAATGCGTGGATTATACCTGTGTGAATACTTACGTTCCTTTTTAAGACGGTCGCGTTCATAGCGAAGTTGATCAATTTCGCGGTCAATGCGGTAGAGCGGGTCGACCCGACGACTATTATTATAAGTCGTTCTTTGGTAAGTTGGCGCATAACCACGTGTGGTCGTGTAGCCAACATTTTGAACGCCAAAAACAGGACGGGAAACAACGGGGCGAGATACCGTTCTGACATTATTGGTTGTCCGGAAGCGTGCATTGCGATTTTCGCAATCTGATGCGCTATCGCCTATGGCAGCACCGGCAATACCACCGATAATTCCGCCGAGAATGGCGCCTTCGGTTCTATCACGGCGACCGGCGATTTCTTCACCAAGTACTGTGCCGAGCGTTCCGCCGACAACGCCGCCGAGAACGGCATTTCCAGTATCAGAACAATTGCGGTCATTAAAACTCTGGGCCTGTGCTGAAACAGGAAGAGCTAGAGTAGCCGCAGCCAGTGTGACTGCAGCGAGGGCCTTTTTGACTGTTTTAGTATGTGTCATTTTTGGTCTCCTATGCGAGGCTACGACCAGGGAAGATGCCCTTGTCGATGATTTGCTTTTAGAAGACCCCGTTTGAACTAACCCTGAGATCGAAATTCATAGTTCGTTCAGAATAATGCCAATTAGGATATATAGAGTAAGCTATATAAGGATTAGATATGTTGATTGAGGAATGTCCCGACTTCATCCAATGCGGAATCGGCTTCTGGGATCATATTATCAAATATAGGCCAGACATGCGGGAGCCCACCAGCCCAGCTTTGAAAGATCACAGGAGATCCGTTGCCGCGCATTTTAGCCGCGAAACGGGCACTATCATCGTGGATCGTTTCATCTTGCGAGGCCAAGAGGAATGTCGGCGGAAGATTAGATAAGTCATCATATATCGGGGAAATATCAGGGTGGGACGGCGAGTAGCCGTAAAGTTTTCGAATTAAAAATAATAAGGTCAATCGTGGTATTTTCGTCATTGGCCCAATGAGGGGGCGCAACATATTGTCTTTATCCAGATTGGTTTTAATCGACGGAGATGAAAAGGTTGAATCTGTGGTAGAGGAAAAGGTAAGGACTGCATTTGGCCCTCTTCGAGATGTGTTCCTGGCCCAATTTGATACCATTAGGGCTAGATTGCCGCCCGCACTATCGCCCGAAACCGCTAATGTTTGCGCTGGCGCGGCGCCATCTGGTCCATTTTCCAAAACCCAGTCATAGGCGCTGCGTGCGTCTTCAATTCCGGCAGATCTTGGATTTTCGGGCATGAGTCGGTAATTAGGCGCAAAGACAGCAGCACCTGTGCGCTTGGCCAATGCTGTTGTCAGGGCGCGGTGACTTATATCAGAGCCAACCGTAAAACCGCCGCCATGTATATAGAGTATACGACGGGATGCATCATAACCTTTGACCAAAGTCCAACTTCCCGTAATTTTACGCCCGTTGACCGTGATGACATCAGGTCTAAACTCTGCCTCGAGGTCGGTTCGCGCCAAGCCACCCGTGTCAAACCGCTCGCGTTTTGAACGCCAGCCATCCTTTGATAAACCTGAAACAGCGGGACCTCCGAATTCTTCTTCAAGATAGGCGTTTAACTTATCTAAGGCCTCTGATTGTGTCGCGGTGGCATGCGGCGTAATCGGATGATCATATTTTCTAAGGTCTTCGCCCGATAATTTTCGATAGCCTATAAAGAGACATATAAGAACAATGACAAATATTAGCGCCGCAATTTTTGCAATAATGATCATTGTAAGCGTTTAACTGCCCATTTGCCCGCGATGGCGTAATTTGTGATCGGCCAAAATAACAGCCAGCATGGCTTCGGCCACCGGGACACCGCGAATACCGACACATGGATCATGGCGACCTTTGGTGCGCACATCGATTTCGTTTCCCTTGGAATCAATCGATTGAACAGAGGTCAACATAGATGAGGTTGGTTTGATGGCGAGCCCCACCGAAATCGTATCCCCATTTGATATGCCACCTAATATACCGCCAGCATGGTTGGATTGAAAATCGGCCTTGCCGTCTTTCATACGGATTTCATCCGCATTTTGGACGCCTGACCACCGGGCTGCTGCAAAGCCTGCTCCAATTTCGACGCCTTTCGCCGCATTAATTGACATCATCCCCATGGCAATATCGCTATCAAGCTTGC
>CAYRMO010000013.1:0-1926 GCA_964425355.1 uncultured Algimonas sp. | reverse complement strand
CCTTTCGCCGCATTAATTGACATCATCCCCATGGCAATATCGCTATCAAGCTTGCCATAAATGGGCGCCCCCCATCCAGCAGGGACACCCGTGGCTTCGATATGGAGGACAGCGCCAACCGAATTTCCGTCCTTGCGAACACCATCCAGATAAGCTTCCCATGATTTTGCCGCCACCGCATCTGGGCACCAGAACGGATTATCTTTGACATGGTCCCAATTCCAATTCGCGATATCAATATCTTGATCACCTATTGAGACAACGCAGCCGCGTATCGAAATACCATCCCCCAGAATTTTACGAGCTATCGCACCCGCCGCCACGCGATTAGCCGTTTCGCGTGCGCTACTGCGTCCGCCGCCGCGATAGTCCCGAATGCCATATTTGGCATCATAGGTCAGATCCGCATGTCCGGGCCGGTATCGATCTTTGATCTCTGAATAATCTTTGGACCTCTGATCTTTATTTTCGATCAAAAGCGATATGGGCGTTCCCGTCGTTTGTCCGTCAAAGACCCCAGACAGAATTTTAACCTGATCTGGTTCTTGCCGTTGCGTGACAAACCTTGAGGTACCAGGTTTTCTTTGATCCAGAAAGCGCTGAATATCGGCTTCGCTCAGTGAAATTTTTGGTGGGCAGCCATCGACAACACAGCCAATCGCAGGCCCGTGGCTCTCACCCCAGGTCGTAAAACGAAATAAATGTCCGAAACTATTATGTGACATGAGAGCGTCTTTAGCGATGCCCGAACCATATGGCTATGAGTTTTCGCGATACACTACATTGTGAGGGCAATTGCTATGGTTTGCTGAGGATTATGAGAGCTATTTCCATTGCCCCCACGCCATAACACGGCTATGGGGCGCGAGAAGAAAACTCGCCAAAATGGAGATACTCTATGGCACGCGCGAAAATCGCCCTTATCGGCGCCGGTATGATCGGCGGAACTCTGGCTCATATTGCGGCTCGTGAGGAGCTGGGTGATGTGGTCCTGTTTGATATTTTTGAAGGCACAGCCAAAGGTAAAGCCCTTGACCTGTCAGAAGCGGCACCTGTTTTCGGTAAAGACTCAAACCTCAAAGGTACGAATGACTATGCTGATATTGCGGGCGCAGATGTTTGCATCATCACAGCGGGCTTCCCGCGTAAGCCCGGCATGGACCGCTCAGAGCTAATCGGTAAAAACCTTGGCGTTATTAAACAAGTTGCGGCCGGGATCAAAGAACATGCGCCCAAAGCCTTTGTAATTTGTATCACAAACCCGCTGGACGCCATGGTTTGGGCCTTGCAAAAATTCTCTGGCCTACAGCCTCGCAAAGTTGTTGGTATGGCTGGTGTCCTTGATAGTGCACGTTTCCGCTATTTCCTCGCCGATGAATTCAAATGTTCTGTCGAAGATGTGCATGCCTCTGTTCTGGGTGGTCACGGTGATACAATGGTCCCACTTGTGCGCTATTCAACCGTTAATGGTGTGCCGCTCCCAGATCTGATCAAGATGAAATGGACAACACAAGAAGCTGTTGATGCGATTGTAGAACGTACCCGTAAAGGTGGCGGTGAAATCGTTGGTTTGCTTGGAAATGGCTCTGCATTTTATGCGCCAGCTGAATCTGCCATTGAAATGGCGACGTCCTATCTTCGTGACAAAAAGCGTATCCTGCCCTGTGCGGTTCGCCTGTCAGGTCAGATCGCCGGTGTCCGCGGCCTTTATGTCGGCGCCCCAGCCATGATCGGTGCCAGAGGAGTCGAAAAAGTCATGAATATTCGCCTCAAATCTGATGAGCGCGAGATGTTTATGAAATCGGTCGCCGCTGTCGAAAAGATCATCGCCGATTGTCAAGAAATGGACAAAGACCTAAAAGACTAAGGTCTAGGGATTTTTGAAATAAAGAGCGGGTCCTTCGGGGCCCGTTTTTTTGGTCTGAT
>CAYRMO010000012.1:0-38203 GCA_964425355.1 uncultured Algimonas sp. | reverse complement strand
AGTCATGAATAATGACCGCTTTGATCTGGATGCCTCTGCTAACGTTTAATCAGCGGAACACATAATGCACCCGACCCGGCCTTATTGATTTAAGGTCGGGTTTTTTTATTTTGATCAATAGTATTCCAAGTAACAACCAGCTTTTGAGGCGGATCAATCTCAAGATCCTCGCCATAAATATCCACAATATCTGACCCGTCTGTCCAGATATGCTCCCATTTAGACGTCGTTTTCGAGTCCGATTTATTATGACGCCTCCAATATTGCTGGGTTGCTTCCTTATTTATCAATCTATCCTAAACCGTTTCGATATTTGTAGCGATATAGATCCTATAGACAAAATTAGGTGCATCCTCGGCAAGACCTAAACCAGCCATTATTTTGGTGGCTCATAAGAACGCGATTCTATAGAAGCTAAAACATGATCCTAAACTCGCACCTTCCGATAAAAGCGTGGCTTGATCCGCAAACATCGCGACTCCCGGGAGTCCAGCCCGTCGCGATTTCGGAATGGCTTGTAAAATCAGATAGATTTGACGCGCAAATGGCCTACAGGCGGGAACTCATGGCTTCGCAAGGCGGAAAGGTTTTTCAAGCCTTGCCCGTCGCTGAAGCCGCCTGCCTAGAGTTAAGAGACATTATTTGCGCCGAGGGCGGACACGCAAAGTCAATGTCAGCACATCCCCTATTGGATGCCGCCAGCCATGTTCAAGAAGACCTTTGTCTCTTACAAAAACAAGACGACTATCATATTCTATCCGCTGCCATTATGTGCTTTCCCTCTAGCTGGGATGTACGCGAGAAAATTGGGCGCTCCATCAATAGCATCCATACACCTGTTCCAGAATATTCGGATGTCGCAAATATAGTAGAACGCATGCTTTCGGCTATTCGCGTCGAACAACCGTTAGGCCGCGCGAATTTCTTAATTTATACCGACCCTGAATTGTATCAGCCGCGCCCTGAGGGCGTCGAAAAACCTATTGATCCGACCGCAGCTAGATTTATTCGCGTGGAGCGGCAAACATTCAGGCGCCTTCCTAACACGCACGCCGTGGTTTTTGCCATCCACACCTATATCGTGGCTGAAGATAGCCTGCCATCAGATGAACATGCTGCACTACTAAGTTTAAAACCAGAGCTTCAAAAATCATTTGACCAGAATTGTTAAACGGTTCAACCCTTCGACCTGTCGGAGACAATAGAATTCTATATGGATATTAATCAAACACAGCGTGACCTCGGTATCCTTATTGCCATGTCGGTCATATTATTCGTGACGTGGAATACGCCTATTGCGCAACCTTTTCAAATCATCACAACTTTCTTGCATGAAATCTCCCATGCCCTCGCCTTTGTCATGACGGGCGGAACCGTTTTAGAATTTAACGTCCATAGCAATGCAAGCGGCACAGTCCCGGGATATGGTGGAAGCAAGTTTTTTATATTTTCATCCGGCTATGTGGGATCATGCCTTTTCGGCAGTTTGATCTTTTTATTGGCCGCGCGAACCAAATTGGATCGCTGGATCCTCGCCTTTTTTGGTATTGGGGTTCTGGCACTCACCCTTCTCTTTTCAGGTAATATGTTTTCAATCATATTTAGCGCGGTCTCCGCAATCGTCGCGCTCGCTCTCGCGCGATTTGCGCCCAATTATGTTTGCGATATTCTGCTTCGGTTTATTGGGTTCACCAGCATGCTCTATCCTGTCAATGATGTGTATCGAACGGTCGTCCTAAATTCTCAACTTCGGACAGATGCCGTGATGTTAGCAGAATCTGTCGGTGGAAATTCTGTCGTATGGGGCCTTATATGGATGTTTATATCACTCATCGTTATAGGCTTGACTCTCAAGATGAGTTTTAAAAACCGTTCGAAGCTTGATTGATCTAAAACGCCTCAAACGTCGTTTTCTTTTCCATTGGCACCCATTTTCCGTCAACGAAATGTATGCCGCATTCGGTCTTTTCGCTATTTCGCCATCTTCCTGCACGTGGGTCCTCGCCATCCGTCACACGCGTTGTGCAAGGCTGACATCCAATTGAGAGATATCCAAGCGCCAATAGTGGATGAGGTGGTAGATCATGAATGCGCATATAGCGTGTCACATCTTTGGCGGTCCAATAGGCGAGCGGATTGACCTTGTCCTGTAAGCCGCCCTCTTCGAGGATCGGCATGTCTGCGCGTTCAGGCGTTTGGTATCTCTTCCGACCGGTAATACGCGCAGCATAGGTTTTAATCACGCGGTCCAGTGGACGGACTTTTCGCAGGTCACAACATTGATCCGGATCGCTTTGATTGAGGTCACCATCATAGTCCTCAGAGAAGAGCTCATCTTGATCGGGTCGAACATTTTTGAAATTTGTCAGGCCAAATCTTTTGATAAGGCCGTCCCGATAAGCAAGGGTTTCCCGAAAATGCTTCCCCGTATCTAAAAAGATAATAGGCAGATCTTTGTCAATTTTTGAAACCATATGAAGTAAAACCGCAGAGTCGACGCCCATACTTGTGGCGAGAACCAGATCACCTTCATAATTTTTGATTGCTTTTCTGAGCGTTAACTCCGCCGAGTTACCGAAAAAAGGGTCTGCCGCCTTTCGCCCGTCGAGCGCGGTTATGCGTGCGTCAAAAATTGATGTTGCGGGGCCAGCCTTGGTCACATAGCCGCGCTGATAAGTTACATCATAGTCGTCTAAGGCGTTCTTCCAATCCTCCACCGAATGGCGCTTGATCGTTGCCTCATCAAGGCGGACAGCATCAAATCCACATTGGAGTGCAAACGCATATTGATCAGGGATAAGTGGGCCATCAGCAATCAATGTGCCTGCATATCCATGGTGAACTCGGAGTTGTTTGGCGAGTGAGAACCCTCTTCCATCCGTATAGGCCGGGAAATCAACCATTATCAGATCAATACGGTCGAGTGCCGGGAGTATAGAGCTTAGCTCCATATCATTTGCGATATGTAAAACCTCTACCCGCTCATTACTTTCCAGCGCGGATGGGTCAGATGGATCTGATAGATGGCTCGCATCTTGTTCTCGACCATCCTGTATAAGGATATGACTAGGCATAAAGCACCTCTTTGAACGGCGCGATGCCGATACGTCTATATGTGTCGAGGAAACGCTCTTCCCCTTCACGTTTTTCCAGATAGAGATCGACCATATTTTCGATACCGTCGATTAATTCCTCAAACGAAAATCCAGGTCCCGTCACTTTGCCAATTTCGGCATGTTCAGATGCGTCACCGCCAAGCTTGACCTGGTAAAATTCAACCCCGGATTTTTCAAGGCCCAGAATGCCTATATGACCAACATGGTGATGGCCACAGGCATTGATACAGCCTGAAATTTTGATCTGCATTTCACCGATTGTACGCTGGCGTTCGGGATCAGAAAAACGCTCGGAAATCGCTTGTGAGATTGGAATTGATCGCGCTGTTGCTAGGGCACAAAAATCCATTCCCGGACAGCAGATAATATCGGTTATCAGATTGATATTATCTGAGGCGAGTTCAGCCGTTTGAAGCTTGGCAAATAATCCCGGCAGGTCCGATTGTTTGACATGTGGGAGCACCAGATTTTGTTGATGGGTCGTTCTAAGTTCCGTCAAAGAGAACTCATCAGCGAGGTCCGCAACAATTCGCATTTGCTCTGCGGTTATATCTCCCGGCGCCATCTCTAAGGGCTTAAGCGAAATATTGACGATCGCATAGCCAGGCGCTTTATGCGGAGCGACATTATTTTTGGCCCATAGCGAGAAGGCTTTATCCTTATCTAAAGCCTCTGAATAGGACTTCGGATTATCTTTCAATGTCTCAAAATCAGGTGACGCAAAATAGCTTTCAATCCGCGCAACCTCAGCAACTGACACGGCAATGTCGCCTATATCGATTGACGCAAATTCTACTTCGACTTGCTCTGTGAAGCGCTCGATTCCCGTTTCTTGCACGAGTATTTTGATCCGCGCCTTATATTTATTATCGCGGCGTCCATAGCGGTTATAAACGCGCAAGGCTGCCGTCAGATAAGGCAATAAATCGGCTTTGGGTAAGAACTCTCTGAGGGTTTGTCCAATGATAGGTGTTCGCCCCAATCCGCCGCCTACAATTATTTTATAGCCGACATCGCCCTTTTTATTCTTGACGATCTGAATGCCAATATCATGGGCCTTGATCATAGCCCGATCTTTTTCAGCCGCAGTCACCGCGATTTTAAATTTTCGCGGCAAGAATGAAAATTCAGGATGGAGTGTTGACCATTGCCGGATCAACTCAGCCAAAGGCCGTGGGTCTTCGATTTCTTCTGCCGTGGCGCCTGCATAAGGATCGCAAGTCACATTGCGGATACAGTTCCCAGACGTCTGAATGCCATGCATTTGAACACTAGCAAGATCATCCAGCATATCTGGTACGTCGGGTAGTTTTGGCCAATTATACTGAATATTTTGGCGGGTTGTAATGTGGCCATAACCCCGATCATATTTCTCGGCCAAATGGGCAAGCATACGCATTTGATCACTTCGCAGTGTCCCATAAGGAATAGCAACCCTTAGCATATAGGCATGAAGCTGTAGATAGAGCCCATTCATCAAACGCAGAGGTCGGAACTCGGCTTCGCTTAACCGGCCTTTGACCCGTCGTTCCACCTGTTTCCGAAATTGCTTGGTGCGCTCTTCAACAAGCTGCGCATCAAATTCATCATAACGATACATTATTTTTTCTCCAGCAAATCAGCTGTGTCATAAGATGGGCCTTTGACCCGGAATTTATCACGGTACCGCACCGGTAGTCCCGTATCCGGCTCAATGTCTATATAATAGGTCCCGACAACGAAATTGGCGGCAACGTCTCTATCTGCGACCTCTCCCATTTTCTCAATCAGGGCTACATCTTCGGTGCAGAGTGCCTCTGAAAAATCACGTGTCCAGTTAAAACCGTCATCCAGCCAAACTGAATAGCCGTCTTTTAACTCATTGGCCGTCATAGATTGAGGGCCTTTGCCCTTATGTTTTAACGTGCTCATACCGCAATTTGTCCTTCAATATTTTGGGCGCGCTGGGAATATCCAATTAGCAAGATTGCTGGGCCTTTAACACCACCTTTTGCGATATCATCAGGCAATTGCTGCAAATTGGTGTAAATAATCTTTTGATTGGGACGAGAGGCATTTTCGACGACTGTTACAGGATGTGATCCGTCTGCACCGTGATGAAGCAGGCGCTCTTTTATGAATTCGGAAGCCCCAATTCCCATATAGACAGCTGCCCTGCCCCCGGGTCGCGCAAGACTTTCCCAATCCTGTTCAGCAAAGCCTTTCGCATCATGCCCAGTTAAGAGCGCAACTGCCTTATTTGTACCGCGTGTCGTCAAAGACGCATTGATAGAAGCCGCTGCCGCGGCTGCGGATGTGATCCCTGGAATGATCGAAACCGGAATCGATGCCTCGACCAATACATTGATTTCCTCATCTGCACGACCAAAGATAAGCGGGTCCCCAGATTTCAACCGCACTATAGAATGGCCTTCAGACGCTTTATCGACAAGTATTTTGTTGATTGCATCTTGTTTAATCGAGGCTTGGCCTGGAGTTTTCCCCACATAGATATATTCGGCTTCGCGTCGACCCAGATCCAGAACGCCATCACTGACCAGGCGGTCATAGACAATCACGTCAGCTGAATGCAGGGTCCGCCGGGCAGCCGTTGTGAGCATGTCGGGGTCACCCGGGCCCGCACCAACCAGAACCACTTTGCCGTCCTGTTCATCAATGCCTTGCAATTTCTGTTCGACTTGGGTTTCCAATTCTTGTGCTGAGATACGCATTTGCGCTGTCAAATCTCGTTTCCCAAATATCGCAGCCCAGAATCTTTGACGATCGGCAAGGTTAGGCATGATTGCCTTCACTTTCCGGCGTAATTCATTGGTTTTAATTGCAAATTTTCCCGTTTCAGGCGGTAGACGTGTTTCGAGGTCGGCTTTTAAGGCACGTGCTAATGCTGGACTTGTTCCCTCTGTGCCAATCGAAACTGTGACGGGAGACCGATCGACAAGCGCCGGCGTGATGAACCTGCAAACTTCTTTTTGGTCCGCAGCATTGACGGGCAAGTGTCGATCGGCCGCCATTTTTGCGATTTGAGCATTCAGCGCGTCATCTTCGGTGGCCGCATACACCAGAGCCACGCCGTTTAGGTCCGCGGACTCATACTCCCGTTTGACCCACTCAATTTTTCCATCAGCCGCCCAACGCTCAAGCTCAGGCCCAATTTCAGAGGAAATTACGGTGAGTCGGGCTTCTGTTCTTAGCAATGAACGTAATTTAGCCTCAGCCGCGGCTCCACCGCCGATAATGAGGACATTCGCATTGCGTGTGTCGAAATGTATAGGCAAATACCGCATGATATTATTCTATATTGACCTTTCGGGCTAAAACAGAGCTGTACTCTTGATTGAACGATTTTGTTCTATATATAGAACGCTAAAGAAAAAATCTAGAGTCTAACGGAAAGTTTATGGCCAGATCAAAACGCCAACCGAGCCCAGAAACAGTCGCTTTAACCGAGAAATTGGGTCAGACTATACAACGTTTGAGAATGGCCGATAGTATGTCTTTGGGCGATTTATCAGAACTGTCGGGTGTTGCGAAATCCATGATTTCTCAAATCGAGAAAAATGAGAGCAATCCGACATTGGCCACCCTCTCGCGTATTTCTCAAGCTCTCGGGACAAGTGTTGAAGCCATGGTCTCCGACAGGCCAGATGAAACGGCATTGGTTCAACATGCGCAAATTCAGGACATTCCTAAACTCTATAGCGAAGATGGCCTTTGTGAACTTCAGATCATCGGATCTATCGACACGGTTCAATTTACACAGTGGTATGATTTTACAGCCCAAGCCAATGGCGTTTTGGAGAGCTCTCCACATCCTGACGGGTCTGTCGAAAATCTAAGTGTTTTCGAAGGCACATTGGAAGTTACCGTCGGTCAGGAAAGCTGGACGGCTTCAAAAGGTGAAACTTTGAGATACCGGGCTGACAGACCGCACAAAATCAAAAACATAGGAAAGCGTACCGCCCGCGCCACAATGGTCAATATACTCGCGCATTCTGTTCGCAGCAGATAGGCTTTTTCAGGTAAAAACTTGCGCAATACGCAACTTTAGCTAAAGGGACGCGCATGAACTATCATTCGCACCTCAATTCAGACGTCAAAGCCCGATTTGGAGATGCACTTCTGGCAAGCCTCGCGCCTGATGGCGGATTATGGATGCCAGATAGCATACCCTTTTTCTCGGATGTGCAAACCGCGCTAATGGGGGCAAAATCATTCGCAGATTGCGCAGCAGAACTCGCCTGTCATTTTGTCGACGATCAATTTAGCGCTGAAGACTTATTGAGCATCTGTAGAGATGCCTATAATTTCCCGGTTCCAATCAAAACCCTCCGCGGTGAAATATTGGACCCTGCGCTTGAGCCTGAAGCTGATGACTTCGTTTTGGAGCTTTTTCATGGGCCAACCCTAGCTTTCAAGGATTTTGCAGCAAGATTTATGGGACGTGCCGCCAGCCATCTTATGGGACGCAAACAACAAAAGCGGACCATATTGGTCGCGACATCCGGTGATACGGGCGGTGCGATTGGAGATGCATTTTTGGATCAAGAAGGCATTCAAGTCTTTATCCTATTTCCAAAAGGCGGCGTCAGTAAAGTCCAGGAACAACAATTGACGACGATGGGTCGCGTTCACTCAAATGTGAAAGCGATAGCCGTGGATGGAAGTTTTGATGATTGCCAGCAACTTGTAAAAGAGGCGTTTGGAAATGAAGAGCTCTCCAAAACATTCAATCTCATGAGTGCCAATTCGATCAATGTCGGTCGTGTGATACCGCAGAGCTTTTACTATTTCTGGACCTCGCTTCAGGTCAAAGCGACCTATCCTGACCGGCCAATTGTCTATTCTATTCCATCGGGAAATCTAGGCAATCTAACGGGCGGCTTAATCGCCAAGAAAATGGGAGCCCCCATTGACCGATTTGTTATTGGTAATAATGCGAATGATCCCTTTGTAGATTATCTCGCGAGCGGCGAATATACACCACGACCGAGCGTTCCGACTTTATCCAATGCTATGGATATCGGGCGCCCAAATAATTTCCCTCGAATTCTGTCTTTACATGATGAGGATTATGAGGCCGTGAAACAACTTTGTTGGGGCGCCTCCTTCACAGATATGGAAACCGAAAGACATATTCGTCGCATTCATGCCGAGACCGGATATGTGATGTGTCCGCATACGGCGGTTGGACATCTTGCCATGTCGGCTTTTGCAGAAGATATAGACACAGCTTTCACGCGAATAACCGTCGGAACGGCACATCCTGCAAAATTTGCAGATAGTGTAGAGAGAATATTACATACGGATATCCCTCTTCCCAAGCCTCTGGCCCGTGCGATGAAAAAGAAGAAACGCATGCATGTCATGGCGCCTTACCTAACTGCGCTAACGCATTATCTGACTATTCACGCCTAATGCAGCTCAGCCGTTCTGAATTTGAAAATCGATACGCAAAAAATGATTTGCGGATAGCCCTAATCGGCATGTCAAATATTGGCAAAAGCTATACAGGGCGACGGCTCGTAGATCGATTAAACTTCAATCTACTGGAAGTTGATAAAATTATTTGGGAAAAATTGGGTCAAGGCAGTATGGCCGATTTTGCGGCTTGGCAGGGGCAACCTTATTCCGAAGGCTATGCAGAGCGCGAAGCCAAATCGATTGAACTAGAAACGGAAGCCACAAATCAGGCGCTCTCCGGTAAGTTTGGCAATGTTATATTAGATACAACTGGCAGCGTTATATATACCTCTGAAGACACCCGAGAGACACTAAGCCATCAATGGTATGTAGTCCATATTGCGGCGACTGAACAAGATATTGAGAGATTAAAAGTTCAATATTTTGAAAACCCAAAACCACTTATTTGGTACGGTCACTTTAACCAAACTGAGGATGAAACAGATAAAGATGCTATTTTGAGGTGCTATCCAGATCTCTTATCGAGTCGCGCACGAGACTATGCCAAGCTTGCAGATAAAGAGGTATATTCGGATATTATTCTAGATCCCAATCTTTCGATCGAAGATATATTCGAACGTTTAAAGCCAACCGCTTAGGAGGCGTTCTTTTGCCAAGGCTGTAAGCAAATCAATATGAGCGGGATCAGCATTCAGACATGGAATAAATGTAAAATGCGTTCCGCCATGTTCTTCGTAACTTTCTTTGGCTTCAATCGCAATCTCTTCTAACGTCTCAAGACAATCAGCTGAAAAGCCCGGCGTTAAGACGGCGACCTTTTTAACGCCTTGCCCTGGCAAGGCCTCAAGCGTTTTGTCTGTATAGGGTTGAAGCCAAGCTTTTGGTCCAAATCTGGATTGGAAGGTCGCATATAATTTAGCCTCTGGCAGGCCCATCTCAGCGCGTAACAATGACGTCGTTTCCAGACATTCTTTTTGGTAAGGGTCACCTTTATCGACATAGCTTTGCGGTAGCCCATGATAGGATGTCAGAATAACGTCCGGTTGCCATGTCAGCCGCGCTAAATGACTTTCGATACTCCCGGCCAGAGCTTTGATATAGCGCGGATCGTCATAATAATGCCTGAGGAACCGCAATTCTGGGACATCCATTCGATCTTCTAGGGCCATAGCGACGCCATCATAAACCGACGCTGTGGTCGCACCCGCAAATTGCGGGTAAAGTGGCAGGACTGCAATGTGATCACAGCCTTTTTCCGTCAACTTATCTAAAGCCGAGCTAATAGACGGGTTGCCATATCGCATTGCCACTTCAATCTCGACGCCCTCACCTAGTTGGTTTTTAACAGCTTTTGCTTGCGCGTTTGTAATTCTTATCAAAGGTCCTTCTGTGCCCGGAAATCCCTTTGGTTCATTCCATATTGACTTATAGGCTTTGGCTGAGCGGCGCGGTCGTGTTCGCAATATAATCCCATGTAAAATTGGGCACCAAATCCAACGTGATGTATCGATTACCCTATAATCATGTAAAAATTGCGCCAGATAACGGCGTGTAGCCTCGGGTGTTGGCGAATCGGGAGAACCCAGATTTACCAATAATAGTCCCGGAGGTGAGGCTTTTTCAGTATCTGACATGATATATGTGTCCTTTTAGCCTCACTGTCTGATGAAAGCGATTGAAAACAGTGTCTATAGCGACGTGCATTCTTGATCAATTCACGCGCTGTGTTTACGACTAATTACAACTTAGGGATTGTACCTAATCCCACATAAGTTCAAAAATTGTATGAGACTGACATGACACTCAAAACTTTATTTTTATCTACAACTCTAATTTCTATCTCTTCATTAATTTTATCTGCATGTAATACTGAACCCGAGCCTCAAAACACACCAACACAAATTGACGCTGCTGCGGTTGAGACGATTGCGACCGAATCTGAAGCTAGTTCAGCCAACACTGCAGGCGCCGCAAAACCAAAAAAGCCGTCTTCAGAGAGATCGGAGCCGACAGTTCAAGAAGCTAAGGAGTTCTTAGAAGTCGCTGAAATTGAAATGTCAGATTTTGGAAAATATGCCGCCCAAACAGCTTGGGTTAAAGCGAACTTTATTACGGATGACACAAATGCGCTCGAAGCCCGTATGGCCGAACAAGGTGCAAAATTATCTACGCGGCTTTCAAATCAGGCGAGAAGATTTAACGGGTTGAAACTTCCGGCGGAAATGCGCCGAAAAATGGATGGCTTATTGAGAGGTTCAAATTTCCCTGCCCCCGATAATCCTGCAGCTGCGAAAGAACTCGCAGAAATCATGACGCGTCTAGATAGTGCTTATGGAACAGGTACATTTGAAATAAATGGGCAAACGCTTTCTCTTTTTGAGGCCTCTGATGTCATCGCAAAATCGAATAATCCGGATGAGCTTCAGGCGATTTGGGAAGGGTGGCGTACGGTCTCTCCCGCCATGAAAAAGGATTATGCGCGGATGGTTGAAATCATAAATAAAGGTGCGCAAGAGCTTGGTTTTAAAGATGCAGGTGATCTGTGGCGCGCAGGCTATGATATGGACGCTGAAGCTTTCTCTCAGGAGGCGGATCGTCTCTGGGGACAGGTCCAACCACTCTATAATGAGTTACACTGCCATGTTCGCGCAAAATTG
Source organism: uncultured Algimonas sp. (assembly GCA_964425355.1). GTDB lineage: Bacteria > Pseudomonadota > Alphaproteobacteria > Caulobacterales > Maricaulaceae > Litorimonas. The sequence goes on along the minus strand of CAYRMO010000012.1, from coordinate 27,009 downwards.
AATGATAAATATGGGGATGAAATCGTTCCTCTGGACCAACCCATTCGAGCCGATATACTCGGGAATATGTGGGGCCAAAGCTGGGGCAATATATATGATGATGTTGCGCCCGCAGAAGGCGGTCAGGGCGTAGATGTTACCGGACTTTTGATCGACAATGAATATGATGCGTTAAAGATGGTTCAGACAGCTGAACAGTTCTTTAGCTCTTTGGGGTTTGATCCCTTGCCGGAAACGTTTTGGAAACGGTCACTCATCACACGACCTCAAGACCGAAATGTAGTCTGTCATGCATCAGCTTGGAATATCGACTCTCAGGATGACATCCGCATTAAGATGTGTACGAAGGTCAATGGCGAAGATTTTGTCACGGTCCACCATGAACTTGGCCACAATTACTACCAACGCGCCTATAAGGACCAATCTGCCTTCTTCCATGACGGCGCCAATGACGGCTTCCATGAGGCAATTGGCGATATGATCGCCCTATCTATCACGCCAGAATATCTGGTGGAAATCGGTCTGCTCGACGAAGCCGACCTTCCCGGTGAAGATGCAGATTTGGCTCTTCTTATGCGACAAGCCATGGATAAAGTCGCCTTCCTTCCCTTTGGCCTCATGGTCGATCAATGGCGCTGGAAGGTCTTTGATGGCACCTATTCGCCGTCTGAATATAATGATGGATGGTGGGAACTGCGTGAGAAATATCAAGGCTTAAAGCCACCATCAGACCGACCTTCAAACGCCTTTGATCCAGGGGCGAAATATCACATTCCGGGAAATACGCCTTATATGCGCTATTTCCTCTCTCATATTCTACAATTTCAGTTCCACAAAGCGGCTTGTGATCAAGCTGGCTTTGAAGGCCCGCTCCATAGATGTTCAATTTATGGAAACAAAGATGTCGGCGAAAAATTCAATGCAATGTTGGAAATGGGGGCATCCAAGCCCTGGCCGGATGCGCTTGAAGCCTTCACAGGTACGCGTGAAATGGACGGATCGGCCATTTTGGAGTATTTTGATCCCGTCATGACCTATCTTCAGGAAGAAAATAAAGACCGAATCTGCGGTTGGTAGCCTAAAAAAACGAATTTGGACCAATATGGTTAACACGCTGGTAGGACTTGCATCATAGGATTTGCGTATGACTGCTCTTTCAAGCCCATTGATTCCCAAGTTTGAGTATCAACACGCGTCCTTTGATGCCAGAACGCGGATTTTGATCCTATCGGACAATCCTGGTGCATCAAGAGAGGTCGCGACCTCGCTCAGGACATTGGGGTTTGATATCCTTCTAACGATCTTTGACGGTCGCAAATTGACATCCTTACCCGTAGATGCCCCAAATGCGATCCTTTGCCATCTCACCGACTATATTGAGAAAGCGCCTGATATCGTCAAAGTCCTTCGCAAACATTACATGCCACGTCAGTTACCCGTGATCGGGGCTTTCTCTCGGCCCGCAATGGATATTAGTCGTGGTTTTGACTCGACCTTATTAGCCCCCATGCATCCCTCACAAATAGCCAATCGTGTGGGCAGTATGATCCGCTTAGGACGGATCGAGACAGAAATAACGAGACGGCTGACAACATTGCGTGAAGATTTCAATGAGGTGGTTGAACTATCTGAAATATCGCCCGATCGCCAGTTTAGAGTTCTATTTATTGGTAAAGCAGATCCCGCTTTCATGATCATTATTAACGCCCTACAGAATAAAGGTGTCGAGGTCGTTGCGGCCTTTACAAGTTTTTCAGCTTTTGACTATCTCCATGAACGTCGTTTTGACGCTGTGATCATGAATACGCTCGCCCATTCGGAACCTGCCCTTTCGATTTCGGAAGCTATGCGCAAAAACTCCAAGCTCTATCATGTCCCAACGCTATTTTTGGTTGGCGATGAGTTTGAAAATGCTGAGACGGCCTATCAATGCGGGGCAAGTGACCTGATCAATGTAAATTCGAATGCGGACGAAATTAGCGGTCGAATATTGGAACTCGCAAATTATCATCGCATTCATGAGCAAATGAAGACCGAAATGTTCTCAATCATTCCAGACCACTGTCGGGATGCTTCTGGAACCGTATTTTCATACGCATTTTTTGAAAAGCACTTGGCTCGTGTCGTCAGTGATGCGCAAAAAGCAGATGAAGCCGTGACGCTTCTAGGTCTAAAGCTAACACCCGAAAGCGTTGCGGATCTAACACAAGATGATTTGGATATGACTTATTCTGAATCGGCTTCAATCATCAAAGATATGTTGCGTATGCAAGATATTATCTGTCGAAGAGATGACGAATTTTATGTCGCTTTTTACGACACGGATGAATCCAAAACAGCTGGTATTCGTGATCGATTACGGGCCCTATTGGAAGATAAAGCCTTCTCCGTTTTATCAGATAGATCTGCGCTCCTAACGCTGTCTTGTCAGAGTGCAATTTATCCCGTTAAGCTGTCTGATAGCGCTGAAAAATCAGCCGCAATTCTTTCGAGTGAATTGAATACCTCTGCAGTCTAGCGCATTTTGAGATAATTTAAGTCCGGATATGCCCCAGATAATGGGCAGGTAAAACCTAATTTCTGTGGCTAAGGTCTTGCGAATTGCACTAAGCTAGCTGCGTCGACGGGTTTGGATTTAGGGCGGCAATAGCGCGTTCGGTTGCGCGCAATCGATGTTTCGGATCTTGCATATTTCCCATAACCAAAATGGATTGATCAGGGCGCAAGCGCCATCCACTGTTTTGTGTAATGGCATTTAGGATCACGGATGGGTCTTTTACATCTTCATGTCGCATATGGATGACAACACCTTTGGGGCCTGCATCGACCTTCGCGACATGAGACAATCTACACAACCGTTTGATTTTCATAACTTTTAGCAAATGGTCGACTTCTTCTGGAATCGGACCAAATCGGTCGATTAACTCAGCTGCAAGCGCATTGGACTGTGTGTCATCCGAAATATCGGCAATACGTCGATATGTGGCCAAGCGAAGATTCAAATCTGGAACGTAAGCTTCGGGGATGAGGATCGCGACACCAACATTGACATTGGGAGTCCAGCTCTCATCCCGGAGCGAGTCTTCATCATCGCGCAGTTCCGCAACGGCCTCTTCAAGCATATGCTGATAAAGTTCCACGCCTAAGTCTTTTATATGGCCTGATTGTTCTTCGCCCAACGGATTGCCCCCACCTCTCATATCAAGATCGTGGCTAGCAAGGGTGAACCCTGCCCCCAGATTATCGAGGGATTGTAAAATCTTGAGCCGCTTCAAAGCTGATTCAGTTGCGATTTGGGCTTCGGGCATGGTCAAATAGGCATAGGCTCGTACTTTGGATCGACCCACACGACCCCGCATCTGATAGAGCTGGGCCAGACCAAAACGATCGGCCCGGTAAATAATCATCGTATTGGCAGACGGAATATCAATGCCACTCTCGATGATTGAGGTCGAAATCAGAACATCATATTCACCGTCATAAAATGCGGTCATAATATCTTCGAGCGCTCTTGATCCCATTTGACCATGAGCAATGACATATTTCACTTCCGGGACGGCATTGCGCATAAATTCTTCCATACGCGGAATATCGGCAATACGCGGGCAAATGAAATAGGACTGCCCGCCGCGATATTTCTCTCGAAGCAAGGCCTTACGCAGGCTGACTTCGTCCCAAGGCGTGACATAGGTCCGGATAGCTAGGCGGTCGACCGGGGGTGTCGCGATCAAAGAGAGTTCTCGAATCCCCGACAGGGCCATCTGAAGCGTCCGAGGTATTGGCGTAGCCGTCAGGGTCAATACATGGACATCTGCCCGCAAAGCCTTCAATCGTTCTTTGTGCTGAACCCCAAATCTTTGTTCTTCATCTACGATGACAAGGCCGAGATCGGAAAATTTGATTGTCTTGGCCAATAAAGCATGTGTGCCGATGACGATATCGACACGACCACTCGCAAGATCTTCTTTGGTTTGTTTGGCTTGTTTCGCACTGACCATTCTTGAGAGTTGTCTGACTTCGACCGGCCAGCCTCGAAACCGTGCAAGGAAGGTGTTGAAATGCTGGCGCGACAGGATCGTTGTCGGGGCGATGATCGCAACTTGTTGCCCAGCCATGGCAACCGCAAAGGCCGCGCGTAGGGCAACTTCGGTCTTGCCAAAGCCCACATCCCCACAAATCAACCGGTCCATCGGACGCCCTGATGCGAGGTCCTGATAGACATCATCAATGGCGTTCAGTTGATCATCGGTCTCCGCATAAGGAAAACGGGCTGCAAACTCATTATAAGTCGACTCGTCTGGCGTGATCGGGTCAGATGTTCGCAAAGCCCGTTTGGCAGCAATCTTGATCAACCCCGCCGCCATATCGCGCAATCGACCTTTAGCTTTGGATTTACGCGCTTGCCACGCTGCACTCCCCAATCGGTCAAGAACCGCCCCATCGCCCGCACTGCCATAACGCGACAGCAATTCAATATTCTCAACCGGGAGGTAAAGCTTGGCATCGCCCGCATAGGCAAGCTCAAGACAGTCATGCGGCGCATCACCGACCTGTAAAGTTTTAAGGCCCAGATAACGTCCCAATCCGTGATCAATATGAATAATCAAATCACCTGGATTGAGAGACGCCGCTTCGGCTATAAAATTTTTAGCTTTGCGCTTTCGGCCGCGATTGATCAGGCGATCCCCTAAAATATCCTGCTCGGATAAAATCGTGAGCTTGCCGATGGTGAAGCCATTTTCGATTGGCAAGATAACGGCGCATATTTCTCCAGTTTTACTGTCTCTCGCGGCACTTGAATCGCGTTTGGGAACAAAAAGCTCCTGGTCTTCAAAAACACTGACTAGCCGCTCTCTCGATCCATCTGTCCAACAGCCAAGCCAGACCTTCTGACCTGAAGTTTTAAGGTCTCGAATATGCCGCGTTGCAGCTTCAAAAACATTGACTCCTTCCGTGCGTCTTTCCACCGAGAAGTTACGAGACGGCTTACCGCCAAAATCAATGGCCGTGTCAACAGGGCTTTCAAAAGGTGTGTGTTGTCGCACCCGCTGAACCGATAATAGGCTCTCCCAGGCTTCAGATTTTAAGTAGAGCGCTTCAATTAGTAAGGGACGATAAAGTCCGCTCGTCTTTGACGGGTCACCACTGCCACTATCGCGGGCCTCAGCATGTTCTTTTCGTGACGTATAGAAGTCCTCGATCAGATCAAAACGTTCTTGTTTAGCTTCCGAAAATAACCCGTCCAGAGCCACCAGGCTTTTAGGGCCGAGATAATCGAAAATGGTTTCCACCTGCCCGTAAAATAGTGGCAGGTAATGTTCGATACCTTGGGGCCTGATCCCTTCAATCACGGCGGCGTAAATGGCGTCACGACTGACACCGCCACCAAAGGCCGCTATATAATTTCGTCTAAAGGCCCCAATATTTTCCTCGGTCATAAAGACTTCCGAGACGGGCGCCAGGATTAACTCAGACCGAGCTGCTGATGTCCGCTGGCTATCAATGTCAAATTCGCGAATAGACTCGATTTCATCACCAAAGAAATCCAGCCTTAAAGGTGATTTTTCGGTTGGCGGGAAAATATCGATAATGCCGCCACGTACCGCAAAATCACCGGCCTCTACCACTGTAGAGGCGCGGCTATAGCCATTATTCGTAAGATAAGTCTGGATACGCTCGCGCATGACCTCCTTGCCCGTTTGAAGCCTTAGACCTGCGCCTGAAATAACTTCGCGCGGCGGTACGTTTTGCATCGCCCCACTGACTGTGGTGACAATGATATAGGGCTGATCTCTCTTAAGTGTTGTGAGGAAATAAAGTGCCCCGGCCCGTCTGGCGGCCAAAGTCCGACTAGGCGAGACCCGATCATAAGGGAGGCAATCCCAGGCGGGTAAAGACAAGACCGGAATATCCGGCGCAAAGAAGCGACACGCCGACATAAAGCTTGCTGCCCGCGTATCATCGCGGGCAATAAATAGGCTTGGCGTCCCAGCCCGTCTAACGGCCTGTGTGAAAGCAAGGGCATCAGCACCTTCTGGTAGACCCGAAGCCGTCAAATGGGGCTCGGCCCCGATATAGCGCGCAATTTGAATTTGCATTATTTGGAAACAGGTTTGTAAGTGCGAAGACGTTTTAGAAGCGGCGTATCATAATTTGCAGGAACCGGGAGGGTCTGCATGATCCATGCATATATATCATGATCCTTCGCGCCCAAGAGGTCTTCAAACATTATCACTTCGGCATCCGTCATGGACTCGATATTGGCTTTTGCGAATCCGCCCAGGATCATATCGGCTTCTTTAAAGCCTCTATAATTGGCCCGATATACAAGACGCTTACGTCTGATTGTCATATCTGTTTCATCCATGGCGCGCCTCTTAGAGGGATGAGTTCACTGTGTCACTTGTGCAATGTGAAATTAACCGCCATCAAGGCAATATGTCTCGTGTACAACCCATAAGACCGGCGGAATTGAATGCCTATTTCGCCAATATTCAATCCCTAAAAGGGGTTGGCGCGAAAACAGCCGACTCAATAGCCCGCGTCATGGGACCCAGGATCAAAGATCTGGTCCTGACACCGCCTACACAATTGATAGATCGAACCTACTGGCCAACAATTGCTGGAGCAATATCGGGCGATGTCGCGACCTTTGACGTGACCGTCGGCAAGCATATCAAACCGCCCAATCGGAACCGACCCTATAAGGTTCGTGTCTTTGACGAGACCGGTGATATGATCCTGACCTGGTTCAAAGCCTATCCCAACACCATCGAAAAACTCCTCCCAGAAGGCTCACGCAGGCTCATATCTGGCAAGTGCGAAGTCTTTAATGCAGAGCTACAAATCACCCATCCGGATTATGTTGTGCCGCTCGAAAAGGCCGATGAGCTCCCACAGCTCGAGACCATTTACCCGCTAACGGCTGGGCTGGGTCAGAAAATGGCGCGTAAAGCCGTCAATGCCGCGCTTGAGAAGGTTCTGGCTACAGAGAGAATTGGCGACTGGCTTGATCCCAATTTGATGAAGCAACAGGACTGGCCCGAATTCAGCTCAGCACTTTCGCTTATTCATCGCCCAGAACATCCTGTCGATATACAAGCTGACAGCCCTATCAGGCGACGCCTTGCTTATGACGAAATATTTGCCAAACAATTAGCCATGGCATTGGTAAGAGAACGCAATCGATCCCATGGCGGCCGGGCCCTAAAATCAACAGGGTCCTACGTTGAAGACGTCCTCAAGGCATCACCCTTCCCGCCAACCAAAGCGCAGAAACGTGCCTTTGCGGAAATTTCTGATGACATGGCTTCGGAACACAGAATGGCACGATTGCTTCAAGGTGATGTCGGTGCAGGCAAAACTTTTGTAGCCGCCTTGGCCTGCGCCTATGCCGCCGAAGCGGGCGTTCAGGTCGCCCTCATGGCCCCAACAGAGATCCTGGCGCGTCAACACGTCCAGACCCTGCAGTCTTTTCTAGAGCCAGCCGGTCTAACTGTCGAAGCCGTTACGGGCCGGGATAAAGGCAAGGCTCGCGACGCTTTGGCGACTGGTATGGCAGAAGGCTATATTGATGTTATTATCGGCACACACGCCCTCTTCCAGGAAAAGGTCGAATTTAAAAACCTGGGCCTTGTTATTATTGATGAGCAACATCGCTTTGGCGTCAAAGATCGTCTCAAGCTTACAGAGAAAGGAACGCTAACGGATCTTCTAGTTATGACAGCCACACCGATACCCCGTACCCTTGCCTTGACCAGCTATGGCGATCTGGATGTTTCCATTCTGGATGAAAAACCTGCGGGCCGCGTGCCCATTGAAACAGCCATTATCCCGATTGAAAAACTCGACAACGTGATTGATGCCGTTGGTCGCGCCCGAAAAGCCGGCAATCAGGTCTATTGGGTCTGCCCTTTGGTCGAAGATAGTGAGGTCTTAAACCTCTCTTCCGTTGATGATCGACACCGTCAACTCACCGCAATTTTCGGAGACCGCGTTGGCCTCTTACATGGGCGCATGTCGGCAAAAGAAAAAGAACAAATCAGCCTGGAATTCAAAGCTGGCCAATATGACATACTTGTCGCAACCACGGTTATCGAAGTTGGCGTAGACGCCCCCAATGCCACCATCATCGTGATCGAACATGCTGAACGATTTGGACTAGCCCAACTTCACCAATTACGCGGACGTGTCGGTCGCTCAGACAAGAAATCTTCTTGCCTATTACTCTATCAAGGTCCTCTATCTGTTTCTGGCAAAGCCCGTCTAGAAATCATGCGCCAATCTGAAGATGGTTTTCTAATCGCAGAAAAAGACTGGGAACTCAGAGGCTCAGGTGACCTCCTAGGCGCCGCCCAATCCGGCCTCCCCCAATTCAAGCTCGCCAATCTGGACCGGCATAAGGACTTGCTCGAAACCGCGACACAAGATGCAAGGCTATTGGTACAGAAAGACCCGGGGCTGACATCGCCGCGTGGGCAAGCCGCGCGGATATTGCTTTATCTTTTCGAACAGGACTATGGCATTGCTATGATGCGTGCCGGGTAGATATATGAGATATTTCTACCATACGAAAATTCACGAAAGCCATACGTCATGATACAGCACCGATTGTTTTTGCGTTTAGTATCTTTACTTATTTTGTTTGGTATTGGTGTCGGCTCAGCCCACGCCCAATCCCTGAAAGCTCCGCTTTTTGATACAAGTTTCGACTATGAAGCTGTTCCTACCCTGCCTAATTGCAATCAAACCATTACGCCGCGCACAAAATATTTCAAATGCCGTAATTCAGCCGAGCTTTTTGAGACTGCAAAAGACTGGGCAAAGGCGTCTGATCAACCCCTTATGGTCATTTTTGGATTTGATGAATGCCCGTCCTGTCAGGCCATAGAACAATTATATTTTGGACGAAAAGACCCGATCACCAAAGAAATGTTCCTTCCATTTGTGTCGGACATCCAAGCCAACACACAAGACATTCCAACAATTTCGGTCGTCCGAATTCATATTCGGAATGCGAATGCCGAAAGTTTGGTAAAGCGTCTGGGGTTGGTTGACTATGCCGAATCTAAAAACTGGCACAGGCTGTGGTCCCCCTTTATTGTTCTTTTTGATCCGAAAACGGGTAAATGGCATAGCGAGGAAACATGGGATAGCGAGATCGTCTATTGCTATGACGCGATTGCGGAAATTGCTGTTTCACTCGAGGCGTTGGGATATATGGAAAAAGGCAAGACGCTAAAATATAGAGAGAAATGCAGGACTTAAAAGAGTATGCTATTCTTGACGTAAGCATTAGAGATCCTCGGGACGGCGCCCGAGAATGACGATAAGGGAGCGTAAAATTAAAGCGATGGCATCGGGTTATTTTTATCGGGCTTACCCGCTCTCCCGGAATGCAACCCCAATACATCATCATCCAGTATCAAATCCTGATTGCCGGATACCATGCCACCGGAAATAATCATTTTGGCGCCCTCTTCTGGCGTCATATCGAGGATCTTTATATCTTTGGTCGGGACAAAGAGGAGAAAGCCGGATGTTGGGTTTGGAGTTGTTGGCACAAAAACACAGACCATCTCTTCGTCAAATTCCTTTTTGGGTTCGCCGCCTAGATCAGCCGTCACAAAGCCAATGGCCCAGAGACCTTTGCGTGGATATTCCAACAGGCAGACATCGCGAAAGGCGCGGTCTTTTTGTGCAGCGACCGTCTGCACGATTTGCTTGAGCGCATTATAGACCGGGCTTACGACCGGCACGCGATCGAGAAGGCTTTCTCCGGATTTTATCAGCGACTTACCGATAAAATTGGAAGCCACCATGCCGAGCAAAAATAGAATAACAAAAGAGACGATCAGACCCAGTCCTGGTATGGCAAAGCCGAGATAGGTTTCGGGGTTCAGCCTAGCGGGAACCAGCTTGAATACATTATTGTCAATCTTCTGGATGATCCAGCTCACAACAAGGAAGGTCGAGACGATCGGAATCGCGACAACCACGCCCGTAAAGAACCGGTTACGTGCCCATCTTAAGAGACTACCTTTCTGACGCTTTCTGCGACGAAACAGGCTGCTCGACTTGGTCTCTGCTTCTTTTGGCTGAGATTGCATGTCCTCGCTCATATAAAATGCCTTAAAATTTAGTATGGTTAGTGGGTCTGCGCTACCCTATGCGGCTTTAATGCGCTAGAGGTGTTTTCGAGGAAAGAGAGTTTTGGTGATGAAAACGAAGCGACGTGAACATCTTTTAAGATCAATTGCCATAATAGTTGGTATATTGATCGCCATTCTCGCGGCAATTGTCTTTTACCGCGATGATATTTTCCAGCACATCCAAGATCCTGGACAGCCCTTCCAGACTTATGAACCTCCAATTGCGCCAATCTATGCGGAGCAAGTGAGCTGGCTTTCCCTGCCTGATTTGTCAGAAGATCCCTATGGTCTTGAAGCAAAAGGCGATGTTTTTGTGGCCGTGCCTAGTGTTTATCGTGGCGGCGAACATTGGAACCTTCCGTGGAAAGAACGCAAACGCAATAAACTCAAGACAATCATAAGACCTAATTATGTTGCACCTTATGGAGATGCCGGGCGCCTTTTTGCACCCAATTATAGGCAGGCTTCCCTTTATGCCTTTATGACCAATCGAGAAGATGCCCAATTTGCGCAAGACCTAGCTTATGAGGACATCAAGCAAGCTTTTATCTATTTCCTAGATCAATCACCGCCAGAACGCCCCATTGTCCTTGTCGGACATAATCAAGGCGCGTCGCATGTTCATCGACTTCTGGCTGATTTCTTTCAAGGCGACCTCAAAAACCGATTGGCCGTCGCATATATCATTGATCACCCCTTACCCCTAGATGCATTTGACGGTGCTCTATCTGGTTTAAAACCCTGTTTATCATCCACAGATACAGGCTGTGTTGTCGCGTTTGGGTCTTTTACGCCCAAAGACAAGGTCATCGCTGAACGCTTTACAGAGCGCCTATTGGTTCACAACGGCGACGCATATGAATCGATCGCCAATCGGCCCACGCTTTGCGTAAATCCGCTTTTATGGACAACATCAGAGGATTACGCACCAGCTCGGTTACATTTGGGCGGCGTTGCTGCAGAAGGCTTAGATCTCGATATTGATCCTGCGCCCCTGACAAAACAATCCGGTGCACAATGTCAGGACGGATTATTGTTGGTTGATAAGCCCAAAAGTAAAAGCTTGAGACGCCCGCTTAAAGTTGGCGGGAAGTTCAGAACCTTACCCTCAAATCTGTTTTATGAAGACCTAAAACAAGACGCAAAACGTCGCGTTGATCTATTATTAGAGGCTGGACTCCTCCCAGAACGTGCCGGAGAAAAACTGGATATGATTGAAATGGAAGAAGTTGAGGTCTCGCCCGTAACGAAACCAAAAACTAGAGCGCCTTTTAAGCCTTAGCTAAATCATCAAAACGTTTGATATCACTCAGTAAATTCTCAAACTCATCCATTGGTACCATATTGGGTCCGTCACTCGGTGCGTTATCGGGATTTGGGTGGGTCTCCATGAAAATTGCCGCGACACCAATGGCCGCTGCTGCTCTGGCAAGAACCGGCACAAATTCTCTTTGTCCCCCAGATGTGCCGCCCTGGCCACCTGGCTGTTGAACACTATGGGTCGCGTCAAATACAACGGGTGCCCCAAAGCTCTTCATAATGGGTAATCCGCGAAAATCGGTGACAAGCGTATTATAACCAAAACTTGCACCTCTTTCACACGCCATAATATTTGGATTTCCCGCCTCGACCAGCTTGTTTAAAACGTTTTTCATATCCCAAGGGGCTAGGAATTGCCCCTTTTTGACATTTATCACACGTCCGGTTTTGGCGGCGGCGATGAGAAGATCAGTTTGTCGACACAAAAATGCTGGAATTTGCATAACATCGACAACCTCACCAACAATAGCAGCTTGTTCGACCGTGTGGATATCGGTCACACAAGGCAGGCCCAATTCTGATTGAATGGCTTCAAATACAGGCATGGCCTTGTCGAGGCCGAGGCCACGCGGAGAGTGAATACTTGTGCGGTTCGCTTTGTCGTAACTCGTCTTGTAAATCAGTTGCACACCAACCCGCGCACAAATCCCTTTGAGGCGTTCTGCTGTCATCAAGGCATGATCTCGCGATTCCATTGCACAGGGTCCAGCTAGGATCGTTAGCGGTTGATCATTACCAATCTTATAGACCCGCCCGTCAGGCGTGTTCAATTTGATCAATTTATTGGGTTTATCGCTCATATAAAGGACACTATCACGTGAAAGCGAGAAAACATATGGATTTTGCAGAATGAGTGCGGCAAAGCACATCCACAAATTTTGACAGAGGTAAGAGCAAATGAAAGCCAAGAACGTCCTTGATCTGGTGGGAAACACCCCCCTGCTTTATCTTCAAGATGCGTCCAAACTGACCGGATGTGAGATTTATGGCAAAGCCGAGTTTTTAAACCCAGGCCAATCCGTCAAGGATAGGGCTGCTTTATCGATTATACGCGCGGCCGAAGCTTCAGGAGACTTGAATCCGGGTGGCATTGTCGTTGAAGGCACGGCCGGCAATACAGGGATCGGTCTTGCGATGGTGTGTTCGGCCTTGGGCTATCGGTGCAAAATTGTCATGCCGCGCACGCAAAGCCAGGAAAAGAAAGATGCCGTAAAATTGTTGGGCGCCGAACTGATCGAAGTGGACGCTGTTCCTTATTCTAATCCAGGAAACTATGTCCATTTCTCTGAGAAGCTTGCTAAAGACTTGAACGCTGAAGATCCCGGCAGTGCGATTTGGGCCAATCAATTTGATAATACCGCCAATCGGGACGCGCATGTCGAAACAACCGGCCCGGAAATCTGGGATCAAACAGAGGGTAAAGTTGACGGCTTCATTTGTTCAGTCGGATCCGGTGGCACGCTTGGCGGTGTATCAATCGCCCTAAAAGCCAAAAACCCCGACATTCAAATCGGCCTCGCCGATCCTTTTGGCTCAAAGATGTGGGCTTATTATGATCATGGTGTCCTCGAAACCGAAGGAAACTCTATCACGGAAGGGATTGGACAAGGACGTATTACTGCGAACTTGCAAGATGTGATTGTTGATCGACAATACCGTGTCACCGATACCGAAGCCCTTCAGGTCATTTTTGAACTCAATCAATTAGAAGGTATTTGTTTGGGTGGATCATCCGGCATTAACATTTCGGGCGCCATTAAGATGGCGCAGGATATGGGCCCAGGACATACGATCGTCACAATCCTCTGTGATTATGGACAAAGATATCAATCCAAGGTCTATAATCCTGATTTCTTACGCGAAAAGGGCCTGCCTGTTCCTAGCTGGCTTTGTTAATGGCAAAAAAAGATCATAATAAGGCGACGCATTTTGTACATTCAGGCCGCCCGCCTGCGGGCCTTGGTACGCCTGTCAGTCATTCTGTGACCCGTGCGTCGACGCTTTTATTTGAAAAAGCGGAAGATCTCTATCGGACCGATATTCGCGGCTATGGGCGCCATGGATCAGAGCTACATGATGCTTTGGCTGGATTGTTTACAGATCTGGAATCAGGTGTAGGCACCCTCCTCTATCCATCTGGTGTGGCGGCCTTAACAGGCCCAATCTTATCAGTCGTAAAACCCGGAGATCATGTTCTATTGACGGACTCTGCCTATGGCCCAACGCGGTATTTCTGTAATGGGTTTCTCAAGAGATTTGGCGTTGAGACGGAATTATATGCCCCCAGAATTGGGAGCGATATAGATAAGCTTATCAAGCCAAATACAAGCCTGATATTACTTGAAAGTCCAGGCTCACTCACTTTTGAAATTCAAGACATTCCAGCCATTGCAAAAACTGCCAAAGCCAATGGTGTGACAACTTTGATCGATAATACCTGGTCAGCGGGGCTAAGTTTAAATCCATTGCCTCTGGGCATAGATATATCGGTTCATGCGGCAACGAAATATTTCGGCGGGCATAGTGATATCATGTATGGCGCGGCCATATTTGCCGATGACGGCTTATTTGAACGCGCAAAAGTCACAGCTAAACAAATGGGGAATGCGAGTTCCCCTGATGACGCCTATCAAATCTTGCGTGGGTTTCGTACCGTTCTCACACGATTTAAACAACAAGAGGAAACGGCCCTATTCCTCGCAAAATGGTTGATGACGCATCCTAAAATTCAAACCGTATTACACCCAGCCCTTACTGATCATCCAGATCATGCTTTGTGGAAACGCGATTTTACGGGCGGCGCGTGTTTGTTTGCCTGTATATTTAACCCGCTAGACGATGACGGCGTGTTGAACTTTATCAATAGTCTTGAGCTTTTTGGCATAGGCTATTCCTATGGCGGCTTTGAAAGCCTCGCCATTCATTGCGACCCACAGCTTAAACGCAGCCATGCCGAAAAATTGTCAGGGCCGTTAATTAGGTTCGCATGCGGGCTTGAGGATAAAAATGACCTTAAAAATGATATAGAACAATCTCTTAAGCGTGTTTTTTAAACTTACAAAATTTGTTTTTTTTGCCCTATTGCTTTTCAGCATAATAAGTCTCGGCTCCTGTGCGCCTGCCCGGACGATTTTGCAGCAAGCAAATTTATCACCCGACACGCAAAAGACCTCAAAATATGATGCGCCAAACGCTCAAGACTTCAAACAATTTCAGGATATATTGCTGGGCGCCTACCGCTTGCCGACCCAGTTTGAGTTGAAAAACCGGACTATATTATCTGAAGATTGGCTAAATGGTCGCGCACGTGTAGAGGAACGAACTTACTCCGTATCTCATGGTCCTAATCTAGACTCCCTATCGGTGGTCTTCATACACAATTCCAAAGACGCAAACGCGCCTCTCTTAATTGCGCAAAACTTTACGTCAAATCGTAATGTTGTTGCGCGGGATGGAAAATCCCCACTTCCAGGCGAAGCGCAGTCCTTTGGTGTGTTAGGCTCGATATTTGGGTATTTTTTCGGACGTTATATCGTTGAACATCCCTATGAAGATATTTTAGATCGTGGCTATTCTATTGCTGTCATGCACCCCCCTCAATATGTACCGGATCGGGCAAATCTTGGACTAGAAAAATTGGATCAACTTTTCCCAGACTTTGGACCAAGTCGACCGGGTGCATTGTCGGTTTGGGCATCCCTTATGGATGCGCTTGCAATTGATATAAAATCAACGTCACCTGACCGTAAAATTGTCACTTATGGCCATTCCCGTTACGGCAAAACTGCCTTAATTGCGACGGCGATGAGCGATCATATAGACGGCGCCATATCTCATCAGTCCGGAACAGTAGGTGCGTCCATTTTACGGGATAAAACTGGTGAGTCTCTTGCAGATATTGTTAATTCATATCCACATTGGGTCGCCCCCCATGCACGGGAATATGCAGACAATCCGATCTCCCTGCCTATAGATGCACCGGCTCTATTAGCCAAAATTGCACCAAAGCCAGTGCTTTTGGGGAATGCGCGGCGGGATGTCTGGTCTGATCCAGAGGGCGCTTATATTGCAGCTAAGATAGCTGCCCCTGCCTGGGGCGCCGATGGGTTTAATGCGACACGGTTGGATGACTTTAGACCGGAAGACAGAGTTTCTTTTTGGATCAGGCCGGGAACGCATGGCGTTGTCAAAGAAGATTGGCCCGCATTTCTCGACTTTCTGGACGCGCATTTTAAATAACGGGACCTATTAAAGGGAATGGGGGTGGCAGGCCTGGCAGGACTCGAACCTGCAACCTGCCGCTTAGAAGGCGGCTGCTCTATCCAGTTGAGCTACAGACCCCCGAAAACTCGATATTTGACCTCAATGCGTCCAAGGCAATTTGCGGTCATAGTCAAAATTCTCCGCATAGGAACGCGGAATTCGCTTTGACTTTGGACGATCAACAACGCGATGCGGTATATTATTCGCTTTTGCGTAAGCGACCGCGTCCTGTAACGTATCGAACGTCATTTTTAACTGTTTGCGCATATCCACACTGGTCGTATTTCCCGTCAATGGATCGATCTGACGTGGACCTGATGATTGATATTCAAGGGCCCATTTATCAGAATTTGCACGACCTGATGTCATTGCAGAGGGTGTGAGTCTGGATATCTTTGCAAACATGAAAGCGCGATAGCCTTACACTTGCCAATCGTCAATCCGTTGAGTGTCAGAGATTTCTATGAAACGCTGAGTTTAGTTTGTTTTTTACATCATTCAGCGATCCAACGGCCCTTGAAGGCTGTCCGTGCGCTTGTTTTGCGGCCTGAGCTTGCGCAGCCTGAGCTTGCGCCATGAGCTTTTCTCGAGCTTGAGCCGCAAGTGAACCAGCTGCTGGGGCTGGCCTGTGGGGTTGCGCCGCTGGAGCACGTTGCCCTGTGCGTTGCCTCAAGGCAGCACGCTTATCTCGAACACTGGGCCTATTGCCCATACTTGCGGCGATTGCAGCGACTGATTTCCCTTCTGGATTAAGGCTTCTCGCGCGCCATCTTTTAAAGACCGTATCCATCATTTGCTGGGTTGCGAGGTCTTTTTGCCATAGCTCTGTGAATTGTGCACTTGAACTGTGTGGGCGATATTCAGCGGTAAGATTATTCAAAATCACACGCATGGGTAGGTTAACAGACTCGCCAAAGACCATGGCCTCCGCTACGCCCAATGATGGAAGGAATGATAAAAGCTCTGTCGCACCGTCTGGAACGGCAGCTTCAACAAATTTCTGGTCCACCTCGTTTGATAGTCGCATTGAGAAGATGGTTGAACATTGTGATAATGTTGACGGTTCTAATTCAGATGGCCTTTGGGATACGATCGCCAGAGATACACCATATTTTCGGCCCTCTTTCGCAATCCGAGAAATAATGCGGCGTGTTGAATGGAATCCAAGGCTTCGATCTCTTGGAATATATCGGTGAGCTTCTTCGCAAACGAGAAGAATTGGCAGTTTTCGCTCGGACCAAGTCGCAAGCTCAAAAGCGAGCCGACTTACGACAGACACTACAATATTTAGCATCTCAGACGGGATACTTGAAAAGTCGAGGCAGGAAATGGGTTTTCCATTGACCGGAAGACGGAAAATACGGCCTACAAGGTCTTCAATCGGTCGTGGAGAGGTTTGATTCTTAAAAATGAACCCATAACGCGGATCTGCAACGATCGAATTTATCCGTCGCTTTAATCGCTTATAGGGAGCCAGATTATTTGAATTTTCTAGCTTCCCCATATTGTGATCAACCAGCTTCAAAACGTCACGAATCCGGTAAGGGACTGGGCTATCGAGCGAGATATGGGTTGCGCGTTGAAGCTCGGCCTCAAGGTCATCCAAATTTATTTGCGAGCTCACATCATTTTTCTGCAAAGAGCGATCAAAAAGTTGCTTTGCTTTCAGGATAACATCATGAAGAATCTCTTCTTCTTCTCTGGCATGATCCTCAATATCCGAACAAAGAAGTTCACACGTTTCAACAAAATCAAAAATCCAGAGCGGAAGATCTAAAGTGTCTCCAGTGATAGCCTCGGCCTTGTCTCCAAAACTTTTTGAATATTCGTTATGGGGATCGAACAAAACAATATGTCCTTGCGGGTTTGCGTCCAGAATGGCTTGCAGCACCAAGGCCACGGTACAGGATTTACCAGAACCCGTAGATCCCAAAATTGCGAAATGTTTTGACAATAAATCGTCAACGCGGACCTTTGCGACAATTGAGTTATCTTGTTGCAACCGCCCAACATCAATACAGGCCTCATTTTCGCGGTTAAAAATTGTACTCAACTCAATTGGCGACATGTTATAGGCTGCCTCACCTAAAACAGGATAGGTTCGGACACCTCGGAAGAATTTTGTTTCACGGGTTGTCTCATTTGTTGTGATCTCACCCATAATATTCAAGGTGGCGGTACAACCTGTGCTGTTTCCACGCCTATCCGCCTGGGCGATCTTAAGAGACCCCACCATTGCGACCACAATAGATTTACTGGTTACGATACGCAGAATTGTCCCGATTTGAGCGAGGTTTAACTGGTTGGTTTCGATCAAGTCATTGTTGATTGAAATGATAACCTTGCTCGATTCAACATTTTGGACTCGTCCAATTTCCACTTGTTTGAATTTTGGCCCGTGACCTTTAGGCGTATTGGAAGCGGCAATTTGAGACGTTTGCATAACTGTATCCCTGATGTTTTTAGGAAACATAAGTGAGAGGACTTATCAAAGCCTTACTTTTTCAGGGCAATTATCGGGAAACAGAGAAAAAAGTCTAAAATCCGTGGTCGGGGCGGCAAGATTCGAACTTGCGACCCTCTGTTCCCAAAACAGATGCGCTACCAGGCTGCGCTACGCCCCGAACACGGAGGAGCGCTACTTAACCCGCCAAATGTAAAAGGCAAGACCCTATTCGGTATTATTTCAGTTCCCGAAGAACGGATGTTCTATTACATCACCCGGGCGAATACCTCTGGCTTTGGCCTCCCCGCCCTTAAGCTCAACCACAGCCGCGATAACGGCTTCTGAAGATGCGCTTCGCTCGGTGTAAGGTTTGTGAGAATGTTCGATTTTCAGTATCTTACCATTTGACCGTACGAATAAGATATCCAAAGGTATGGATGTATTCTTCATCCAAATGGTTGCCACTTTGGGTTCTTCAAACTCAAATATCATGCCGGTATCAGCGTCCATGGTTTCGCGCCACATCATCCCGCGCGCCTGCTGATCTAACGTCTTGGCCTCTTCCACGAGGAATTCGTGCTCAGTATTTTCAGAAATGACCTTGAGTGGTTTTGGCTCTCCAAAATCCACAACATCGTCTTTTGCTGTTTGCGCAACAGCCGTGACTGAGAGAATAAGTGTGAAAAAGCTGGCGAATAGAAAAAGTCTCATACGAGTTCACATACAAGCCGAACCACATAAATGTAAATCTGAAATGCAGAAAAAGCTGAATTCTTTGATGAGGCGCTCTGAATGGCAGTCCCTAGGGGAATCGAACCCCTCTTTCCAGGTTGAAAACCTGGCGTCCTAACCGATAGACGAAGGGACCGCATCATTCAGTGTGGAGCGCGATATATAGAGCGCACCTCCAGCTTGCAAGAGGATATTTAAGCAAAAATACGCTCTTATGCAGGTGCTATATCCTGTAAGTGAAAATCAATGCGTGTGCGGCCTTGCCAAAGATTGCGTTTTACGCGCCCAAGCGCTTGAAACACAGTGTCGCCTGCCATCAACAGGGCCTCACCTAAACCTGATTCGTCTGCTCTAAAACAAATCCCAGATAACGATTTTCCAGTGACATCAGTAAATGTAAATCTGACATGCCCACCCTTAAGTCTTTTGGCGTAACTGACACGCAGATCAGAGATCGCAAAAACAGGCTCTGGATTGCCAGCCCCATATGGCCCGAGCGTATCAATTACCTCTAATAAACGATCATCAATTGCGCTTAGATTCAGGACAAAATCAACTTTGCTCGACTCATTTTTCAAGGCCTTAGCAACGTCTTCTCCAAGCTTTTCACACATAAAATCTCGGAAACCGTCTATTTTGTTTGGATCCATCGTTAGGCCGCCGGCCATGGCATGCCCGCCACCAGACGACAGGTAATCCGATTTCATGGCCGCGCTTAGCGCTGCGCCCAAATCGACGGTCTTGATCGACCGCCCTGATCCTTTGGCAATGGGCTTATCACCCGTTTTGTCGATCGCAATAACGATCACAGGCTTGCCTAGCCTATCTTTGAGTCGCCCCGCAACAATCCCGATAATGCCCGCATGCCAATCTTCCATGGCGATAATTATGACGGGATCATCAAGCCGTAATTGCGCATTTTGCAATGCTTCTTCGTAAATTCTGTCCTGCATTTGCCTACGTTGCAAATTAACGCGATCAAGCTCAGCCGCATGAGAGTATGCAAGTTGAGAGTCCTCGGTCGACAAAAGACGCGCGCCCATTTCAGCGCTCCCAATACGCCCACCAGCATTTATACGTGGCCCCAAGACGAATCCCGCATGATAGGTCGTAAAAGGTGGCTCAATATTTGAAATATCTGCAAGGGCTTGAAGGCCAATATTGCGATTAGCAGACAAGACCTGAAGACCTTGCTTAACAATGGCGCGGTTTAGTCCTTTCAAGGGCACAACATCACAAATCGTGCCTAACGCCGTCAGACCCAATAAGCTCTTGAGGTCAAAATCTCCCGCGAGACCCCGTTCCCTGGCCTCGCGCTGCAAAGCCACAAGCAACATAAATGTAACACCCGCTGCCGCAAGGTGGCCTTGCCCGGATTTGTCATCCTTCCGGTTGGGATTAACAAGAGCCCGCGCAGGCGGAGGCGCCTCATCCATTTGATGATGATCGATTACGATAACGTCTAAGTCGATAGAATCAGCATATTCTAAGGCCTCATAGGCTGCGGCGCCGCAATCCAATGTCACAACAAGATCAGCACCGTCGGCCTTGATCCTATCAAAGGCCTCTTTAGACGGCCCAAACCCTTCTTTTATGCGGTCAGGGACATAGAGATCACATTCAAACTCGAGTGTCCGAGCCCATCTTATCAATTGTGATGCCGAAGTCCCGCCATCAACATCATAATCTGAAAAGATCGTGATATTCTTGGACGCTGAAATACAATCCAAGATGAGCTTTGCCGCCAAATCCATATCTTGAAAATTTGATGGATCAATTAGACTGTTTTTGAGCTTTGGGTCTAAAAACCTAGGGACATCATCAGTGGCCACGTCACGCCCAAGCAAAAGTGCAGATTGCAGGACAGAACATCCGGTCTCTAAGGCGAATTGATCTAGCTGACCCGGGTCATATCGGAATGTCCAACGCCTGTTTCTAATAGACGCAGAAACATTAAGACAAGTCGCTAAGTCATTCAATTTATTGGACGAACAGACCGAAGCTTCTGGACTGATCCGTCAATTGAATTCATCACAAGCGTATGTGAATGCACAGAATTTCCGGCAAATTTTACGCCATCTAACAAAGTTCCTTGCGTCACGCCGGTGGCAGAGAAAATTGTCGGTCCAGATGCTAAGCCTTCGAGATCATAAATTGTATCAAGATTATCAATCCCAACACGACGCGCCCGACTAATTTCATCGTCATTTCGGAAGGTTAGGCGTCCTAACATTTGCCCCCCAATACAGCGTAAAGCAGCGGCCGCTAAAACGCCTTCAGGTGCGCCGCCACTCCCGACATACATATCGATTTGCGTATCTGGATCCGTTGTTGCGATAACACCTTGCACGTCACCATCCGTTATGAGGCTGACACGTGCATCAATATCGCGAAGTGAGTCAATAATTTTTCCGTGACGCGCACGATCTAGCACGCAAACCGTAATTTGGCTGGGCTTAACACCTTTTGCCTTGGCAAGCTTTTTTACATTGTCGGCGGCAGAGGCATCTATATCCAGAAGCCCGGCCGGATAGCCAGGACCACAGGCAATTTTATCCATATAAACGTCAGGCGCATAAAGCAGGCCGCCTTTAGGGGCGAAAGCCATCACAGCCAGTGCATTGGCCATCGCCTTGGCGGTCAAGGTTGTCCCTTCAAGAGGATCTAGGGCAATGTCAATTTCAGGTCCCTGCCCTTTACCGACTTCTTCACCAATATAGAGCATGGGTGCTTCATCACGCTCACCTTCACCGATAACAATACGGCCTTTGATTTGCATAGCGTTAAGTGCCTGACGCATAGCATCAACAGCTGCTTGATCGGCCGCTTTTTCATCGCCTCGGCCAACAAGTGCCGTGGCTGCAATTGCCGCTTTTTCCGTCACAAGCGCAGCCTGTAAGGCTAGCCCTGCATTAAATCCGGTAGTCGTCATATTGATCCCTCAACCTTTAGTCGCGTCGACTTACGCATAAATGTATAACATTATGTGTAAGCCACATCATCCTTATAAATTCGCCCAATTATTCTGCAGCCACCATATCAGAAGATAATAAGAGCGCTTTTATATTTCGAGCAGCCTGACGAATACGTTGTTCATTCTCGACCAAGGCCATTCTGACATAGCCTTCGCCATTTTCGCCGAAACCATTTCCGGGCGAAACAGCTACATTTGCCTTTTCCATCAATAACTTACAGAAATCTACTGACCCTAAATGCTTGAACTGTTCTGGAAGCGGTGCCCACGCAAACATGGACGCCTCGGGCGATGGAATATCCCAGCCGGCACGCGCAAAACTCTCTACCAGAACATCTCTTCGCTTCCGATAAATTTCGCGGGCCTCAGCGACAACCTCTTGTGGGCCATCTAGGGCTGCACACGCTGCAACCTGAATGGGCGTAAAGGCGCCGTAATCCAGATAGGATTTAACCCGCGTTAAAGCGGCGATCAGGCGACGATTTCCAACGGCAAATCCCATTCGCCACCCGGCCATAGAATAAGTTTTTGAGAGTGAAATCGTTTCAATACACATGATCTCTTCGGGGTCGATCACCTCAAAAATAGAAGGGGGCGGGTCACCAAAATAGATTTCAGAATAAGCAAGATCTGAAAGAATTATAATATCATGCGCCTTCGCGATCTTTACAATCTCTTCGTAAAAAGTCTTTTCTGCGGTAAACCCAGTGGGATTTGACGGAAAACAGACGACAATCGCCATAGGCGGTTTGTCAGCCTTTGCTAAGGCGTCTTTCACACCCGCTAGATATTCGTCGGCCGTAATGGCTGGAATGCCTTGAATTTTGGCCCCCGCAATAATGAACCCATAGGCGTGTAGCGGATAGGACGGGTCCGGCGCATAAATCACATCCCCCGGTGCTGTTATGGCTTGAGCCAGGTTTGCAAAGCCTTCCTTAGATCCGATCGTCGCGATGACTTGGTCTTCTGGATCAAGCTCGACATCAAAGCGCCGCGCATAATATCGCGAACAGGCTTGACGCAACCCCTTGATTCCACGCGAGGCCGAATAGCCATTTACGCGCGGCTTTTGTACCGTCTCAATCAACTTATCGATAACATGCTGGGGCGTGGGGAGATCTGGGTTACCAAAACCAAAATCAATAATATCCTGACCGTCCGCTCTAAGTTTGGCCTTGAGCTTATTTACCTCGGCAAAAACATAAGGGGGCAGACGTTGAATTCGATAGAATTCTTCCGCCATGATATCCGGATTTGTTTGCATTACTTTTTTCTATTCAATAGCGATTCTGGCGGATAGTTCGCGCCAGCGTCTCTAGCAGGATCATCAAGTTTATAGGCTTGAGCCTTGCGTTTTAGAGACTCATAGGTCTCTTCAGATTCTCCACTGCTTTGAGCTGTTGCGAGGCCTGATCCGATGGCTTCACTCTGCATTTGCTGCAATGACCGTGCATCTTTATCCCATTGCTTGCTCGACCGAATATCTTCAGGCTCCAATGGGGCATCGACAGCTCTCGGATATGTTTCCGGTATATTGGCCGCCGCTTCTTCAAATTCTGGTGATTTCACAATATCCAGAGAATCAAGCGACGGCATTTTAAACGTCTGGCATCCGGCTAAAGTTAATAGCGCGACACAAAAAACGATTCGATTTATTTTAGTTTCGGATTTCATATAGTCTCTATGCGACAAACTGGCGACTTGGTCACCCTAATTATTCTACATGAACAGATGATTTCTACGGAAATACACCCACATGGGTTAAACCAAGCGTTTCATCCCAACCCTGCACCAGATTGTAGTTTTGGAGGGCCTGGCCCGATGAGCCTTTGGTCAAATTATCGATCACGGAAACGATAACGGCAGATCCCGGTGTTCGGTCAGCAAAAATTCCGATTTGGCAAAAATTACTCCCCCGGATGTGACGTGTCTGTGGCACAGCGCCTTCGCCTAGGATTTGGATAAAGGGGTCTTGCGCATACCGCGCCTCATAAGTCTCGCGCAAGTCATCGATTGTGATACCCTCTGACAGCGTGACATGGCAGCTCGCAATCATGCCGCGATTCATTGGGACAATATGGGGTGTGAACCGCACGATTGAGGATTTTCCGGCAAACGCCTTGATCGCCTGATCCATTTCGGGCGCGTGACGGTGATTTCCAATCCCATAGGCATGCGCGCCGTCAGCTTGCTCTGAATAAGAAAAAGCAAGGCTCGCCTTACGCCCAGCACCCGTAACGCCTGTTTTAGCATCAATAATCAATTGATCCGACTTTATCTGATCGGCCTCAAGTCCAGGTAATAAGGCTAACATGGACGCTGTCGGATAGCATCCTGGACAGGCAACCAGCTTGGCCCCTGGTAAGTCAGCTTTGACAAATTCACTTAACCCGTAAATCCTCTTTTCCAGCATATCTGGGAAGCCATGCGAACGACCATAGGTCTCTTCGTATAAGTTTGGATCTGAGAGACGAAAATCAGCGGACAGATCGATGATTGTTTCGACCTTATCATAGATTTTGGCGATTGACTCTTGACTTGCGCCATGCGGCAGACAGGCAAATACGACATCCACCTCGCTCCAATCCACCTCATCAAGTGTGACAAGGTCTGGCAGGTCTTGTCCGGAAAAATTCCGAAAGACATCTGAATAAGTCTCGCCGGCTCGGCTATGGGCCGTCAAGGCCACAAGGTTTAATTTGGGATGGCCGAGTATAAGACGCACAGCTTCCGCGCCTGTATATCCTGAAGCTCCTAATACAGCTGCATTTTTCATTGTCTTGATCCATTAAAAAAGGCGCTCCGGAGGTCCGAAGCGCCTAATTTGTAAGCTAAAATAGCTTGAAAAATATTAACGCTTGGAGAACTGGAAGCTCTTACGGGCTTTCGCTCGGCCATATTTCTTACGCTCAACAACGCGCGAGTCGCGTGTGATAAAGCCAGCCGCTTTAAGCGGGCGTCTTAGGGCGGGTTCATAATACGTCAAAGCCTTAGTGATACCGTGACGGACAGCGCCCGCCTGACCTGACAGGCCTCCACCCTTTACCGTTGCAACAACGTCATATGAATCAACGCGATCAGCAACTTGGAACGCTTGCGCAATGATCAAGCGAAGAACTGGACGTGCAAAATACACTTCCTGGTCGCGACCATTGATCGTGATCTTGCCATTGCCGGGTTTGATCCAAACACGTGCAATAGAGTTCTTCCGTTTCCCTGTTGCATAAGACCGACCAAGATTGTCGATTTTTGGCTCAGGAAGTGTTGCCGGATCAATTGCGGCGGCTTCTGTACCCGCTGTACCGTCAACAACGTCTTTTAAGTCTGCGAGAGACTGTGCAGTTTGTTCAGCCATGTTCTACCCTCGCTTCACATTTTTTTCGGACAGCGATTTAAAATCAACTGTCTCCGGCTTGAGATTTTCATGAGGATGCTCGGCACCCGCATAGACTCGTAAGTTTGAAAGCTGCTGACGTGCCAGCGGGCTTTCTTTAGGCAGCATACGCTGAACGGCCTTGCGCATAACGCGGTCTGGGAAACGGCCATCAAGCACTTTACCAGCTGTTGTCTCTTTAAGACCACCCACATAGCCCGTATGACGATAATAGATCTTGTCTTTACGTTTATTGCCCGTGAAGTGCACCTTGTCAGCATTGATGATGATAACATTGTCACCACAATCAATATGAGGTGTGTAATCAGGACGGTGTTTTCCGCGAAGGCGCATGGCAACAAATGATGCCAAACGGCCAACGACGGCATCTTCCGCGTCGATCAAGATCCATTTTTTCTCGACTTCAGCGGTTTTCAGAAACTTTGTCGTTTTCATGATAAACCTTGATATGTTTATAAGCCCGTTATGGACCATATTTCGATGGCGCTAACTAGGGATAGTGTCGGTAGGCGTCAACCCCTTAACTCACGGACCTGTATTAAATTATACAATAAAAACAGTATGTTATAAAATGGGTATTATTTTACCGTATTTTTATCGACCCAAACGACATAGAGCGAAGCTAGAAACACAAATATTGACGTAAATTGATGCAAAAGCGACAAATTTAGGGGAGCTACTGCTAATAAGGTCCAGATTCCCAAGCCAACTTGCCATGCGATAAGAGCTAGTAACAGGCCTGTGGCGGCGCGCATTTCACGGACCTTGCGCGAACGCCAGGCAAAAATTAGCACGTATATACATATTAGATAGGCCAAGAGCCTATGATTAAACTGGATCGCGGCCGGGTTTTCAAAAATATTGCGCCAGAATGGGCTTTGCACGCCATAGCCCTCGGGGATGAAATCTCCATCCATCAATGGCCATTCATTATAGGTCCGTCCAGAATGTGTGCCGGCCATAAAGGCCCCCGCCAAGATTTGGAGATAAATGAGGCCCGCTAACCCCGCTGCGCCCCATCCGCGGGATCGTACCCGCCTTGGTTTATTTCCATTGCGTATGGATAGCCATAACCAGAAAAGCGCGGCTAGAATTATAAAAGCGAGACCCAAATGCGTCGCCAAACGATATTGGCTGACATCAACCATACCCTCTTGTAATCCGCTATAGACCATCCACCATCCAACAGCGCCCTGTAAACCAATTAGGACCGCAATCCCAAAGAAGCGCCCATGCTTGCCATTCGGAAGTCGCTTTGTAATCCAGAATAGAAAGAGTGGCACAACATAGACCAAGCCAATCAAACGACCTAATTGGCGATGTCCCCATTCCCAGAAATAAATATATTTAAAACCCGCAATATCCATATCCGGATGTTCGGCTTCGAATTCTGGAATTTGCTTGTATTTTTCAAACTCGGCCAACCAAGCGTCATGCGAAAGTGGCGGCAATGCGCCTTTTATCGGGGCCCATTCGGTAATAGATAGGCCTGAATTTGTTAACCGGGTAGCCCCGCCTATAACAATCATAGCCGCGACAAGCACAAGCATGATCAATAACCAATATTCTACTGATTTAGCGCGCGATACCATGATGGAAGGCCATATAGCGGCTTGATCTCCAAAGTCGATGCGGCAGTTCAGCCACACAAAACTAATATGCCTATTTCTGAAATTTTGAGCTTCCTGAGACATAGGTAGCACTTCATACCGGACACATAGGTTACACT